>JALHRH010000056.1 GCA_022841565.1 Mycobacterium sp. | reverse complement strand
AACCGCGGCGGCCGCGGCTAATTCAGATGTCTTCACAAACTCCGAACAATGCCGCGGTCACCGCCCTGACCAGCGCAGACACGCCCAAACCACACCAACCACTATCTACGGCTGCAGTAGTAGGGGGTAGTGCGCGTAGCGATGCCCGCCGAATGCTCGATCACGAAACACGCTTAGCGGTGTGGCATGCCGGTTTCTGCACCGGGCCGGCCACCGCAAGCCGATCGGCGGTCAGGATAGTTGATCGACATTCCGCTGGAAATCAAGCGCGATCAGAGAATTGGCGGGCGCGGTAACGCATCAATGTCATCAATTTGGCTAAAGCCAGGTATCGGATCCAGGCTTCCTCTAAATTCTGTGGTGCCGGCGGCTTTTGGGGCCGCCGCCGAGAGGACTGGTTGCTGTGAGCTTTGCGATGTTGCCGCCGGAGATCAATTCGATGCGGATGTTTATCGGTATGGGTTCGGCCCCCATGTTGGAGGCAGCCGTGGCGTGGCAGGGCTTGGCGGCGGAGTTGGGGTCGGCGGCGGACTCGTTCGGATCGGTGACTTCAGGGTTGGCGAGCCAGGCGTGGCAGGGTCCGGCATCGGCTGCGATGGCGGCGGCCGCGGCGCCATATGCCGGGTTCTTACATGCGGCGGCGGCGCAAGCGCAGGGCGCGGCTGGGCAGGCGCGCGCCGTGGCCAGCGTGTTCGAGGCGGCGCGGGCGGCGACGATTCATCCGTTAGCGGTGGCGGCCAACCGAAGTGCGTTCGTGCAGCTGGTTAGGTCGAATTTCCTGGGGCTCAATGCACCGGCGATTATGGCTGCCGAGGGCATGTACGAGGAAATGTGGGCTGCCGATGTGGGCGCGATGGTCGGGTACCACTCCGGCGCATCGACGGCGGCCGCGCAGCTGGCGCCCTGGGCGCAGACGCTACAAAATGCGTTACCCAACTTGGGCATCGGCAACATTGGCAACGGCAACCTGGGTAACGGAAACACGGGCAGCGGCAACCTCGGCAGCGGCAATGTCGGCAACTCCAACTTCGGCAGCGGAAACGGTAGCTCATTTGACCCAGCCGGCAGCAACGGAAACATCGGGGGCGGCAACTGGGGTAACGGCAACGTCGGGGGCGGCAACTACGGAAACTCAAACCTCGGCTTCGGCAACGGGTCTTTCGGCGCCGACATAAAGAGCCTCGGAAACATCGGTAACGGGAACCTTGGAAACACCAACATCGGCAGTGGAAATACCGGAAATTCCAACATTGGTATGGGTAATACGGGCAACAGCAACATCGGCAACGGAAACAGCGGCAACGGCAACCTAGGTAGCGGTAATACCGGTGATCTGAACCGCGGCTTCGGCAACACCGGGATGAGCAATCTTGGCTTCGGGAACACCGGCAATAATAATATTGGAATTGGGCTCAACGGTAACAACCAAATAGGTATCGGAGCGTTGAACTCGGGCAGTGGCAACATCGGCTTATTTAATTCCGGCAGCGGTAATATTGGATTTTTCAACTCCGGTGACAACAATATGGGCATCGGCAACTCCAGCAGTTCGAATGTGGGCATCGGAAACTCGGGTAGCTCGTTGGGCAGTTTCATACCCGCAGGCCACAACACGGGCCTGTGGAACTCAGGCGGCCTCAACACGGGCTTCGGAAACGCTGGTCAACTCAATACCGGCGCCGGAAGTGGTGGCTTGGCCAACTTCGGCTTCGGCAACGGCGGCGAGTTCAACGCCGGCAGCGCTAATTCAGGAATCCTCAACACCGGCAATTTCAACGGGGGCGGCTACAATACCGGCGATTTCAACTCCGGCGCGTTTAACACCGGGTGGGCTAACTCGGGCCTCACGAATACCGGCGCCTTCAACGCGGGCAAGCTCAACACCGGATTCGGCGAGATCGGCACGGGGCCTGGCCCCAACTCCGGTTTTGGCAATACCGGCACCGACAGCTCAGGCTTCTTCAACACCGGTAGCGGCAGCTCGGGCATTCAAAATGGCGGTCCGAACAGCACCGGCTTCTTCAACACGGCCAGTGCCGAGGTCTCGGCGGGCATCGCAAACCGGGGCGGAAATGGTGTGGGAATTGGAAATTCGGGCGTGCTTAACACCGGGTTCTTCAACTCGGGCCAGAAATCCTCCGGCGGTTACAACGCAGGCGACCTGCAATCCGGGTTCGGCCAGTAGCGTTTGAGCGACGGGTCCGGTCCGGCTGGCGTGAGTAACCTGGACGGCATGACCAGGATTTTTGGCGTCCTTGCCGGCGGGTTGCTGGGTGCGGTGGCTGCGGGATTGATTGCGCTGCCAATGGCCCACGCCGACCCGCAACAGTGCAACACCACGTTCGGTCAGACGGCATCCGAACAGGTTCAGGGCTACCTGGACCGGCATCCCGACGTGAAGGCCGAGATCACCGCGCGCTCGCAGGCGTCGGGGTCGGGCACCGATCTGATCGACTACCTCAACCGGCATCCGGATGTGCGCCAGGCACTGATCACCCTGGCCAACCAGTGCACCTCATAAGGTGATTCGGCTTCGTCGGTGAGCGTCGCGTGCTACGCGCGGAAATGTTCGCGGTTGACTCAAAATAGAAACACGTTCTAGCGTCGATCACGTGTTCTCTGAACCGCTCACCGCAGCGATCGCGGAAGCCGAGCAACTGATCGCCGCCGCCCCGCATATCGAGACCGAAGCCGACCTTCTCGAAGGACTGCAGTATCTGGCCGGCTGCGTGGCCGGCTGCATGCACCTGGCCTTCGACTACGAGCGCGACCATCCTTTCCTGCAGTCCGGAACCGGGCCGTTCACCAAGATGGGCCTGGACAACCCCGACACCCTCTACTTCGGCACCCGCGTGCACGCCGACCGCGACTACGTGGTGCGGGGTGTACGCGGAACTACCACCGACCTCAGCTTCCAACTGCTCGGGGGTGAGTACACCGACGACAACGTCCCGGTCAGCCAGGTCGCGTTCGACGACCGCGAACTCGACATCGCACCCGACGGCAGCTTCGAGTGGCGGTTGCGGCCGACCGGCGCCGGGCAACTGGTCATGCGCGAGGTCTACGCCGACTGGTCGGCGACCCGCGGCACGCTGACCATCGAACGGGTGGACACCGCGGGCACCGCACCGCCGCCGCTGACCCGCGAGCTGATCGAAAAGCGTTACGCTACAGCGGGTAAGCAGCTGGTGAACCGGGTCAAGACCTGGCTGCAGTTCCCGCAGTGGTTCTACCTCAAGATTCCGGTCAACACCATGGTGCCGCCGCGGTTGACTCCGGGCGGACTGGCTACCCAGTACTCGTCGGTCGGCCACTTCGAACTCCGGCCGGATCAGGCGCTGGTGATCACGGTGCCGGTGAGCGACGCCCCGTACCTCGGCTTCCAGCTCGGCAGCATGTGGTACATCTCGCTCGACTACATCAACCACCAGACATCGCTGAACAACACTCAGGCACAAGCGGATCCGGACGGCAAGATCCGCATCGTGGTCAGCGATCAGAATCCCGGTGTGACCAACTGGGTTGAGACGATTGGTCATCGACGCGGATACCTGCAATTCCGTTGGCAACGGGTATCCCGAGAGCTCACCGAGGCCGACGGTCCGACCGTCGAATTGGTCGACGTCGGCGCGGTGCCGGCTTTACTGCCCTATTTCGAGCACAACAAGATTTCCGACGACGACTGGCGGGCACGAATTGCTCTGCGCCAGTTGCAGATTGCGGCAAGGATGCTGGGATGACCGAACTACTCGGCGGCAAGGTAGTGGTGATCAGCGGCGTAGGTCCGGGTCTGGGTACCACGTTGGCGCGCCGATGTGCAGTCGAAGGCGCCGACCTGGTGCTGGCGGCGCGCAGCGCCGACCGCCTGGACGACGTCGCCAAGCAGGTCGTCGACTTGGGCCGCAAGGCGGTGGCGGTGCCCACCGACATTACCGACGACCATCAGGTCAACAATCTCGTCGACGCCTCTTTGGAGGCCTACGGCAAGGTCGACGTGTTGGTCAACAACGCGTTCCGGGTGCCGTCGATGAAGCCGTTGGCCGGCACCACGTTTCAGCACATCCGGGACGCGATCGAGCTCAGTGCGCTGGGTGCGTTGCGGCTGATCCAGGGCTTCACACCGGCGCTGTCCGTGTCGAAGGGTTCCGTCGTGAACGTCAACTCCATGGTGATCCGACACTCGCAAGCCAAGTACGGCGCCTACAAGATGGCCAAGTCGGCGTTGCTGGCCATGTCGCAGTCGCTGGCCACCGAGCTGGGTGAGCACGGCATCCGCGTCAATTCGGTTGCACCCGGCTATATCTGGGGCGACACGCTGCAGGGGTACTTCAACCACCAGGCCGGCAAGTACGGCACCACCGCCGAGCAGATCTACCAGGCCACCGCCGCGAACTCCGACCTCAAGCGGCTGCCCACCGAGGACGAGGTGGCCTCGGCGATCCTGTTCCTGGCCAGCGACTTGTCCAGCGGCATCACCGGGCAGACCCTGGACGTCAATTGCGGGGAGTACCACAACTGATGCCGGCGCCGACGATGCAGAGCGTAGCGATGAGGTGGGGGTACCTCCCGCGTGCGGGGGAGAGGCGGCGTAACAATGCCGGATCGAACTGATGTCGGCACCGTCGACGATCTGCACGCGTCGGCGACCAAACTGACCGGGCTGGACGATTTCGGTCCTGACGACGACAACTACCGCGAGGCGCTGGGTGTGCTGTTGGACTCGTATAGGCGCGATGCGGGCCTGACGGTGTTGGGCAGCAAGATGAATCGGTTCTTTCTACGCGGCGCGCTGGTGGCCAGGCTGCTGTCCGAGTCGGCGTGGAAGCAGTACCCGGCGTATGCGGAGGTGGCTATCGAGCGACCGATCTTCGTGACCGGGCTGCCGCGCACCGGGACGACGGCGCTGCACCGGCTGCTGGGCGCCGACCCGGCCCACCAGGGCCTGCACTTGTGGCTGGCCGAGTTCCCGCAGCCGCGCCCGCCCCGGGACACCTGGGAATCGAATCCGTGGTACAGCCAACTGAACGCGCAGTTCACCCGGCACCACGAGGAGAACCCGGACTATACCGGCCTGCATTTCATGGCGGCATACGAACTGGAGGAGTGCTGGCAGCTGCTGCGCCAGTCGCTGCATTCGGTGTCCTACGAAACGTTGGCGCACATACCCAGCTACGCGCAATGGCTGGCCGGGCAGGACTGGACGCCGTCATACCGTCGGCACCGCCGCAATCTGCAACTCATTGGCTCCAATGACGCCGACCAGCGCTGGGTGCTCAAGAACCCCAGCCACCTGTTCGCACTCGACGCGTTGATGGCGACCTATCCGGACGCCCTCGTGATTCAGACCCACCGGCCGGTGGAGACGATCATGGCGTCGATGTGCTCGCTGGCGCAGCACACCGCAGAGGGTTGGTCAACGGCCTTCCTCGGCGCCCAGATAGGTGCCGACGCGGTGGAAACCTGGTCGCGCGGACTGGAGCGGTTCAACACCGCCCGCGCTTCGTATGATTCGGCGCAGTTCTGCGACGTCGACTACCACGACCTGATCGCCGACCCGTTGGGAACGGTTGCCGGCGTGTACCGCCATTTCGGTCTGACGCTGACCGACGAGGCCCGAAAGGCGATGCAGGACAGTCACGCCGAGAGCCAGACCGGTGCGCGGGCCCCGAAGCACAAGTACTCGCTGGCCGATTACGGGCTGACCGCCGAGGCGGTCAAGGAGCGGTTCGCCGGGCTGTGATTCGGGTCTGCTGTCGCTCAGAGGCGGGCAGATCGGCCTCGACTCCCGCCAGAGCCCAATGTGACTGGTGCGACGGCAGTTACCCATCGAGTCACAACAACCACTAGCATCACCAGAATTGGCGACGCCCTCCTCGCCCACCTCGCAGCGACAACTACTCTGCCGCTTCCCGCTCCAGAATGCCTTCGGCGACCGCGTGTTCGATGCTATCGGAAAGTCGGGGACAGGACCTGGTGCGCGCAGTATTGCCGCCACAGGCACGCACCTCGGTGAAATGCGCACAGCGTTGTGACGCCTCGGTATTCCATTGCACCGCAGTGTGACCCGGCCCCAGCCTGCGCACCGCCACGGTGATGTGACAGAACCGGCAGTCCACCGGACGCAATCCTGACGTCAGGTAGCGTTCACGGTCCGCGCGGCTGGCCTCCGCCACTGCCGCGGCACGCTGCGGATCGTTAGTGAAATCCCTTGACTTGGACCAAAAGTCCGAGCCGCCGTTGGTCGGGTGCGGCTCTTCGTGATCGTGGTGATCACCGTGCAGCATCAGCATCGACCGGGCGAGCCGATCGACGTCGGGAACGGCCGGCTGATCCTCAGGCATGACCGTCAGTGTTGCTCGGCGGGAACTTCGTCGGAGACCGCTTCAGCATCCCTGGCTTTCAGGTTCTCGGCGACCTCGGCGTTCCAGAACTCGTTGGCGCGGGTGGTGTCCACCTCCATCTCGAAGCGCTCCACCATTTCCGGGGCAACGTCGGCTACATCTACATAAAACTGCTGATACCAACGGCGTAGCTGGTACACGGCGCCGTCCTCCTCGACCAGCAGCGGGTTGTCGATTCTGGTCTTGTGCTTCCAAATCTCGACGTCCTGCAGGAAGCCCTTGCTGACACCGTCGGTGAATACCCGGGACAGTTTTTCGGTCATCTTCTCGTCCATGCCCTTGGGCTTTTCGACGATGACACCCCACTGCAGCACGAACGAATTCTGCGTCACCGGGTAGTGGCAGTTGATCAGGATCGACTCGGATTTGTAGCCACCGTAGCTGTTGTGCAGCCAGTTGATCATGAATGACGGACCGAAGTAGGAGGCCTCCGAATCCAGGTGCGTCTCGCCGTACGACGAACCCAGATCCTCCACATCGGGCCGGCCCACATTGTGCAGGTACTGCGAAGCGATGTGGCCTTCGAAAACGTTCTTGAAGTACGTCGGCAACCCGAAATGGATGTAGAAGAAGTGCGCCATGTCGGTGATGTTGTCGATGATGTCGCGGCAGTTGGACCCTTCAATGAGGATCCGGTTCCACCGCCACTCGGTCCACTCGTCGCTGCCGGCCTCGGCCAGGTCGGGGATGCGGACGGCGGGATCGGGCGGGTTGCCCTCGTGATCGTGCCAGACAAACAGCAGGCCGCTGCGCACATCGGTCGTCCACGCCCGGGTGCGCGCAGTCTTGGGGGTGCGTTTCGCGTACGGCACCAGCTTGCAGCGGCCGTCGCCGCCCCAACGCCAGTCGTGGAAGGGGCACGCGACCTCGTCGCCCTTGATGGTGCCCTCGGAGAGGTCGCCGCCCATGTGCCGGCAGTAACCGTCGAGCACTTTGATGTCGCCGTGGGAGTCGGCGAAGACCACCAGCTTGGTGCCGAACGCTTGAACCGAGTGCGGCTTGCCGTCGCGGAAGTCCTTCGCCAAGCCCAGGCAGTGCCAGCCTCGGGCATATCTAGTCGGCAACGCGCCGGGATCGATCTCCCGGACACCTTCCCGGCTAACAACGCCAGTTGTGTCGGTACTCACCTGTCACCTCCGGATTCTGCCTACTAACTAGAACACGTTACAGTTTTCCGACCGGGAAGCGCAATGACGGCGAGCTGGCTGTGTTTGCTGGGGGGCGTATGCGCTTTGCGGTATATGTACATGATGCCGATGTTCAGCTTCGAAGGCCGTTCACCAAAGGTCGATCCCACCGCGTTCGTGGCCCCGACCGCCACGCTGATCGGTGACGTCACCGTCGAGGCGGGCGCGTCCGTCTGGTACAACGCGGTGCTGCGCGGCGATTATGCACCCGTCGTGATCCGCGAGGGCGCCAACGTACAGGACGGCTCGGTGCTGCACGCACCGCCGGGAATCCCCGTGGACGTCGGACCGGGTGCCACGGTGGCGCATTTGTGCGTCATCCACGGGGCCCACATCGGCGCTGAGGCCCTGATCGCCAACCACGCCACGGTCCTTGACGGTGCCGTGATCGGCGCGCGATGCATGGTCGCGGCGGGCGCTGTGGTGGTGGGTGGAACCCAGATTCCGGCCGGAATGCTGGTAACCGGCGCGCCGGCCAAGGTCAAGGGGCCGATCGAGGGCACCGGCGCCGAAATGTGGGTCAACGTCAACCCGCAGGCCTACCGGGACCTGGCGCAGCGGCATATCGCGGGGGTCAAGTCGGTCGAGTGAGTGCGCCGCCGCTCCGGGGTTCGCCGACTGCGAATTCTGCGACGGCTAATCGGCATGTCCCGTCGTGAGAATCACACTCGGCGAGTGGCAGACGGCCGCGTCGCGGCTCACCCGTCCTGCCATCCCGACTGAATGTACGTGTCAGCGAAGCGCTTCAGTGAATCCTGCTTCTTGTCCAGCGGCGCGTCGAAGCCCAGGCCGTCGAAGACCCAGGGGATGACGATGTTATCGGTCACCCCGACCTCGGCCAGCTCGCGGTGACCGTCCACCCCGAACTTGTCGATGCAGACCGCTTGGAATTCGAAAGGCGTGTCCGCGCGGCCATACTCGGCGCGCAATTCGTTGAGCTTTGCGATGGTTTCAGCGAGCTGCGCGTGCGTCATCATCGCGCTGGTCCAGCCGTCGCCGACACGGGCCGCGCGCTTGAGCGCGACATCGGTGTGGCCGCCGACGTAGAACGGCACCGGCTCGCTGGGGGCCGGACTCATCTGTAGCCGTTCGAAATCGAAGAATTCCCCATGGAATTCGACCATCCCACCGCCCAGCACCAGCTTGATCACCTCGATCATCTCGTCGACGCGGGCGCCGCGGCGCTGGTACGGCACCCCGCACCATTCGAATTCCTCGGGTGCCCAGCCGATTCCAACGCCGAAGCCGAACCGGTTATTGGTCAAATTGGCCACTGAGCCCACCTGGCGGGCCAGCAGGAGCGGGTTGCGAGACCCGAGCTTCATCACGTTGGTGTAGAACCGCAGCTTCGAGGTGACCGCACCCATCGCGCCCGCGGCGATCAACGGGTCGACCCAGGGCGTTTCCTCGTTCCACATCCGCGACCCGTCCGGGGTGTACGGATAGTCGGCGGCCTGCTTCTCCATGTAGAACAGCGAGTCGGGTAGGGCGATGTTGTCGAAGCCGACTTCTTCGGCGGTCTTGGCGATTTCCACCAACTGATCGATCGGCCCCATCGCGATGCTGCAGGTGTATTTCATCCGGCGCCTTGCCTCGGTTTGTCGCATCCCACCACCCACATCGAGTAATACTGAGACCCGCCGCCGTAGGCGTGGCCCAACGCTTTTCGGGCACCCGGCACCTGGTGGTCGCCGCCCTTGCCCATGACCTGGATCGCGGCTTCGGCGAAGCGAATCAGGCCGGAGGCGCCGATCGGATTCGAGCACAGCACCCCGCCGGACGGGTTGACTGGTAGCCGCCCTCCGATTGCCGTCTCGCCGGCCTCGGTGAGTTTCCAACCCTCGCCCGGCGGAACAAAGCCAAGATTTTCCAACCACATCGGCTCGAACCAGGAGAACGGCACGTAGATCTCGGCGGCGTCGATCTCATCGATCGGGCTGGTGATGCCCGCAGCCTTCCACAGCGCGGCGGCGGCATCCCGGCCCGCTTGCGGGTTGACCTGGTCGCGTCCAGAGAATGCCAGCGGCTCGGTGCGCAGGGCGGTGGCATGGATCCACGCCACCGGATGTCCCTGCGCGAGTCGGGCATCGGCGCTCTCTTCATTGCCGATAATCACGGCGGCGGCACCATCAGATGATGGACACGTCTCATCGAAACGTATTGGATCCCAGAGCATCTGGGACTGCATGACCTTATCCAGGGTGATGTCGGGCTGCTGCAGATGCGCCAGCGGGTTGCGGCTTCCATTGAGCCGATCCTTGACTGCGACCAGTGCACCGATATGCGTTGGTGCCCCTGATCGCCGGATATACGCCCGGACGTGTGGAGCAAAGTACCCGCCCGCGCCGGCTCCGACCGGCTTGGTGAAGGGTACCGGAATCGACAGTGCCCACATGGCATTCGACTCCGACTGCTTCTCCCAAGCCAACGCCAGCACGCGACGGTACTTGCCCGACTGCACCAGGCTGGCCGCCACCACGCCGGTGGATCCGCCCACCGAACCGGCCGTGTGCACCCGGATCAGCGGCTTGCCGGTGGCTCCCATTGCATCCGCCATGAACAGTTCTGGCATCATGACGCCTTCGAAGAAGTCGGGCGCTTTACCGACGACCACGGCGTCGATGTCGTCGAAGGTGGAACCGGAATCTCTTAGCGCGCGGTCGATTGCCTCCCGCACCAGCCCGTTCATCGAAACATCTTGGCGTTTGGCGACATATTTCGTCTGTCCGGTGCCCAGCACCGCCGCCAGATGTGCCCCTGCGCCGGCCATCAGTTCTTGCCTTCCATGACTGCGACCATATTCTGTTGCAGCGCCGGGCCACTGGTGGCGTGCGCCAGCACCCGCCGTGCTGAACCCTTCCAGATGTGTCGTGCAGCAAAGCCAAAACGTTCAAGACCGGCGACGAACATTGGGTTGGCGGCCAGCGCGCCACCGGACGGATTGACCCTCGTCGACTCGGGTAGCCCGATGGCCTCGACGAGAATCAGGTGCTGATGGGTGAACGGAGCGTGGATCTCGGCGACGTCGACGGCATCGGTGCTGCCACCCGTCGCCGTCTGCGCCGAAGCGGCGGTGGACGTTGACACGGTGAGATCGCGCAGGCCCAGCGCCGGCGTCTCGATGCGATGCTCGATTCCCGTTATCCAGGCCGGATTTTCGCGCAGCTCACGGGCACGGTCGTCAGCGGCGAGCACGATGGCCGCGGCACCGTCGGTGATCGGTGCGATGTCGTGCCGGCGCAGTGGGTCGTTGAAGAATGGCCGGGCCAGCAGTTCGTCGATGCTCTTGGCCGGTTTCTCGGAGTCGTTGCGATCGGACTGAGCGAATGAATCAAGCGCGACTTGAGCCATCTGCTCGGGCGTCCACTTGCCGGCGTCCAGACCCATGCGGGCCTGCAGCCCCGCCATCGACACCGAGTCGGGCCACAGCGGCGCGACCGTGTACGGATCGGTCTGCCGCGACAAAATCTGGCGCAACACCCCGGCCGACGACTTGCCGAAGCCGTATACCAATGCGGTATCGACCTCCCCGGTAAGGATCTTGATGTAAGCCTCGTAAAGGGCCCAGGCGCCGTCCATCTCGACGTGCGACTCGTTGATCGGCGGCACGGCGCCGATCGAGTCGACCGCGCTGAGGAATGAAAAGGCGCGTCCGGCAAGAAAATCTGAGGATCCAGAGCACCAGAAGCCGATGTCGGACTTGGTGATACCCAGATCTTGGTACAGCTCCGCGAAGCATGGCATCAGCATTTCGACGCCGTTGGTGGTGCCGTCGGTACGGCGAACATGCGGCGCGTGGGCGAAGCCGACCACCGCGACATTGCGATCACTCATGTGTAGCTGGCCCTTTACAGGTGGTGTTTGTAGGAGTCGTAGTCGGCGTCCGGTTCGCCGGTAGGCCGGAAGTATTCGATGTTGTCGATCCCGAATCCCCACTCCGCGCGGGGCTTCCACACCGCCTCGACGCGCATGCCCATCCGTACGTCGTGCGCGTCGACGTCGGAAACCAGGTGCAGGACCGGAATATCGGCGCCGTCGAGCAGCACGTAGGCCGCGACGTAGGGCGGTTTGATGCGCTGGCCCTGGAACGGGATGTTGATGATCGCGAACGTCGTCACCGTGCCCTTGTCCGAGAGTTCGACGAACTCGGTGGTCGGCAGGCCGGTGCCCGGGTCCGCGCCATGTGGCGGGAAATAGACCTTCCCGTGTTCACCTGTCCTGGCGCCCAACAGTTTTCCTTCGGCGATCGCCCGCAGGTACGTGCTTTCCTCGTGGGACGCGGTGTGCTGAATCGTAAGTGAGACCGGCGTGACGATCATGGTGACCGGGTCCAGGCCGGCTTGCGGCTCGGGAACGTCCTCGACTTCGTCGCCGAGTGCGAAGTAGGCGATATCGGTAATGGCGCCCAGGGTCTCGTCGGCCCAATGCACGTGCACCCGGGTGCCGGTTTCGATCGCTTCCGGGGAGCCCGCATCCACGGCGTGGATCAGCGTGGTGTCGGCGCCGTCGAGCCTTATGAGCGCCCAGGCGAACGGCCGATTCAGCGGTTCCCCGCCGATGGGCTCAGGCTGCCAGGTCCAGGACACGACGGTGCCGACGCTGGCCACCGGTACCATCTCGCCCAGTGGTTCGTAGGTGACCGGGTCGTATTCCGGCGGCGGCACGTGTACCCGGCCATCGGACCCGCGTGCTCCCAGAACACGGCGCTCACGCAACGCGGTGAAAAACTTCCCTAGCGTGGGACCCACCGAACGGGTGTAGTCGAAGGAGAAAAATAGCGGAGCGGAAAGGGGCGGCTCAGGGTGATCGATCAGGGCCGGGCCGCTTGAGCTGGCTGTCACGCCTTCGAGTAGAACAGGTTCTAACATTGGTTTCAACTGGGCGCTATGAGACGGCGATCGGGAGGCAGCGATGAAGCTCGGACTGCAATTGGGGTATTGGGGCGCTGCGCCGCCACGGAACCACGCGGAACTCGTCGCCGCCGCCGAGGAGGCCGGATTCGATGCCCTGTTCACCGCCGAGGCGTGGGGTTCGGACGCCTATACACCGTTGGCCTGGTGGGGGCGCGAGACGCAGCGGTTGCGGCTGGGCACCTCGGTGGTGCAGCTGTCCGCGCGGACCCCAACCGCCTGCGCGATGGCCGCGCTGACGTTGGACCACTTATCCGGGGGACGGCACATTCTCGGCCTCGGTGTGTCTGGGCCGCAGGTGGTCGAGGGCTGGTACGGGCAGCGTTTCCCCAAGCCGCTGGCCCGCACCCGCGAGTACATCGACATCGTGCGTCAGGTGTGGGCCCGGGAGAAGCCGGTGACCAGCGACGGACCGCACTATCCGTTGCCGCTGACCGGCCCCGGGACAACGGGTTTAGGGAAAGCTCTGAAGCCCATCACGCACCCGTTGCGCGCCGACATCCCGATCATGCTGGGGGCGGAAGGGCCGAAGAACGTCGCGCTGGCGGCCGAGATCTGTGACGGCTGGCTGCCAATCTTCTATTCGCCGCGGATGGCCGACACGTACAACGAATGGCTCGACGAGGGATTCGCCCGGCCCGGCGCCCGGCGCAGTCGGGAAGACTTCGAGGTGTGCGCGACGGCGCAGGTTGTGGTCACCGAGGACCGGGAAGGCACCTTCGCCGCGGTGAAACCGTACCTGGCGCTCTACATGGGGGGCATGGGTGCCGAGGACACCAATTTCCACGCCGACGTCTACCGTCGGATGGGGTACTCCGAGGTGGTCGACGAGGTCACCAAGCTGTTCCGATCGGACCGCAAGGACGAGGCGGCGAAGGTGATCCCGGACGAGTTGGTCGACGACGCGATGATCGTCGGCGATCTGGACTACGTGCGTAAGCAGATCGTGGCTTGGGAGGCTGCCGGCGTCACCATGATGGTGGTGGGTGCCCGCAGCGTTGAGCAGGTACGTGACCTCGCAGCGCTGACCTGAGCCGGTGCTTGCGACTTAGCTAGAACACGTTCTAAATTGGCCGGATGGGGATCGGCTTACAGAGCGCGTGCGTCGCCGAAAGACATCTCCACATTGGTTGCCGATTGCGTCATCAGGGCGCGCTTGGGCAGTCCCAGCGTCGCCAATTCCTTGGCGTAGGGGTGGTCGCCGACCCTGATTCTGGCGCCTCCGAGTCGGGTCCGCACGCCCGTCGTGCGCATCGTCGAGGAGATCTCCCGGGTCACCCCGTCCAAATGGGAGTAGCTGGTGATGTTCTGCGTTCCCGGCGCCGGGTGCGGCAGGCCGCGGCTGAATTCGATGCCGGCGATCAACTGACCGTCGGCGCTAACGTCGAACTCGAACTTGCGGCCCTCGCGAACGTTGAAGTCCGCCATGATCTTTGGGTATCCCCAGATGGTGCGGCCGGCCTCAAGGGTGAACTCCTGATCGACCGGCAGGTGATGGATGAAGGTGGCGGCTTTCGAGAGGCTGCGGATGGCGCGGATGCCACTTGCGCGGGTGCCGGGCGGGTTGACCAGGAAAGCGGTGCCGTACTCGTGGTACTTGCCCAGATCCCCGTCGATGTAGCGGACCAGCAGCTGGGCCAGGATCGCCCGGCCGGGCAGATATTCGAAGATCTGCAGGCCGCTGTAGTCGATGAGGCGCTGGGCCGCGGCGGCGTCGACGGAGAACATCGCGGCATGCTGGTCGGCTTTGCGGATGACCACCGGCATGGTGAGAACGGTGCCGGCGATGGTGTGTTGCGAGACAGACATGGGGCTTACTGTAATGGGCTCGAGGCAGAAAACTGGAGGCGGTAGATGACCGAACTTGTCGGGGAGACCATCCCTCCCACGATCCAGAACATCGATCTGGCGGACGGCAACTTCTACGCCGACGGTGTCGCGGCGCGGGAGGCGTATCGCTGGATGCGCGCCAATCAACCGGTGTTCCGCGACCGCAACGGATTGGCAGGCGCGACAACGTATCAGGCCATCCTGGACGCCGAGCGCAACCCGGAGCTGTTCTCCAGCACCGGCGGCATCCGTCCCGATCAGCCCGGTATGCCGTACATGATCGACATGGACGACCCCGCACACCTGCTGCGGCGCAAGCTGGTCAACTCCGGCTTTACCCGCAAACGGGTGAAGGACAAGGAAGCCTCGATCGGGGAATTGTGCGACACCCTGATCGACGCGGTGTGCGAGCGCGGGGAGTGCGACTTCGTCCGTGACATCGCCGCCCCGCTACCGATGGCGGTGATCGGCGACATGCTCGGCGTGCGGCCCCAAGAGCGCGGCACGTTGTTGAAGTGGTCGGACGACCTGGTGTGCGGGCTGAGCTCGCACATCGACCCGACGTCGGTGGAATTTCAGCGGGTGATGGAGGCGTTCGCCGCCTACACGGAGTTCACCATGGACATGATCGGCAAACGCCGCGCCGAGCCGACCGACGACCTGTTCTCCGTGTTGATCAATGCCGAGGTCGAGGGTCAGCGGATGTCCGACGACGAGATCGTCATGGAGACGCTGTTGATCTTGATCGGCGGCGACGAGACCACCCGGCACACGCTGAGCGGCGGTACGGAGCAGCTGGTGCGGCACCGAGACCAGTTCTCCGACTTGGTAAGCGACCCGTCGTTGCTGCCCGGTGCCATCGAGGAGATGCTGCGCTGGACATCGCCGGTGAAGAACATGTGCCGGACGTTGACTTCTGATGCCGAGTTCCACGGCACATCGTTGAGCGCCGGGGAGAAGATTATGCTGCTGTTCGAATCGGCAAACTTCGACGAGTCGGTGTTCGATCAGCCCGAGAAATTCGATATCAGACGAAACCCGAACAGCCACTTGGCTTTTGGCTTCGGCACCCACTTTTGCATGGGTAACCAGCTGGCTCGTCTGGAGTTATCGTTGATGACCTCGCGGGTGCTGCAGCGGTTGCCTGACCTCCGTCTGGCTGACGAGTCGGCGCTGCCGTTGCGGCCGGCGAACTTCGTGTCCGGCCTGGAGTCGATGCCGGTGGTGTTCACGCCCAGCGCGCCGGTATTGGGCTAGAAAAACTAGGCGGGTTTGCTGACCCATCCAGCCACCCGACGCGCGGCCGTCCAGGCTGCCCACGCCAGCGCAGTCACCAGCGCGTCGTCGGTGGGCAGCACCCCTCGAGCTGCGGCCACGTCGGCATCGGTCACCTGGTGCGGGGCCAGGCTGATCAATAGAGCGAGATGAGTGGCCGGGCGCAGCTCGTCGGGCAGAACGTCGGTGTGTTGCGTCGTCCAGCTTTTCGTGATCGGCTGCGGGGCGCCCCGCCACGCCCCAACGGCTGTCCTGACGGCATCGCGGCCGGCCTCGGGCAGGTGCTGCGATTGTTCGAGAAGGTGGGTCAACGCGGCGAACGAGGTGGCCATGGGTGCCGATGTGCCTACCCAGGCCAGGTCTTCGGGCAGCGCATGCGTCGCGAGCCGTTGTGCGGCCAGGCCTGGTCGGTGCGTCGCGCGAACCTTGCGGGCGAACGCCAGCCCCCCGGCGCGGCGCATCAGCGACTGGGCCCGCTCTCCGCCCGGCAGGAAGGTCTCATCGAGAAGCACCAGCACCAGACGCGTCACGAAATGGAAAATCATTGCGGTGCCGACGTATTCGGGCGCATCCTGGGGTGCGAACGGCGCCGCGGGGCCACCGGGTGTGGCCGTGCCGCGGGCCCATACCACGTAAGGCGCGTTCGGATCCGAATCGGATGGCTCCTTGCCAGCCACAATGGCGGTGGCCGTGGCGCTATCGCCGGCCGCATACAGCATGGTGGTGTGCGCGTCGATGCACCACGGACAGCGCTGCGTCGCGGCTACCGCCGCCGCCACCGCCTCCTTGCGGCCCCGTGGTACGTGTCCGGCGATCACAGTTTCGCGCAAGGTTGCCCACCAGGCGGCGAGCAGGTTCTCGTTGGGCGACAACATGCTGACCGGCTCCGGTAACCGGCCGAACTCACGCCGAGCCTCGTCGTAGATGTCGGCGACGAGGCCGCTGGCCCGGCGCGGTTCGACCGGCTGGATGTGGTGGACGAACTTCACGGTTGATCTCCTTCTCCGGTGGTCGCGGCTCGGGCGAGGGCCGCGTCGACGGCTTGCCTGGCCCGTCCGCCCGAGCGATCGTCGTCCAGTAGCAAGCGAGACCAGTTGGCCTCCAGCGCGTAGGCGTGCAGCTCGAAAGCTAGCTGTCGGGGATCGACGTCGTCGCGAAGCTGACCGAGACCCTGCGCTGCTCGGACCTCAGTCGTGATCGCCTCGATTGCCGCAAGCCCGATTTCGGCGATCCGATCGCGGACCCGCCCGGGTTGGGAGTCGACGTCCGCCGAGGCTGCTGCGAAGAAGCAACCGCCCGGAAACACGTCCCGTTCCAGGTATCCGAGCCACGCTTGCATCAACGCGCGAAGTCGATCCAAGCCCGGCGGTGCTGCCAGCGCGGGCATCGCAACTTCGCGTTCGAACACGCCGAGCGCGGCGTCGACGGTGGCCAGCTGCAGCTGCTCTTTGGCGCCGAAATGCCGGAACAGACCGGACTTGCTCATCCCGAGCTGGGCGGCCAGATCTCCGATGGAGAGTCCCGAAAGGCCCTTCACCGACGCGATATCCATCGCCTTCCGCAGGATCTGAGTCCGTGTTTCGCGGCCGTGCTCGGCACTAGGCATGGCGCGTCAGCTCCTGGCCAAACTCGCCGACCAGCGGGGCAAAATGGTCGAGCGCCGCGAGCACCTCGTCTCGGCCTGCCGAGGGTAGTGTCAGCGCCACCTCGGACACACCGGCGTCGCGATATCGCTCGAGCGCAATCGGATCACCCGCCGAGGAGTACACGCTGACCCAAGCTGTTGCGGGATCACGGCCGGCATGCTCGAACGCGGCCCGCAGCTTCGGCAACGCGGGCAGCAGCTCGCCGTAGCCTTCGATCGGTTGCCAGCCGTCGCCGTGCCGGGCGATAACCTCGAACGCCCGCGCGCCGGGGCGGCAGCCGAACAGGACAGGCGGCGCCGGCGCGGGTTTAGGCCACGCCCAGGACGGCGGGACGACCGCGTGGCTGCCCGAATAGGCCGTCGGATCTGGCTCCCACAGTGCGCGCATGGCTGCCAGCTTGTCGACGGTCACGGCGATCCGGTCGGCGAACGGCACGCCATGATCGGCAAGTTCCTCGACATTCCAGCCGAAACCCACGCCTAGCACGAACCGGCCCCTCGACAGGTGGCTGATCGACGCGACCCGCTTGGCCAGCAGGATTGGATCGTGTACCGCAACCAGACAACTGCCTGTTCCGACGCGCAGCCGGGTGGTGACCGCGGCGGCCGCGGAAAGGGCGACGAACGGGTCATAGCACCGCAAGTACCAATTCGGGAGCTCCCCCCCGGGCCACGGCGTCTGCCGGCTGGTCGGCACGTGGGTTTTCTCCGGCACGTAGAGGGCGGCGAATCCTCGGTCCTCCGTCCAGGCCGCCAGGTCCTGCGGTCGCGGAGTCAGGTCTGTAATGAACTGCATTACCGACACGTGCATGGTGCCCCTGCCTGAAGTGTCAACAGCGTTCAGTACGAACGTTCGTGCTTTACGATAGTCCGTGGTCGGTGAAAGTCAATGGCACTGGGTGGTGGCGATGGGCTACAACCACCTTCGCCGTCGCTGCTCGGCGAAGCCGCAAGCCTCGGTAGCCCTGCCGCCGGCTACCGGTTCTTGAACTCGGGCTTGCGCTTCTCGGCGAAAGCCCGCGGGCCTTCCTTGGCGTCATCGGACAAGAAGACCTGGATGCCGTTCTGGGTGTCGATCTTGAACGCCTCGTTCTCGTGCATTCCTTCGGTCTCGCGGATGGTCCGCAGGATCGCCTGCACGGCCAGCGGGCCATTGTTCTCGATGACTTCGGCGAGTTCGAGCGCCTTGGTCAGGGCTTGGCCATCCGGGACGACGTGTCCGATCAAACCCATCTCCAGGGCCTCGGTGGCGGTGATATGCCGTCCGGTCAGCAGCAGATCGCAGGCCAGCGTGTAAGGGATCTGCCGTACGAGTCGGACTGCTGAGCCTCCCATCGGGTACAGACTCCACTTGGCTTCCGAGATACCGAACTTGGCGCTCTGACCGGCCACCCGGATGTCGGTGCCCTGCAGGATCTCGGTACCACCGGCGATCGCCGGTCCTTCCACGGCCGCGATCAAGGGTTTGGTGAGTCGGCGACCTTTCAGCAGGGCTTCGATGCGTGAGGGGTCGTAGCTGCCGTCCTTGAAGGAGTCGCCCGGCGGCTTCTGGGTCGCAGCCTTGAGATCCATGCCGGCGCAAAAGTAGCCACCGGCTCCGGTCAGGATGCAGCAGCGGATATCGGGATCGTTGTCGACACGGTCCCACGCCTCGACCATGATTTGCATCATTTCGCTGCTCAGCGCGTTGCGGCGATGCGGCCGGTTCATCGTCACGATGAGTGTGTGACCGCGCTGCGCCACCAGCGCATCTGCTTCCAGGGGTTCGGATTCGTTTGCTGGCTGGTCCGCCACTGCCATCGCCTCTTCCTCGACATGGGGTGTGAGCTTGTCAAGAAATGTAACACGTTCTAATTTGGTGGCCGTGGCTCTAAACATTGCTGACCTAGCCGAGCACGCCATCGACGCGGTGCCGGACCGAGTAGCCCTCATCTGCGGTGACGAGCAGTTGACCTACGCCCAACTGGAAGAGAAGGCCAACCGTCTCGCGCACTACCTGATGGACCAGGGTGTACGTGAAGGCGACAAGGTGGGCCTGTACTGCCGCAATCGCATCGAGATCGTGATTGCGATGCTGGGCATCGTCAAGGCGGGCGCGATCCTGGTCAACGTCAACTTCCGTTATGTCGAAGGCGAGCTGCGCTACCTGTTCGACAACTCCGACATGGTGGCGCTGGTGCACGAGCGGCAATACGCCGATCGGGTCGCCAACGTGCTGCCGGACACCCCGAACGTCAAGACCGTGCTGGTCGTCGAGGACGGCTCCGATGTTCCAGACCTGGACTACCAGCGTTACGGCGGCGTCGAGTTCTACTCCGCTCTCGCGCAGGGTTCACCCGAGCGTGACTTCGGCGAGCGCAGCGCCGACGCCATCTACCTGCTCTACACCGGTGGCACCACCGGTTTTCCGAAGGGCGTGATGTGGCGCCACGAAGACATCTATCGCGTGCTGTTTGGCGGAACCGACTTTGCCACAGGCGAATTCATCAAAGACGAGTACGACCTGGCCAAGGCCGCCAGCGCGAATCCGCCGATGATTCGCTACCCGATCCCGCCCATGATCCACGGCGCCACCCAGTCGGCGACCTGGATGTCACTCTTCTCCGGTCAAACCACAGTTCTGGCACCGGAATTCAACGCCGACGAGGTATGGCGCACCATTCACGAACTAAAAGTGAACCTGCTGTTCTTCACAGGTGACGCCATGGCCCGTCCGCTGCTGGATGCGTTGCAGAAGGCTAACGACTACGATTTGTCGTCGCTTTTCGTCCTCGCCAGTACCGCCGCGCTGTTCTCGCCGAGCATCAAGGAGAAACTCCTTGAGCTGCTGCCGAATCGGGTGATCACCGATTCAATTGGCTCCTCGGAGACCGGTTTTGGCGGCACGAGCATCGTCGCGAAGGACGCGCCGCACAGCGGCGGCCCCCGGGTCACCATCGACCACCGCACCGTTGTCCTCGACGAAAAAGGCAACGAGGTGAAGCCCGGCACTGGTGTGCGCGGTTTCATCGCCAAGAAGGGCAACATACCGGTCGGTTACTACAAGGATGAGAAGAAGACGGCCGAGACGTTCAGGACCATTAACGGTGTGCGCTATGCGATTCCGGGTGACTACGCCGTGGTCGAAGAGGACGGCACCGTCACGATGCTCGGCCGCGGCTCGGTTTCGATCAACAGCGGCGGCGAGAAGATCTACCCCGAAGAGGTCGAGGCGGCGTTGAAGGGTCACCCCGATGTGTTCGACGCGCTGGTGGTCGGCGTGCCGGATCCGCGCTACGGCCAGCAAGTCGCTGCCGTGGTGCAGGCCCGAGAAGGGGCCCGGCCCGCCCTGGCGGATCTGGACAGCTTTGTGCGCTCGGAAATCGCGGGATACAAAGTGCCGCGCAGTCTTTGGTTCGTCGACGAGGTGAAGCGGTCACCCGCCGGCAAGCCGGACTACCGCTGGGCCAAGGAGCAGACCGAGGCGCGGCCGGCCGATGACGTGCATGCGAGTCACGTGACCGCTTGATGGGCGCTGCGAAGCCGTGTGACTAGTTGGGGCCGCCGTTGCCGCCGCTACCGGCGGTGCCGCCGCCACCACCCGCGCCGCCCGTGACACCAGCGGGACCGCTGCCGGCAGTGCCGCTGCCGCCGGAGGTACCGGGGGTGCCTGGATTCGCACCAGCATCGCCCGCGCCGCCCTT
>JALHRH010000055.1 GCA_022841565.1 Mycobacterium sp. | reverse complement strand
GGGCCGCCGCGGTGGGATCCGGGGACGAGATGCAACGCCTGGGGCGCTGGGTCGCCGAGGCGCCGATGGCCGACGACAAAGACGCGTTTTCCGAGTTCGTGACGGCGGAGCGGCTGTAGGCCGCGCTCCTTGGTCGACTCCTGAGACATCGCAACCAGTGGGGGCGCCACCGCGATGACGGTGGTGGTGGCCCGGGGGTTGTCGTGATCTTTCCGGTTGCTGTCCTATTGCTGTCCCGGCCAGGTGACTAGGATCGCGGTTATCACCGATGAGCGACCGCGCACGACCGGCTGCGGGCACCTCGGGGAAGGAAGGACAACGATGACCACCGATTCCCTGCCGAAGGCTGCAACCACGCCCGCCAACGGACAACCCGCCGCTCAGCCGAGCGTCGCTGACACCGTGGCCCGGCTACGCAAGACCTTCGCCACCGGACGCACCCGCAGCTATGAGTGGCGAAAGCAGCAGTTGCAGCAGCTCACCAAGCTGGTTGAGGAGAACGAACCCGCCATCGCCGCGGCGCTGGCCCAGGACTTGGACCGCAACCATGTGGAGGCGTTCATCGCCGATATCGCCACGACCGCAGGTGAGGCCAAGTACGCGGCCAAGAAGCTCAAGAAGTGGATGCGCCGCAAGTACCTGCTGCTGGAGGCCCCCCAGTTGCCCGGCCGGGGCTGGGTGGAGTACGAGCCCTTTGGCACCGTGCTGATCATCGGCGCCTGGAACTACCCGTTCTATCTGACGCTGGGTCCCGCCGTCGGCGCGCTGGCCGCGGGCAATGCCGTCATCCTCAAGCCGTCGGAATATGCTCCGGCATCGTCGCATCTGATGGCCGAGCTGGTGCCCAAATACCTTGACAAGGATGCGGTCGCGGTGGTCGAAGGTGACGGGATGGTGAGCCAGGAGTTGATCGCGCAAGGACTGGACCGCGTCATGTTCACCGGCGGCACCGAGATCGGTCGCAAGGTTTATGAGGGTGCTGCGCCGCATCTGACACCGGTGACGCTGGAACTCGGGGGCAAGAGCCCGGTGGTGGTCGCGGCCGACGGTGACGTCGATGTCGCAGCCAAGCGGATCGCCTGGCTGAAAATCCTCAACGCCGGCCAGACCTGTGTCGCGCCGGACTACGTGCTGGCCGACGCGTCCATCCGCGACGAACTCGTCGACAAGATCGCCGCCGCCATCACCAAGTTCCGGTCCAAGGACAACCAGAGCGGCATGCGCATCGTCAACGAGCGCCAGTTCAACCGGCTGAGCGGCTACATCTCCGAGGCCGAGGCCGACGGGACATCGAAAGTCGCCGTGGGCGGCAAATGCGACGCGTCCAGCCTGCGGATCCAGCCGACCGTCGTCGTCGATCCTGCTCCGGAGGGGTCGCTGATGCAGAACGAGATCTTCGGCCCAATCCTGCCGGTGCTCACCGTCAAGAACATGGATGAGGCGATTGCCTTCATCAACTCCCGGCCCAAGCCGCTGTCGGCGTATCTGTTCACCAAGTCGCGGGCGACCCGGGAGCGATTCATCAAAGAGGTTCCGGCGGGCGGCATGCTGATCAACCACCTGGCCTTCCAGGTGTCGACGGCCAAATTGCCGTTCGGTGGTGTCGGCTCCTCCGGCATGGGCGCCTATCACGGGAAGTGGGGCTTCGACGAGTTCAGTCACCGCAAGTCGGTGCTGACCAAGCCGACCCGTCCCGACTTCTCTTCCATGATCTACCCGCCTTACACCGAGCGGGCCTTCAAGCTGGCGCGCAAGCTGTTCTAGCCGGCGGCCCACGCTCGTCCCGGCACCGGCTACTGATTAGGCGGCCGGTGCCGGTCACCTGATGATCTGGCGACGAGTCGCCGTCGAACAGCAGAGAGGAACCTGATGCCCGGAGTGCAGGATCGCGTCGTCGTCGTTACCGGAGCGGGCGGGGGATTGGGCCGCGAGTACGCCCTCACCCTCGCCCGGGAGGGCGCCAGCGTCGTCGTCAACGACCTCGGCGGGGCCCGGGACGGCACGGGCGGCGGATCGGCGATGGCCGACCAGGTGGTAGCCGAGATCCGGGACGGCGGCGGCCGTGCGGTCGCCAACTACGACAGCGTCGCCGAGGCCGATGGCGCCGCCAACATCATCAAGACCGCGCTCGACGAATTTGGCGCGGTGCACGGTGTGGTGAGTAACGCCGGGATCCTGCGGGACGGCACTTTCCACAAAATGACGTCGGAGAACTGGGACGCCGTCCTCAGAGTGCACCTGTACGGCGGGTACAACGTCATCCGCGCCGCGTGGCCGCATTTTCGGGAGCAGAGTTACGGCAGGGTCGTGGTCGCCACCTCCACCAGTGGTTTGTTCGGCAACTTCGGCCAAACCAACTACGGGGCCGCCAAACTCGGCCTGGTGGGGCTGATCAACACGCTGGCGCTAGAGGGGGTCAAGTACAACATCCACTCCAACGCCGTCGCCCCGATCGCGGCCACCCGGATGACCGCAGACATCATGCCCAAGGAGGTGCTAGAGAAGCTGACGCCGGAATTCGTCGCGCCGGTGGTGGCCTATCTGTGCACCGAGGAGTGCCCGGACAACGCGTCGGTGTTCGTCGTCGGCGGCGGCAAGGTGCAACGCGTCGCGCTGTTCGGCAACGAGGGAGCCAACTTCGACAAGCCGCCGACGGTCCAGGATGTAGCCGACCACTGGGGCCAGATCACCGATCTGTCGGCCGTGCAAAAAGCTGGATTCAAGCTCTAAATTTGATGAAAGCCGCTGTTGTTCAAGAGCTTTCCGGGCCAGCCGGCATAGTCTATACCGATATCGACGACCCATCCGAGCGCGGTGGAAACATCGTCATCGAGGTCCGCGCCGCCGGCGTGTGTTTTCCGGATCTGCTGTTGACCAAGGGCAAATACCAACTGAAGCTGCCGCCGCCGTTCGTCCCCGGCATGGAATGCGCCGGTGTGGTGCGCTCGGCTCCGGCGGACTCGGGTTTCCGTGTGGGTGAACGGGTTTCGGCGTTCGGTGTGCTCGGCTGCTATGCCGAGCAGGTGGCCGTTCCGAGTTCCCACGTGATTCGCAGTCCCGCCGAGCTCGACGATGCCGAAGCGGTGTCGCTGCTGGTCAATTACAACACCATGTATTTCGCGCTGTCCCGTCGCGCGGTGATGCGACCGGGTCAAACGGTGCTGGTCCTCGGGGCTGCCGGCGGGGTGGGCACGGCCGCCGTCCAGATCGCCAAGGCGATGGGGGCCAGCCAGGTGATAGCGGTGGTGCACCGCGAAACAGCCATCGACTACGTCGGTGCGCTCGGTGCCGACCGGGTGCTGCATCTGGCCGATGGCTGGGTTGAGCGGGTGCATGAGTACACCAACGGCCAAGGGGTCGACATCGTTGTGGATCCTATCGGTGGCCGCACCTTCGACGACGCGATTCGCGCGCTGGCGATAGATGGCAAATTGCTGGTGATCGGGTTTGCGGCGGGCAGCGTCCCGACGTTGACGGTCAACCGGTTGTTGCTGCGCAACATCGGCGTGCTTGGCGTCGCGTGGGGCGAATACCTGAACAAGGTTCCTGGCTCCGCGGTGCTGTTTTCCTCGGGCCTCAATCAGTTGGTCTCGTTGGGACTCAAACCGCCGCCGCCACAGCGTTATCCGCTGTCGGAAGCCCGCGCCGCGCTGCAATGCCTGGACGACGGAGGCGTGCTGGGCAAAGTCGTTCTAGAACCCGAGAGAAAAAACTAGGCCACGCGTCCCTATCGTCTATAGCGGAATTTCTCTCACCGTCCGTAGGAGGACAGTCATGCGAGTCTTTTTGACACTGGCCGCGCTTCTCGCAGTGATCGGTCGGCTCGGCGTCTACAAGGTCGGTCCCGCCGGCGATGAGCCAGAGATGCAGATCTCCCGTGACGGTGACCGCCCGGCCCATCCCGGGCCGCCGCAGGGAGTCTTCACCGGCGACGTCATGATGAAACCGTTGTTCGGGCCGGCCGGCTGCTCGAAAGTCCATGCCGGACAACTCTCGTTCTCCGCTGGTGCTCGTAGCTACTGGCACTCACATCCCGCAGGACAACGGCTGATCGTCACCTCGGGCACCGGCTGGATACAGCAGTGGGGGGGCGCCAAGCAACTGATCAAGACCGGGGATGTGATCTGGACCCCGCCGGGAGTCAAGCACTGGCACGGCGCCACATCCAGCACTGAGATGAGCCACATCGCCATTCAAGAGGAAGTCGACGGGCGCTTCGTCGACCTGATGGAGAACGTGAGCGACGAGCAGTACCTGGGGTGATTCCCGCGGCTATCCCAGGACCCGTTGACGCCTTTGATGATTGACCGTCAGGCCGGTGCGCTCCTACACTGACGTCCTCTCCGCTTCAGTTTTCTGACCTGGATCACCCCCATCCGCCCGCCCGAGGTAGAGGAGCACCGCCCATGGCTGTATTCACCGACGCCGAGCTCGAGTACATGGCCAGCCAGCGGCTCGGCAGGCTCGGGACGGTGACTCCCAAAGGATCCCCGCAAGTCCGGCCGGTTCGTTTTACGTACAACGCCGAACTGGGCACCATCGACATCGGCGGCAAAGCGATGGCTGGGAGCCGCAAACTGCGCAACGTGGAGAGCAACCACCGGGTGTCGCTGGTGCTCGACGACCTCGCCAGCATCGACCCATGGCGTCCGCGCGGGCTGGAGATTCGCGGGCAGGGCGAGGCGCTGTCCACCGACGGCGGCGCGATGATCCGCATCCATCCGCAGCGAATCCTGGCGTGGGGCCTCGATCCCGAGTCTCCGAAGCTACACGGCCGCAACGTGTGATCGGAGCGCTGCCAACATGATCCGAGCCGTGTGGAATGGTGCGGTGCTCGCCGAGGCGCCGCAGACCGTCCGGGTGGAGGGCAACCATTACTTCCCGCCGGACTCGTTGCGGCGCGAGTTCTTCACCGCCAGTAAGACCGAGTCATTCTGTCCATGGAAAGGTGAGGCGCACTACTACAACGTGACGGTCGACGGGCAAGTCAATGCCGACGCGGGCTGGTATTACCCGGAGCCGAGCCCGATGGCGCAAAACATCAAGGATCATGTCGCGTTCTGGCGTGGGGTCAAGATAGAAGGGGAATAGCGCGGTCCGACGCGAGCTGAGGCTCCGCGAATGTGGCGGGCCGACTACTCGGGTGAAGATCGTGAATCTACAGTGCCGCAACGGTATTCGCGTGGGTTCACGACCCTGTATGGGCACCTGGGCATGGTGATTCTGCCTCGGTGAGGCGGTCGCGTTCGTCACCGTGTTGTGGGGCAACCGCGCGGCCAGGGCAGCAGTTCCGGCGTCTGTTGGGCGCCGTGGCGTTTGCTCGGTGTGCTCGCCATTGCCGCCCGTATCTGATTCGGAGCTCTGAAGTGTCAGACGATCCAATGTCGTCACACGTGCCCGATGTGTGCGGCATGTTCTTGCAGCCATTGGTCGAAGGTCTGGACGTCGGGGTTTAGTGACCGGGTGACCCCCGGCTGCGGCGGTGTATGTACATATGGCGTGCTAATATGTACAGCATGCCGGTGAGAAGGACCACGATTGAACTCGACCAAGATCTTGTCGAAGCCGCCCAGGCCATCACCGGCGAAACATTGCGCGCAACGGTCGAGCACGCACTCCGCCAACTGGTGGCCCGGGGTGACGAGTCGGCGGCGGCGCGGCGCAGACGGATCATCGAGCACATCGCGCACGCCGGCAATCACATAGACGTAGATGTGTTGCTGTCAGATGCGGCGTGGGGATGACTACGTGGATTCTCGACAAGAGTGCTCACGTGCGACTCCTCGCCGGCGAGACGCCACCGGCCGGCATCGATCTAGACGACCTCGCCATCTGCGATATAGGCGAGCTCGAATGGTTGTATTCGGCCAGGTCAGCAACGGACTACGACAACCAGCAAACATCGCTGCGCGCCTTCCATATGCTTCGCGCGCCCGCGGACATCTTTGAGCGAGTTCGCCAACTTCAGCGCGATCTAGCCCACCACCGCGGCATGTGGCACCGAACGGCGATCCCCGACCTGTTCATCGCTGAAACTGCAATCCACCACGAGGCGGGCGTGTTGCACCGGGACCGTGACTACAAGCGGATAGCAGGTGTACGGCCGGGCTTCCAAGCACTGGAACTGTCCTGACGTGAACGTGGCCGGCGTCAAAGCTTGCAACTCCCCAGAAGCCACCCAGGCGACCGACCTAGGCCCGCGCACGACATTGGCATCTGGCTGGGCGGTGGAGGTGTGGGTTTATCCGGTGCCGGTGAGGTCGCCGATCACCGATCCGATCGCGTCGGTGAGGACAATGAACTCGAACCCGGCGGCGAGTGTTCCGATCGCGACATTCGCGGCGATCGGCTTGCCTATCGCGTTGAACAAGCCGACCGGATCGCCGTTGACGGCCTGCTGGATGCCATCCAGGAACAGGTTCAGGTTGTAGGACGGAACGGTGGTCAATAGCGTGTTCACGATGTCCGCTGTCGGCAGCGCGACGGCGTAGGTGTCGGCGGCCGCACTGGTGATGGCGGTGGTGAAGTTGGTGTTTGCCGATCTGAGGGCGTCGAAGAAGCTATTGACCGGGGAGCTGGTCGCACTTGGCAACGCGAACGGCAGGGACAAGCCGCCGCCACCAACCGGCAGCAGGTCAGCCAGGCTGGCGGCCGGCGGTAGCGCCGGCACGCTGAAGTAGCTTGCGAAGGCGTTGACTCCCTGTCCGGCGAGGGCAATTTGATCGCCGACGAAGTTGGTCGGGATTGGCGGGAGAACTTCGAACGGGGTGGCCACATCGGCGTAGCCGGTGTTGTACCCGTAGTGCGGGTCGCCGTAGCCCCAGTTGACCAGGTAGGTCAGGTTCGGTTCGACCAGTGCCGCCAGCGGTGCGCCGATCACTGGAATCGCCCGAATCGGCGTCAGCAACGGCAGGCCCGGGTAGGTGATCATGTAGTACTTGTCCAGGCCGTTGTTGCCGGGTGAAACCGGTAGCTCAACGAGGTTGTAGCCGGGTGGCAGCGCGTTCGGGTTCAAGTCGGGGTAGTCGCCGTGCACCAGCTGGATGCCGAGGAACGCATTGAGGTCCGCCAGGAAGTTGATCGGGTACTTGGGGAAGTCGGCGTATCCGTCGTACTGCAGCGTGAACGTGTTGACCGGGTAGCCGGAGCCCGTGGGTTGGGCGCCGTAGAAATCCAGACCGATGGCCGCCAGCGACAGGCCGGGGAAGCGCGCCAGCAACCCACCGTTGGGATTCATCGGGTTGCCCAACAGGGTGAAGCTGAGATCGGCCGTGTTGGGGCTGCCAGCCGCGATGAGATTGCGCAGCTCCAACGAGGAGATGATGGCGCTCTGCGAGTAGCCGAGAACGGCGACGCTCTGTCCGTTGGTGATCAATCCGGTGGGCCCGAATAGCGCATTGTCGAGGATCTCGACGCCGCGGTCCACCGACACCTGCAGGGTCAGGTCCTTGATTCCCGTCAGCGGATACAAGCCCTCGGGAGTATTGAGGGGTATTGACAGCGGGTCGGTCACGGTGAACGCGGCGGTGATCCACGGGCGGATGTCGGTCAGGTAAGACTGCGGCGGGATCGGCGTGCCGCTACCGGACATGATCAAGGCGACATCGTAGGTAAGTCCCGACGGCGGAACCGAGGGAATGATCGTGCCGCCTCCGCCCGTGGCGGGTGCGCCGAACAACGACTGGAACGGGGCCAGCAGGGCCGACTGCACGGGACCAATCAGCAACTGGACCGGAGCGAGCAGTGGCTGCAGCGGAGCGAGCACCGGAGCGAGCAGCGCCTCGATCGGAGAGGCAGCCGCGCCAAGCGCCCCCGCCCCGCCGAGAACCTGGGCCATGTTCGCGGCCTCGGCTTCGGCGTAGGCGAGACTGGCCGCCGCCAGGGCCCGGTTGAACTCCTCGTGGAACACCGCCGCCTGACCGAAGACCTGCTGATACTCCTGACCGAACGCACCGAACAGCTGCGCCGCGGCCGCCGAAATCTCGTCCGCCGCGGCGGCGGCCAACCCGGTGGTGGGACCGGCCGCGGCCACACTGGCCTCGGCGAGGGCGGCCCGGATGCCGGCCAGATTCTCAGCGGCGGCATTCATCAGTTGCGGTTGCGTCGTCATGTACGACATGAGCTAGTTCCCTTCCCGGCCAGGGTATTTCCAGCGCAGCCGGTCAATGCGAAATCCGGCAAATGTCAGACTAGAACGGTCCGACCGACCGCATGTGCTTTTCTGCGCTAAACGTCTTCCCGGTGACCAGAGTCAGGGGATCAGGGACTGGATGTCGCGGAAGGTACTGACGGCTGCCTCGGTGATCACCAGGAATTCGACGGCGCCAGCTACCGTGGCCAGGCCGACAACTCCGGCGATCGGTAGTCCGATCGCGTTGATCAGGTTGCCCTGCGCCAGTTGCTGATTGAACAGCAACAAATTGTATGCGGGCAGCGACGTCACGACCGACGTGGCGATATCCGCGGTGGGAAGCAGGACGGCGTAGTTGATCGAGACGATCGATCCGACCGTATTGGCGATCTCGGTCGGCGTGGGGAGCGCGGCCACCTTCGCCGCGATCTCGGTAGGCGAGGGCATCGCGAATGTCGGCGCGGTGACCGGTTGGCTGGCAAGGGTCTGCAGGTCGGCGCTGAAGTTCCGAATGCCCTGCTGGGTGCCGGCCGCCAAGGCGTCGAAAACGGTACCCGGCGCGACCTCGGGGAACAGGCCGAACGGCGTCGGAACGTCCGGCGGACTCGTGGAGTAGCCGTAGTTCGGGTCACCGTAGCCCAGATTGACGATCACCCTCATGTTCGGCTCGAGGAGGTTGGCCAACGGATTTCCGATGCCGGGGATGGCGCGCAACGGTTGGAGCAGCGGCAGGTGCTCGGTCGGAATGATGAAGTACTCGGTGTTGCCGGTGTAGCCCGCTGACGGCGTCAGTGGGATGGCGTTGTCGATTTGCGCCGGGGTCAGGTTGAGGTATTGGGGGTGGACGTAGATGATGCCGGCGATCGCGTTCAGGTCGGAAATGACGTTGAGCGGGTACTTCGGGAAGTCGGCGAAGCCGTCGTATTCCAGCGTGTAATTGCGGACCGGGTAGATGGTGTCCGACGGGGTGGATCCGTAGAACTCCAGACCCAGGCTCGACATGACCAGACCCGGGAATCGCGCCAGCAGGCCGCCGTTGGGATTCATCTCGTTGCCGGTCAGGACGAAGTTGAGCATGTTTGCCGGGGGAGGGGTGGCGCCGAAATTCGACAGACCCGCCGCGAGGTTGCGCATGTACAGCGACGAGATGACGGCGCTCTGCGAGACGCCGAAAACGGTGACCGAATTCCCGGCGTTGATCTGCTGGAAGATCGCGTCGTCAAGGATGGTCACACCGATATCGACCGACTTGTTGAAGTACATACTCCTTACGCCCGTCAACGGGTAGAGCTCTTCTGGGGTATTGAGCCCTTGGAGAGTGGTCATCGAGCGGACATAGAGATCGTTCGCGTTCTGAATGAACTCGGCCGTGACGATCGGAACGCCGGTGCCGCTGAGGATCAGCGAAACATCGTTGGGCACCCACGGGATCGCCGCCGCGCTCGCGGCCTGGGCCGGCGGGGTTAGTGCTGTGGCCAGGGATGCGGCGGCGGCCGTCTCCGCTTGCACGTAGGCCGCCCCCGCGGCGGCCAGAGTCCGGTCGAACTGGGCCTGGAACGCCTCGAATTGCGTTACCACATCCTGATATTCGCGCCCGAAGGTCCCGAAAAGGTCCGCGATGGCTGCCGAGACCTCGTCACCGGCCGCCGCCAGCAGATTCGACGTTGGTGCTGCAGCGGCCGCGCTGGCCGCGCTGAGCGTCGCACCGATTCCTTCGATGTCGGCCGCCGCCGCTACCAAATATCGTGGCTCAGCCAGCAAGAACGACATCAGCGCAGTCCCTTTCCTACAACCCCGAACGGCACGTTGGCCCAGCTTAGAGCGATCTGGCAACTCTGTCCGGCGTTTTGCGTCACCCAGTTCCCGGATCAGGGGATCAGGGACTGGATGTCCTTGATGTTCTCCGAGATGGCCTGCGCGATGACCAGGAATTCGACGATGCCCGCAATGGTCACCAATCCGACATCGGCCGCGATCGGGTACCCGATGGCGTTGACGAGATTGCCCTGCAGCAGTTGGCTCACGAAGAGCTGCGAGTTGTACAACGGCAGCGTGGTAGCGAAGGCAAGCGCGGTGTCGGCTGTCGGGAGCAGCACGGCGTAGTCGGTCGAGATGATCTTCGCGGCGGTATTCACGACTTTTTCCGGCGATGGCAGGTTAGCCAGCGTCGCCATCAAGTCTGCCGGTTGCGGTGGTACCAACGACGGGATCGTGATCGGCTGCGCCGCGAGCGCCTGCACCTCGCCGGTGAAGTCGTGGATGCCTTGCTGGGTTCCGGCGGCAAGTGCCTCGATGACCGTGCCCGGGCTGACATCTGGGAACAACCCGAACGGTGTACGCAAGTCGGCGGGGCTGGTCGAGTAGCCGTGGTAGGGGTCGCCGTAGCCCAGATTGACGATCACTTCCAGGTTGGGCTCAATTAGCGCGGCCAGCGGGTTTCCGATGACGGGTACTGCGCGCAGCGGTGCCAGCAGCGGTAGCTCCTCGGTGGGAATCATGTAGTAGTCCGTGACGCCGGAGTAACCGGGCGAGGTTGGCAACTTAATGGCGTTATTGACCTGCGCCGGAGTCAAATCCAAATATTTGACATGCACGGTGGCGATACCCATCACCGCATTAAGATCGGAAATGAAGTTAATCGGATACCGCGGGAAGTCGGCAAACCCGTCGTACTCCTGCGTGTAAATGGCCGTCGGATAGAGCGTATCCGAAGGCGTCGCAACGTAGAACGACAAACCCAAGGTCGGCAAAGTTAGGCCTGGGAAGCGTGCGAGCATACCCCCATTGGGGTTCATCTCGTTACCGACGAGCACGAAGTTGAGCTGCCCCTGATAAGGCGAACCCATGGCCGCGAGCTTCTGCATTTCCAGCGAGGCAATGATGGCGCTCTGGGAGTAGCCAAAAATGGTGAGGGTGTTTCCGGGAATGGCTAGCTGAGTCTGGATCGCGTTGTCCATGATCGTCAAACCCTCGGCGACCGATTGGTTCAATGTCATGCTTTTGACGCCGGTGATCGGATACAGATTCTCGGGGGTATACAGGGTTTGCAGGGCATTCAGCGATCGGACATACAGTTCATTCGCGCGAGCGACATATTCCACTGACGGTAAAGGGACGCCGGTCGGCCCGAGGAACAACGTGGTCAGGTTGGCCGCGAAGGGCGGGATGGCGGCCGCAGGCGCGGCGGTGGCCGTCAGCGCTCCACCCAGCATCGCGGCGGCTGCGGTCTCGGTTTGCGCATAAGCGTTCGCTGCCGCGGTCAGGGTCTGCTGGAACGCTGTGTGAAATGCTTCGACTTGTCCGACAACGGCCTGGAACTCTTGTCCGTGCGCGCCAAACACTTTCGCGATGGCCGACGACACCTCGTCGGCGGCGGCGGCCAGTAGACCGGTCGTCGGCGCTGCGACGGCGGCGCTCGCCGCACTGACCGTTGAGCCGATGTACTCGATGTCGGCGACTGCCGTCGTGATGATCTCGGGCTCGACAAGCAGATTTGTCATTGGCGTCCGTTACCCCTGTTGATCGCGGTTTGCTCGCTCGGATTGGCCGACAGCGTATGACGATGACGCTGACCCTGTCCCGCTTTTCGCTGCCATCGAGCACCAGCGCTGGCCGGACCACGCGTCGGGCAGACGTCGAGTGGCGAAGCGTTGCCGTAGCGTTGCCGCCCATGACCAGGCGGTCGGTCGGTCAGGCGCGGCGCGGCGGTCGCTGCAGCGAAGCTAGATCGTGAGGGCGCGCAGGTCTTGAGCGATCTCCGCCGCTGCTTCGTAGATCGCGATGAATTCGATCATGCCGCCCAGCGCCGCCAGCCCAGCGGTGGCCGCGAGCGGAAGTTCGATCGCACCGACCAAGTCGCCTTGAGCGAGCTGGCCCAGTGACAAAGTCAAGTTGTAGGCGGGCAATGTGGTCGCGAATGCGGTGAGCAGATCTGCTGTCGGGAGCAAGACCGAGTACCCGGTGGACACCGCCGATGCCAACGTATTGACGACGTTGACCGGCGTCGCAGGCACCGGTTGCGTCGCAATAGCTTGCTGCCGAAACATCGACGGCAACCCAAGTGGTTCGATCTCGGGCGCTGTGGTGAGCGCGGTCGGCGTCACCGCCAGGAAGTCGTTGATGCCCTGCTGGGTCCCTCTGGCGAAAGCGTCGACGATGACCCCAGGCGGGACCTCCGGGAAAAGGCCGAACGGCGTGGGCACATTGGCCGGACTGGTGGAATAGCCGAAATTCGGGTCGCCATAACCGAGGTTTACGATCACTTTCAAGTTCGGCTCGACCAATGCGGCAATGGGATCGCCGATGACAGGGATGGCGCGCACCGGGGTCAGCAGCGGCAGATGAGGGGTGCGAATTATGTACCATTCGTTCTGTGTCGTTCCCGCTGTAGGCAGTAACGTGGCCGACGCGACCTGGGCGGGTGTGAGGTCTGCATAGGTGGTGTGCACCGTAATGATCCCGAAAACGGCGTTGAGGTCGGAAATAAAGTTGAGCGGGTAGCGCGGGAAGTCGGCGAAGCCGTCGTATTCGAGCGTGTAGGTGGTCGTCTTGTATGGACCGTCCGGCATTGCGCCGTAGAACGGAAGGCCAACGGTCGAGATGTCCAACCCCGGTATGCGCGCCAGGATGCCGCCGTTGGGATTCATCTCGTTGCCGATCAGAACGAAACTGAGCGAACCCGTGGGCGGGGCAAGCGGACCCAACTCAATGTAATGCTGCATCAACAGTGAGGAGATGACCGCGCTTTGCGAGTAGCCGAAAACGACAGCATGGTTTCCGGAGTTGATTTGTTCCCAGACCGCGGTGTCGAGAATCTGCAGGCCCTGTTGCACCGAGCTTGCGAAGATCAATGACCGCACACCGGTGATCGGATACAGCTGCTCGGGGGTGACCAGCGAGGACAATATCGTGCCGACCGGCGAGTTGGGCTGGATGAAAAGGCTGTTGACGGCGTTGAGGTACGTTGGCCCGGGAATCGGAGTTCCGGTGCCACCCATGGCAATTGCGGTAGTTACTCCGGTGAACGGCGGGATCACCGGTGGCGAGGTCGGCGTGTACAGCCCGGCCGTGACACTCTGCACCAGCTGTGCCGTAGCGATCGCTTCCGCATTCGCGTAGAAGTTCACCGAGGCGGTCAGATTCTGCACCAGGCCCTGATACAACGTGCCGAGGTTCGCGCTGGCTAACTGGAATTCCTGACCGTACGCACCGAATAGGTTGGCGATCGCAGTCGATACCTCATCGGCGGCCGCCGTCATGACGCCGGTTGTGGGTGCGGCCGCGGCAGCTGCGGCCTCGCCGATAGCTGTGCCGATACCGGATAACTCTGCCGCCGCCGCTGCCAGCGCCGGTGGTTGCGCGACCAAGTAAGACAACTGATCCTCCTGCAAGCTAATCGCGCCGATCCGGCCTTGACCCGCCGTTACTCGTTGAGGGTAGAGGGATTTTGCGAAGGTTTCCTGACTATTGGCGTGTCACGTTGTAATTTCGGTATTGCAGCGAGACGGCAGGTGACAAAAAAGCCGTGGCCCGACTCGTCGAACCCTGCGGGGCTCAGGCCAGCAGTGCGTCCCGTAGCCGCGTCATGTCGGTCGTGGTGACGCCCGCGTCGCGCAGATAGCCTTGCAGTGATCCGAACGACTGGTCGATGGTTTCCCATGCGGCCGAGAGATATTCGGCACGCACACCAAGCACTCCGTCAGACAGCCGAGCTTTGGTGAAGGTGATTACCTCCGGGGTCAGTTCGACGTCAGAACGCTGCGCGATCATCTCGGTGATCTGCTGGCGTAGCTGCGGAATGGCGTCGTTGCTGCGTAGGTAGTCGGCGACGATGACGTCGCGGTCCAGTCCCACCGCCTCCAGGACCGTCGCGACGACGAAACCGGTGCGGTCCTTGCCGGCGAAACAGTGGGTGAGCACCGGGCGTCCGGTAGCCAACAGGGTAAACACCCGGTGCACCGCGCGTCGGGCGCCTTTGCGTGTCGGGAATTCGCGGTACTCCTCGGTCATGTAGCGGACGGCGTTCGCTTCGATGGCTTCGTCGGAATCATCGGATCCGCCGTTGGTCAGCAACCGCGTGAATGCCTTTTCGTGCGGTGCGGTTTCGGAGTCATCGGTCCGCGCCCGGTCCTTGGTCCGCACCTGGTCGCCGGCGAGATCCGGGAAGGGCAACAGATGGACGTCCACGCCGTCGGGTACGCGGCCCGGACCGCGCCGGGTGACCTCGCGGGTCGAGCGCAGGTCGGCGACGTCGCTAATGCCCAATCGGCGCAGCACCGCTCGGCCGTTTTCGTCCAGGCCGGTCAACTCGCTGGACCGGAACAGCCGGCCGGGGCGAAGTCTGGACGCCGTCTCTGAGACATCACGAAAGTTCCACGCGCCGGGCAGTTCCCGGGATACCTCAGCCACGGCTGGTGACCGCGGCGGCGAGCGCGGACCGCTCGCGTCCCAGCTCGGTGCGAGCGACGGTGCGCATGTGCACCTCGTCGGGGCCGTCGAAGATACGCATCGCGCGGTGCCAACCGTAGAGCCGGGCCAACACCGTGTCGTCGCTGACTCCGGCCGCGCCATGCACCTGGATGGCACGGTCGATGACGTCGCAGGCTACTTGTGGCGCTACCGCCTTGATCTGCGAGACGAGCAGATGCGCGGCCCGGTTGCCGTGCTTGTCGATGGTCCAGGCCGCCTTCTCGCACAGCAGCCTGGCTTGATCAATCTCGTTGCGGGACTGGGCAACCGCGTGTTGCACCAGGCCCTGGTCGGCCAGCGGGCGGCCGAACGCGATCCGGTTGTTGGCCCGGCTGACTAGCAGTGCAAGCGCGCGTTCGGCTCCGCCGAGTGCGCGCATGCAGTGATGGATGCGGCCCGGTCCGAGCCGTGCCTGGGCGATGGCGAAGCCGGCGCCCTCCTCGCCGAGCAGGTTGGTGGCCGGCACCCGGACGTTGTCGTAGGCGATCTCGCAGTGGCCGTGTTGGTCTTGCCAGCCGAACACCGGCGTGGAGCGGATGACCGTCACTCCCGGGGTGTCCATTGGCACCAAGACCATCGACTGTTGCTGGTGGCTGGCCGCGTCGGGGTTGGTGCGGCCCATGACGATGAGGATCTTGCAGCGCGGATCCGCCGCGCCCGACGTCCACCACTTCCGACCGTTGATCACGTAGTCGGCGCCATCGCGCACGATCAAGGTCTCGATGTTGCGCGCGTCGCTGCTCGCTACGGCGGGCTCCGTCATCGAGAACGCGCTACGAATCTCGCCGTTCAGCAGGGGTTCCAGCCACTGCTTACGCTGCGCTTCGGTGGCGAACAGGTGCAGGGTCTCCATATTGCCGGTGTCGGGGGCCGCGCAGTTGAGCGCCTCGGGCGCGATCTCAAGACTCCAACCCGTCAGCTCAGCCAGCGGAGCGTATTCCAGGTTGGTCAGTCCTGACTCGCCCGGCAGGAACAGGTTCCACAGACCGCGCTCTTTGGCCTTGATCTTCAGTTCCTCGATCACCGGCGGCACGGTGAAGTCGTTTGGCCCGGCCTCGTGGCGATACTTGTCGTAGTCGGCCTCCGCCGGAAAGACGTGTTCGGTCATGAAGTCGGACAGGCGTTTGTGGTAGTCGCCGGCTTTGGCCGACATCGCGAAGTCCATGACCGCCACGATAGGACACCTCACATGACGCAAGCCCGGCCCCCGTTTCCCCCGTTCACCCTGGAATCCGCGTCAAAGAAAGTGCAAGCCGCCGAAGACGCCTGGAACAGCTGTGATCCCGAACGCGTGAGCCTGGCCTACACGATCGACTCGCAGTGGCGAAACCGTAACGAGCACATCGTCGGCCGGTCGGAGATCGTCGCGTTCCTGAGCCGCAAGTGGCAACGCGAACTCGACTACTCGCTCCGCAAAGGGCTGTGGAGCTTCCATGAGAACCGCATCGCGGTGCGATTTCAGTACGAATGCCACGATGCGAGCGGCCAATGGTTCCGCAGCTATGGCAACGAACTGTGGGAATTCACGTCAAACGGGCTGATGGCGCGCCGAGAAGCGAGCATCAACGACATCGCGATCAGTGAATCCGACCGCCGGCTTTTCGGACCGCGCCCGACAACCGAGCACGGCGTGGAGTTTCCGCTGTGGTAGTCGGCTGCTAGACGGGTGGGTAGCCCGGCGGCGGATATCCGTTTCCGGACTCGACGCCACGGAGACCCCAGGTGAGATAGCTGAAGAAGAACTCGATCTCGTCGCTGGCGTCGTAGTCAGGAACCGGGTCCATTGCTTCACCTCTCGACTGCTGATCGACTTCCCACCGGGTCTGCTTGGCGAGTCTAGTCCTATCCACGTCGGTGCGACAGGCGCGGTCTTGCCTAAACTGTCCAACTAGTTGATTGATAATCAGTCGTGTCGGGGGCCTATCCGGGCCCCTGCCGACAGCGACGAGGGTGAGTACAGATGGCATCCGGAAGTGGCCTTACCCGCCGTGAGGAGTTGCTGGCCGTCGCCACCAAGCTGTTCGCCGCCCGCGGCTATCACGGCACCCGGATGGACGACGTGGCCGATGTGATCGGGCTGAACAAGGCCACGGTCTACCACTACTACGCGAGCAAGGCGCTGATCCTGTTCGACATCTACCGCCAAGCCGCCGAAGGGACCCTGGCCGCGGTGCACGACGACCCCTCCTGGACGGCCCGAGAGGCGCTCTATCAGTACACCGTTCGTCTGTTGACCGGCATCGCGAGCAACCCTGAGCGTGCCGCCGTGTATTTCCAGGAGCAGCCTTACATCACCGAGTGGTTCACCTCCGAACAGGTGGCCGAGGTCCGCGAGAAGGAAGCCCAGGTCTACGAGCATGTGCACGGCCTGATCGACCGCGGCATCGCCAGCGGCGAGTTCTACGAGTGTGACTCGCACGTGGTGGCGCTGGGTTACATCGGCATGACGCTGGGTAGTTACCGCTGGCTGCGACCGAGCGGACGGCGCTCGGCCAAGGAGATCGCGGCTGAGTTCAGCACCGCGCTGCTGCGCGGGCTGATTCGTGACGAGACCATCCGCACCACCGCTCCGCTGGGTCCGTAGTCGCGCCGGTCAGTTGAAGATCGGCGGGATGATGTGCAGCACATCTCCCAGCGCACCGCTGAGCAGGGATAGTGCGGTCACCGGCGGCTGGCTGAATTGCGGGCCGAAGTAGAAATTTAACCCGGGGTTGAGCGACGGGACCCAGGGATACTCGTCCGGGAAGTACTCGGGCCCCCACAGTCCGGCCTGCACGCCGATCTCCACCGCGGCGCCGTACGGCGCCAGCAAAGTGCCCTTGGCCAGGTAGTAGGCGACGCTGAACGGGTTGGGGATATTGATCAGCCCGGCCGGGGTGGGCAGGTCGGCATAGCCGTAGTCGGAGTACCCCAGGTCGACCATCACCCGCAGCTGTGGCTGGATGAGATCGGCCAGCACCGGACCGGCATAGGGGATATCCCGGATCGGCTGCACCAGCGGTAGGTCCTGCGTCAGGAACATGTAGTACTGGGTGTTGCCGGCGTAGCCCGGCGACGTCGGCAGCGGCACGGCGTCGGTGGGTGACAACGTCAGGTAGTCCCCGTGCACGTAGAAGTAGCCCATGAAGGCGTTGATGTCGGCGAGGATGTTGAGCGGATACTGCGGCGCGTGGGCGATGCCGTCGTACTGCCCGGTGTAGACGTAGGTCTCGTACGGGTTGTTGGCCGGTAGCGCACCGTTGAACGACACATCCAGGCCCGGAATGTAGAACCCGGGGAAGCGGGCCAGCAGACCCCCGTTGGGGTTGTTGCCCGCGCCGATCAGGGTGAAGGCCAGGCTGTCGGTGTGCGGAGAGCCGGCCGCCATCAGATTGAGTATCTGGTTGTTGATGATCGAGGCGCTCTGCGAGTAACCGAATACGAAGACGTCCCGGTTCAGGTTCAGCTGCGCATTGATCGCGTTATTCAGCAGGGACACGCCCTTGGCGACCGATTGGTTGTACGTCATGTTGCCGAGTTCTGGAGTGACCGGCCAGAACTGTTGGGGGGTGAACAGTGCGATAAGGGGGCTGGTTCCCGGATAGATCGGCTTGATGTACCTGTTGAAGACGTTGGTGAGGTATTTCGCGTTGGGCAGCGGATTACTGGTGCCGCCCATGATCAGCGCTGTGATCGGGTCCGCCAGCGTGGCCGCCGGTGCGCTGAGCAACGAGCCGGCCCCGCCCCCGGACGTGCTGAGCGCGGCGGCGGTCGCGGGTTGCCCCAGCAGCGACTGAACTCCGCGCAGCACAGCGCCGTTGAATGCTTCGGCCTGGGTGTAGGCGATGGCGGCGTTCGACAGTGCCCTGGTGAAGTCGCTCTGGACGGCCATCGCTTGCCGGACGACGGCCTGGTACTCGTCGCCATAGGCGCTGAACAGGTTCGCGGTTGCCGCCGAGATCTCGTCACCCGCGGCGGCGAGCAGCCCGGACGTCCGACCGGCCGCGGCGGCGTTGGCGGCGTGGACCGCCGAGGCGATCCCGTCCACCTCGGTTGCCGCCGCCGCCAGCGACTCAGGGGCAGTGAGCAGATACGACATCACCCCGTCCTTCCCGGTGACCCCCGTTGCACCACGCGATAACCCGCAACCGCGGGTATTGGGTAGTAACAGAGATTAGAGCGGTGTCGCCGGGAATTCTGGCATTTTGAGCACTTAACTGCCGGTGGCCCGCAGATGTTTGTTGAGAAAGGCCGCCGCCGTCGAGCCTCGTATAGGTCGCGCAGCGCCAGCGAGGTGTTGCGAATGGCGGTCAGCGGGTTGACCGCCCCGATGGACGCCAGGCCGTCCGTGAACGGGCACTGCGCCACCGCGGCGGCGATGCCCGGCAGCCGCGCTGCCGGTTCGATCACGTGGCCGACGCCGAAAGATTTGCCCCACAGCGCAATTCGGTCCGGATCTAGTTCCGGCAGGGTCCGAGCGAAGTCGACGGCCGCCGGCCAGTCGGCGAGTTGCATGTCGATGTCGAGTAGCTGTTGGGCTGTCGGGGCTGGCCTTCGCCGTGCGCTGCGCGCGGTGATCGCCTGCGCCAACCGAATTATCGCCGGATTGCGGGGGTGGTGTGGCCGGGGGTCGACAGAGGCTGAAGCCGATGGAGGGTTCTGGCGCAAATTCATGGTAGTCCGAACTACGCACATCTGCTACGGCGACCGGTTCGCGCGGGACCGATGATCCTCGGACCGTGTGTACTCAGGGTCCCGGAATAGTCGCGTGACATGAGTTCAGCACCAGTGCGAGGGCATGATCTGGGGCGTCTGGCGTGGTGGCAGTGGCGGGGCCCGTGGGCTAGCACATTGTGGCGTCTACGAAGAGCGTGCTCGCGCCGGCATCGTCATCGACCGGTTCGGGGGCACGAGCGCGGGCGCCATCGCTGCAGCAGCCGTTTTCGCTTGGGGGATTACGCGCCGACTAGTGTCTGACATGCCAGAGCGTTGTGGGGACGGAGGACACTCATGGCTATTCGTATCGGTCGGCCGGCAGCCAGTTCATCATGGACGGCGCGCTGGTGACCGACGTGCCGCACAAGCAGTTCTGAGCATGCTGTCGAGCCTGGCTGCCGACCTGACCGAGATGGTGGGCTCGAATCACGTCGTCACCGATGCCGACGTCCTGGCCGGCCGCAGCATCGATTACACCGGCCGGTACCGGGGCAAGGCCAGCGTGCTGGTGCGTCCGGGTTCGGCCGAAGAGGTCGCCGGGGTGCTGCGGTTGTGTCGCGACGCCGGCGTCCACGTGACGGTGCAGGGCGGCCGCACCTCCCTGGTGGCCGGCACCGTGCCGGAGCACGACGATGTGTTGTTGTCCACCGAAAGGCTTTCTGCGATAAGCGATGTCGACGTGGTCGAGCGTCGGGTCGGGGCCGGCGCCGGGGTTACCTTGGCGGCGGTGCAGGGTGCGGCTGCGGCGGCGGGCTTGGTGTTCGGCGTCGATCTGGCCGCGCGGGACACCGCGACCGTCGGCGGCATGGCGTCCACGAACGCCGGCGGTCTACGCACCGTCCGCTACGGGAACATGGGCGAACAGGTCATCGGGCTGGACGTGGCGCTGCCCGACGGTTCGGTGCTGCGCCGGCACAGCCGGGTGCGCCGCGACAACACCGGCTACGACCTGCCGTCGCTGTTCGTCGGCGCCGAGGGCACGTTGGGCGTCATCACCGCGCTGGACCTGCGGTTGCACCCGGTGCCGTCGCACCGGGTGACGGCCGTCTGCGGGTTCACCGACCTCGAGGCGTTGATCGAGGCCGGCCGGGTGTTCGCCGAGGTGGACGGGATTGCGGCGCTGGAGCTGATCGACCGTCGCGGCGCGACGTTGACCGGCGCGCAGCTGGGAGTCACCGCGCCCGTCCCTGGTGACTGGCTGCTGTTGGTGGAGTTGGCGGCCGATCATGACCAAAGTGAGCGGTTGGCCCGCTTGCTGGACGGCGTGCGGTTGTGCGGTGAACCGGCGGTTGGCGTGGATGCTGTTGCGCAACAACGATTGTGGCGGATTCGTGAGGCGCTGACCGAGGTGTTGGGTGCGTATGGGCCGCCCCTGAAATTCGATGTGTCGTTGCCCTTGTCGGCTATCGGCGGGTTCGCCCGCGATGCAGCGGCCTTGGTTGCCGCGCGGGTGCCCGAGGCGTTGCCGGTCTTGTTCGGCCATGTCGGGGAAGGCAACCTGCACCTCAACGTGCTGCGCTTCCCGACCGAGCACGAGCCCGCGCTGTATGCGGAGATGATGGAACTGATCGCCGGCTGTGGCGGCAATGTCAGTTCCGAACACGGCGTCGGCACGCGTAAGCGGCGGTATCTGCGGATGTCTCGGGAGGCCACCGACATCGCCGCGATGCGAGCGGTCAAGGCCGCGTTGGACCCGACCGGCTACCTGAACGCCGCGGTGTTGTTCAGTCAGAGTTCTTGATGCCCACCGCGTGGCGCAGCTGGGCCAGGAACTGATCGGCGTCGTCACTGCGAACCACGTAATGCGAGATCGCGATTCGGATGACCGTCGCCGCCTTGACTGCGCCGTTGGGGCCCGGCAGGAGTCGCTGCAAGCCTTCCCGCATCTCCGGGAGGACACCGGACATCTGCGAGATGACATGCTCGGGCTCGATGTCGACCATGCGCACACCCGAGTACGAGTATTGGTAGTCGACGATGAATCGCAGTGCGGCATCCACCCTTTCGACTCCCCTGAGCCCCGCGGTCGCCTTCGCCAATCCCTTCTCGAATATCTCGCGTTCGTATTG
>JALHRH010000054.1 GCA_022841565.1 Mycobacterium sp. | reverse complement strand
GAAAGGATTGGAGTCCAGCAGCGCGTCGGCGGCCGGATCTTGAACAAGCTGCAGTTTCGGCACCAAGTAAGTCTAGAACCATGCCCTCAGCCGGCCGTCGCAGCATCCATCCCGACACCAATCCTGTTAAGCCGCAACACTATTCGAGCGGCTAGCCGCTCTTGCGGCGGAATTCCCGGCGGTTGCCGGCGGCTCCGTGTGCCCGCGGCTGCTTGCCGCCGCCCTCTTTGTGGTCGGAGCCACCCGAAGACTTGGCCAGCTTGCGTTCGAGGGCTTCCCGGAACTTGCGTTTGTTCTCGTCCTCTGGCGGTTCAGACGGTTCCGGGGCGTTCGTTTCGGCCATACCGGCAGCCTAACCGGTGACGGCGCGAGCCGAAACGGAATTACTACCGCCTACCGGGCGGCATGCCGTACACATGCGAAATCGGCATCGTCAGCAGCACCCGCCGATCGGTGACCATGGCCTCGCGGTACTCGTCCCAGTCGGGATGCTCACCAGCAATGTTGCGGTACAGAGCAATCAGGGCCTCGACCGTGTCATCGTCGGGTGCCAGGGCCGGCGGAGTCAGTTCCGCGACGCCCTCCGCGACCGCATAGGACCATCCGTCATCGGCATCGACCAACAGCGACGCACGTGGGTCCCGGCGCAGATTACGGGTCTTGGCACGCGGCTCGGTGATCGACACCTGCAACAGCAATCCGCGAGCATCGAAGTAGTACTGCACGTTCGACAACTGAGGTCGCCCGTCGCGCTTGATGGTGGCCAGCACCCCGATCGAGTTGCAACTGATCACGGCCAACAGCTTGTCGTCGAAGACGTGGCGTCCCATGACGAAAGCCTACGTCGCGTTGCGTCCATCTCGGACGGCCTGCTGGAATCGATTCATGACCGAGTACGCGGCCTTCCTGCGCGGCGTCAACGTAGGAGGCGTCAACCTGAAGATGGCCGCGGTGGCCGACGCACTGACCGACGCGGGATTCCAGAACGTGCGCACGATCCTGGCCAGCGGCAACGTCCTGCTGGAGTCGTCCGCGCAGGTCGCGACGGTCCGCAAGAAGGCCGAAGCCGCGCTGCGAGACCGGTTCAGGTACGACGCATGGGTGCTGGCCTATGACCTTGACACGTTGCGCGCCATCGACGATGGGTATCCTTTTGAGCGCGCGGTCGACGATCACCAGTCCTACGTCACCTTCGTGGCCGACCCTGGCGTTCTCGATGAGTTGGCTCAGCTGAGCCCGGGCCCCCGGGAGAAGATCCAGCGCGGCGAGGGTGTCATCTACTGGCAGGTGCCCAAGGGCAGCACGCTGGACAGCAGCATCGGCAAGACCATGGGAATGAGGCGCTACAAGTCATCGACCACGTCCCGTAATCTGCGCACCCTGGCGAAGGTGCTCCGGTGAGCGGACCGGCGATCCCGTCGCACAAGGTCAACGCCCGCGCTACCGCGGCGCGCCGCGGTTCCTCGACGATGTGGCGAAGGCTTACCCCGAACACACACCCGGCGGCCTTAGTGGTGGCGCTGGTCGAACGCCTGCAAATCAGCTTGTGGCGTCTGGAAAAAGCTCTGCCGGAGAATCAATTCCGTTGGCTGACAGTATATCTGCCGCCCATTATCGGAATTCGCGCCCGCCTGCTGGCGTCTTTACCGCGGATATCGGTGCTCGTTCGATCGGCGTTGCATTTGCAGCTGGATGGACGGTCGATTCCGCCCACGGGGTGTTCATCACCGTTATTCAACACCGCGCCGTCGGCGGTGTACCGCGTTGCGCTGCGTCCGAACCCGATGCTCCTGGAACTCTAGTCGTCCGGCACGCCGGTGAGGTAACGCATGGCGTCGGACTTGGTCAGCCCCAACGCCCGGGCGACTTCGACATATTCCTTGGCCGCGGCCGCCATCGCGGCATCGGTCGGGTCGAAACGGGAGATGAAAGTGCCGAAGCGCCCCCGTGTTTCGACGATTGCCGCGGATTCCAGCTCGCGGTAGGCGCGGGCTACGGTGTTAGCGGCCACGCCCAACTGGCCCGCCAAGTCGCGTACCGTGGGCAGCCGGGTACCCGGCGGCAGGGAACCGGCCCGAACCCCGTCGATGACTCCGGTTCTGAGCTGGTCGAACAACGGCTTGCCCGCCTTGACGTCGACCTTCAACAAATCGCGCAACTCCACCCATCCAGTATTGCCCAGACGCGGCTATCTTTGTGGGATGCGAGTGACGGTGCTCAGCGGCGCGGGGATCTCGGCGGAGAGCGGGGTACCGACGTTCCGCGATGACAAGAACGGTTTGTGGGCCCGCTTCGACCCATACGAGCTGTCCAGCGTCCAGGGCTGGGAACGCAATCCAGAGCGCGTCTGGGGTTGGTACTTGTGGCGCCACTATCTGGTGGCCGACGTCCAACCCAATGCGGGGCACCGGGCGATCGCGGACTGGCAACAACACCCGGACGTCACCGCCGTCACCGTCGTTACTCAGAATGTCGACGATCTGCACGAGCGGGCGGGCAGCACCCCGGTGCACCATCTCCACGGCAGCCTCTTCGAATTTCGTTGTGCTCGTTGCGATATGCCATACACCGAGCCACTGCCGGTGATGACGGAGGCCGCTATCGAGGTGGAACCGCCGGTGTGCCGGTGTGGCGGTCTGATCCGGCCCGACATCGTCTGGTTCGGCGAGTCGCTGCCGCAGGGCCCGTGGCAGAGCGCGCTCGATGCAACCGAGAACGCCGACGTCGTGGTGGTGGTTGGGACCTCATCGATCGTCTACCCGGCGGCCGGGCTGCCCGAGCTCGCGCTGGCCCGAGGCACCGCGGTGATCGAGGTCAACCCGGAGGCCACGCCGCTGTCCCCACACGCCACGCTGTGCGTGCGCGAATCTGCGAGCCGGGCGCTGCCCGGAATGCTCGAGCGCCTGCCCGCACTGTTCAACTAGGGCTCAGCTAGGGCGGTGAGCACGCCCTGGCCGGCGCCGAGCCTGCGCTGATGGCGCCGAGCCTGCGCACAGATCGTGTTTCGTCCACAGATGTGCGCCACCGGTGCAGGATCGGTCGGCCTGTCTGGTGATGGGCGGCGATGCTGCGTTCGTGACAGCAGCCGAGCCGACATTCCCTTTCCTTGGCAGCGAGACCGTCATGCGCGGGACGTTACGGCGACACCAGTTGCGTTCTCGCTACCGTGCGGTGTTACCCGACGTCTACGTCCCGCGCAACGAAGTCCTCACTCTGCACCAGCGCTCGGTCGCAGCTTGGCTATGGTCGCATCGCCAGGGGGTGATCGCCGGCTTGACCGCCTCCGCATGGCATGGATCGAAGTGGGTGGACCAACACGTGCCCATCGAGTTGATTTGGTCTAATGCACGACCGCCACGCGGAGTCCGAACCTATGACATGCAACTGCTGCCTGACGAGCGGGCCGTTCTCGCGGACCTGCCGGTCACCACACCGCAGCGCACTGCCTTCGACGTCGGCCGTCGTCAGCCGCTCGGCTCGGCAGTCGCCAACTTGGACTCCCTCATGCGCGCGACCGCCATCACCGCCGATGAGGTACACGCGGTAGCCGATCAGCATCGGGGGGCACGCGGACTCAGACAATTGGAAACCGCGTTGGGGCTCGTCGACACGGGGTCGCAATCTCCGAAAGAGACGGCATTGCGGCTGTTGCTCCTACGCGCAGGCCTGCCACGCCCGACCACCCAGATCCCAGTTTCCACCGACCAAGGCCAGGTGTATTACCTCGACATGGGCTGGGAGGATCTCATGGTCGGGGTCGAATACGACGGCGAACACCATCGCCTCGACCGCTGGCAATACACCAGGGACAACCACCGGCGGGAGGCACTGGAACGGCTTGGCTGGATCGTCATCCGGGTAACCGTCACCGACCGTCCCGACGACATCGTCGCCAGAGTGCGCGATGCCCTGGAGTATCGAGCGGCGACCCTGCGCTGATGGCATCGAAACTGCGCAGAGACCTTGCAGGACAAGCGCTCCCCGTGCCTCACCGCAGGCTGGGCGCCCTCACCGCAGGCTGGGCGCCCGCACCGCAGGCTCGGCGCCCGCACCGCAGTCTGGGCGCCCAAAAGAAACAGCTAGGCGCGGTGCGCTCGGCCCAGCGCCAACTCCGACACCGGCACCGGAGCCCACGCCGGCAACGTCCACTCCCTACGCGACCTGTGCACTTCGAATCCGGCGTCGACGATCGCGCGTTCGGTGTCGCGATGGGTGTGACAGTTGCCGAATAACCGCGGCCAGAGCGTCGCATCGGCAAGCTGCTGAAATCTGCCCCGAGCGCCGCTGCTGGCAATGTGCTCGAGGTATCGCAACTCCCCGCCCGGTCGCAGCAGCGAATGCAGCCGTCGCAGCACGCCCACTTGGTCGTGCACCGAGCACAGCACCAAAGAGCAGACCACCGCGTCAAACGGTTCTACATCGCCGATATCCTCGGCCGTCTTGTGGGTCACCACCACCGGGATCGGCGCATCGGCGGCCGCCTCCCTGGCCTTGTCCACCAACGACGGCTCGGGCTCCACGGCGAGCACCTGGGTGACGGCATCCGGGTAGTAGGCGAAGTTCGTCCCGCAACCCGCGCCGATTTCGAGCACCCGACCCGACAGGCCGGCCAGATTTTCGCGCCGCAGCACGCGGACGGACTCGGCTTCGTGGGCGGCGACGAAGGGCCAGATCCGGGCGAAGAACGGGTTCTGTACCCTGGCGGGCGTCATACCTGCACCTCCTGCGCGGGGCGCGGCTCGAGCACCCAATCCATCAGTCGCTGGAACGTGGGGTCCGCGCCGACCAGCCCGGCCACCATGTGACCGCACAGTACTCTCACCAACACTCGTTCGGCGAAGGCGTCGACATCACCAAACGGCAGATGCGGCTTGGCGATCGCAATGGCCGCCACCCCGTGCGCGGCGGTCCACAGTTCCAAGGCGAGCATGGTCGGATCGTCGACCCGGTAGACACCCTGAGCCACCAGCGACTGGACCGAGGCGCGCATGTGCTTGAACGCCGAACTGTCCAGTGCCACATCGACATTGCTGCCGGAGCGCCACTCGCCCATAGTGGCCAGTCGATACAACTCGGGGGTATGCAGGGCGAACCGCACGTAAGCCATGCCCTGCGCCAGAAGTACCTCGACCGTACCCGTTCGTCCAACAGCAGCCCGTTCCATCTCCTCGTCGAGTCGTGACAGGTAGCGCGCGCATACCGCGTCCAGCAACGCATTCTTATCAGGGAAATGCAGGTAGATCGACGGCGAGGTGACACCGACGCGTTGCGCCACCGATCGGATCGACACCGCGCGCGCGTGTCCGGTTTCGAGAAGCAATGCTGTTGCCGCGTCCAGGATTTCGTGACGCAGCCGGTCGCCAGACCCGCGCCGGGCACGTTGGCGGCGCAGTCCGTGCAGCGGCACGTCAGCCACGGCGTGTCACCGAAGCGTGGACGTCCCGTCCATTGCGCCCGACCGACATCGCGGCGGTGTCGGCCTCGCTCGGCAGCCGGGGAGCGGCAACCCGCGCGGGCTCTTCGAAAGCGCCGCCCTCACTGACGCCGAACCGCTCGTGCACCCACACCAGCGACTTGGGCGCCCACCAATTCCACCTGCCCATCACGTGCATGAACGCGGGGACCAGGACCATGCGCACCAAAGTGGCGTCCGCGATCACCGCCAGCGTCAAACCCAGCCCGAACATCCGCATGAACGACACATGCGCGGCGATCAGTGCCGCAAACGACATCGACATGACCAGCGCGGCCGCGGTAATCACCCGGCCGGTGCGGGCCACCCCGCGCGCGACGCTTTCGTCGTTGGCGGCGTGCGCCCGCGCCGGGCTCGGCCTGGCCGGCCGGGCCGCTCCGGACGCCAGCCAGTATTCGCGGATCCGAGAGACCAGGAACACCTCGTAGTCCATCGACAACCCGAACGCGATACAGAACAACAGCACCGGCATGTTGGCCACCAGCGTGCCGCTCGGAGTGGTGCCCAGCGCACCGAGGTGACCGTCCTGGAAGATCCAGACCAACGCGCCGAACGCCGCGCTCAACGAGAGCATGTTCATCACTATGGCCTTCAGCGGTAGCACCACGCTGCCGGTGAGCAGGAACAGCAGGATGAAGGTCACCGCGGCCATCAAGCCGAGTACCAAAGGGAGCCGGTCGGTCACCGCGTCCACGCTGTCGCGATTGACCTGGGCGACACCGGCCATCTCAACACTGCGCCCGCCCGGACCTGCCACCTGGTGCAACCGTTTCAGCTGATAGTCAGAGGCTTGTGAGAAAAGTGGCGCGGTGCTGCTGACGGTCAGCAAAGCGCTGCTGTCGGTCATTCCGGTAGCCCCTGCGGGCGGGCCGGACGGCTTGCCGCCGATGAAGGTCCCCGTCGGGGCGGATACCGCCGACACATCGGGCACCAGGGACAGCCGGGCCGCGTACTCGTTGAGGTCGTCCGGAGTCAGGCCGCGGGCGTCGGGAATGACGATCGGCACGGCGGTGGCCGAGTCGCGCGCGAAGTTGTCTCGCAGCTGATTTCCCACTTGATGCGCCGACGCCGAAGTGGGTAGCACGCGGTCGTCCGGGAATCCCCACTTCACCGACAGGAACGGCAGCCCGAGCAGCAGCAGCAGCGCGACGACGGCCGAACCGACAGGCAGCCAGTGCCGCATCACGAACTTGCTCGAGCGATACCAGAACAGTTGCTCGACCGGCTTGTGCATCGGCTCGGGACGCCTGAAGACCCGGCGCAGCAGGCGACGCACATCGAACGCATCGATCCGCGAACCCATCAACACGATGGCCGCCGGCGTGACCACAATGGACGCGGTCGCGACGAAGGCCACCGTCGCCACACCGGCGTAGGCGAATGACTTCAGGAAGTACATCGGGAAGGCCACCGTCGCGGCCATGGACAACGCCACGGTGACGGCCGAGAACAACACGGTGCGACCGGAGGTGGCCATCGTACGGATCAGCGCCTGTTCGCGGTCACAACCCTCGGCCAACTCGTCGCGGTAGCGGCTGATGATCAGCAGCGTGTAGTCGATGGCCAGCGCCAGACCCAAGGCGGTGCTGAGGTTCAATGCGAAGATCGACACCTCGGTGGTGAAGGTGACTAACCGCATCACAGACATTGATCCGACCACGGCCAGCGCTCCCAGGGCCATCGGTAATGCCGCCGTCAGCAGCCCACCAAACACCCACACCAATACCAGGAAGCTGAATGGAATCGCGATCATCTCCATGACCAACAGGTCGGCCTGATTCTGGCTGTTGATCTGGGCGTATTCCATGGCCGAGCCGCCCGCCTGGACGGTAACGCCGTCGTGGTCTCGGACGAACTGGTCGGCCAGCGTCTGGGCGTTCTTCTGCGCGTCGTTTTCGCCGCCTTTGAGGTTCACGACGATCAGCCCGGATTTGCCGTCCTTGCTGATCAGGTCGGCCGCGGCAGCTGGCGGTGCGGTCCAGGGCGAGGTGGCGTTGAAAACCAGCGGAGAATTCTTGAACTGATCGACGAGCCCAGTACCCACTGTGCGGGCTTGATCGCTACTGGCTCCCCCGGGCGCCGTGACCAGGATCAGCATCTGCTGACCGCTCTGCCCAAACATGTCGGTCAGCAGCGTGATAGCGCGCGCCGATTCCGAGCTGGGGTCCTGAAACCCGCCCGGGGAAAGACTGTTGGCGACCGGGATGCCGAAAACCGCGGCGGCGATAAACACCAGTAAGGCGATTCCGATGATTCGTCGCGGAGCCGCGATGGCCAGTCGAGCGATCCCCTGCAACATGTCGTGTCCCTCCGGCCGTCGGCGCGCACCGCTCCGAGTGGCCACACACCATATCCGCGATAACTTAGCAACGCTAACTTAAAGGTGTCAAACAGCGCCCCGGCAATAACACGACTGCAGGTGAGCATTGGTTCAACCAGCTGCGAACTGGGTAACCTCGCGCTCCCCGGCGAAAACCTACCCACCGGTAAGAATTGCCACCATTTTCCGAACCGTGACTCACGGATTCCTTAATGCCGGCTCCTACGCTCAGTGTCATGTGGATCGACGACTCGAGTGCCGACGTCATCAAGGCTGACTTCGAAGCTCTCTACCACGGCGACATGCTCGTCGAAGGTGAGACCTCCGAGCAGTTCGAAGACTGGCAACCCCTGCCGACAGCGAGCTGAGGTAAACACCATGGGCGTAATTGCACGATTACTGATGGCCGAACCCACCGTCTCCCGATGGTTTCGTCGATAGCCACGTAGTGGTTCCGATGTAAGCCCCCCGCATTCGCGGGGGGCTTCTTCGGTTTTTGGGGCTGTAGTTTGCAGCTGCACGGCTGCCGAACAACCCCGAGACTTGGTGAAAGTCGCGTGTCCACCGCGATCACTCACTGTGACGGGTTATAGCCAGTCCGTGAGAATCGCTTCGATGTCCCCCGCGGGGAGCGCCGCACGGGGTGTATCAGCCGGCGTGCGGGAGAACCGTGGGGCTGGCATCGGCTGCAGATTGCCGTTGACTTCGTACAACGTGTTCCGCTCGGCGATGTGGGGTTCGGTGTTCGCTTCGCCGAACGCCAGCACCGGCGTCACACACGCGTCGGAGTCAGCGAACACCTTGGCCCAGTGATCGCGGTCGCGGCTGCCGAATGCTTCGACCAGCACCGCCCGCAACTCGGGCCAGCGCTGTACATCGTTCTGCGGCGGCAGGGTGGCCGCGTCCAACCCCAGGCCCTGAATCATGGCGGCGTAAAACTGCGGTTCGATCGCGCCGACGGCGACGTAACGCCCGTCGGCGCATTCGTAGGTGTCGTAGTAGGGCGCGCCGCCGTCGAGCATGTTGGTGCCGCGCGCATCAGTCCACATGCCCGAGGCCCGCAACTGCCACATCATCTGCACCAGAACGCTGGAACCGTCCACCATCGCGGCGTCGACGACCTGCCCCTTGCCCGATGTTTGCCGCTCCCACAGCGCCGACAGGATGCCGAGCAGCAGGAACATCGAGCCGCCACCGAAGTCGCCGACCAGGTTCAGCGGCGGCACCGGCCGCTCACCCGCTCGGCCGATCGAGTGCAGGATGCCGTTGAGCGAGATGTAGTTGATGTCGTGACCTGCCTGCTGGCTGCGCGGGCCGGTCTGGCCCCAGCCGGTCATCCGTGCATAGACCAGCCGCTCGTTGACCTTGGCGCAGTCCTGGGGGCCGAGGCCGAGCCGCTCGGTGACTCCAGGCCGGTACCCCTCGATCAGCACGTCGGCCTTGGCGACGAGCTTCAGCACCCGTTCGCGGCCCTCGGCGGACTTGAGATCGGCAGACACGATGCGGCGGTTGCGGCTCATGGCGTCCTTCGCGACATTGCCGGAGCCACTAGAGGGGCGGTCGATGCGCACTACGTCTGCACCGAGGTCCCCCAAGATCATTGCGGCGTGCGGGCCCGGCCCGATCCCCGCCAGTTCCACAACACGCAATCCACTCAGCGGCCCCGCCATGGGTGCACCGACCTTTCGTCCGCGTTGACGCCGTCGACCACAAGTCGAACAACCGGTTGATTGCATCTTCGCAGTCGTTCTCGCCGGCCGGGCACCCTGGGTCGCCATACGCTGCCCGTGGCGATCGCCGGCGCGGCGCAAGCCGGGCGCTGGGGGCACCTCCCGCTTGCGGGGGACGGGTCGCCACCATCGGGCCCGTGGCGATCGCCAGCGCGGCGCAAGCCGGGCGCTGGGGGCACCTCCCGCTTGCGGGGGACGGGTCGCCACCATCGGGCCTAGTGTGAATCGCATGTCCGAATCTGGAATTGCCACGCTCACCCCCGTCGCGGGTCTTGACGTCGAGTTGGCCGACGGCGTGCTGTCGGTGCTGATCAACCGTCCCGACAGCCTCAACTCGCTGACCCTTCCGGTCATCACCGGTCTCGCCGACGCGATGGAGGCGGCGGCCACTGATCCGACGGTCCGGGTCGTGCGACTCGCCGGCGCCGGGCGCGGATTCTGTTCCGGAGCGAGCATCAGCGCCGACGACATATCCGGCGGTGGCAACGTCGCGCCGGGTGAGGAAGTCCTGCAGATCAATCGACTGGTTCAGACCATCGCGGCGCTGCCCCATCCAGTGGTTGCCGTCGTGCACGGCCCGGCTGCCGGCGTGGGCGTCTCCATCGCTCTGGCCTGCGACGTCGTACTGGCTTCTGATAAAGCGTTTTTCATGCTCGCTTTTACCAAGATCGGCTTGATGCCCGACGGCGGCGCATCGGCTCTGGTCGCCGCCGCCGTCGGCCGGATCCGGGCGATGCGGATGGCGTTGCTTCCCGAGCGGCTGACGGCTACCGAGGCACTGTCGTGGGGTTTGGTGAGCTCGGTCTATCCGGCCGACGGCTTCGACGGCGAAGTGGACAAGGTAATCTCGCGGTTGCTGACCGGCCCCGCGGTGGCGTTCGCCAAGACCAAGGCTGCGATCAACGCGGCCACCCTGACCGAACTCAGTCCCACGCTTGAACGAGAGTTCGAAGGGCAACGCGGCCTGCTGCAGGCGCCCGACTTCAAAGAGGGCACCAGAGCGTTCCAGGAACGACGCTCCCCCAATTTCACTGACTCTTGAGTTTGCAGGATTACCAATCCCTTCTTGCGTCAACTCCGAATAATGGGTGAACGTGAAAGAACGGGGTCCTGTGGCGACTGAACCGATTCATTGCTTGGTGACCGGAGCGACCGGTTATATCGGCGCGCGCCTGGTGCCGCGCCTACTCGACGAGGGGCATCGGGTGCGCGCGCTGGCGCGCAACCCGGACAAGTTGGACGGGGTGCCGTGGCGCCCGGACGTCGAGGTGGCGCGCGGCGACCTGGGCGACGTCGATTCGCTGATCGCGGCGTTCGACGGGATCGACGTCGTCTACTACCTGGTGCACTCCATGGGCGGGGGGTCGAAAGACTTTGCCGCCGAGGAAGAACGCGCGGTGCACAACGTCGTGACCGCCGCCCGACGCACCGGGGTACGCCGGATCGTGTATCTCAGTGGACTGCATCCCGAGGACAAAGAGCTGTCGCCGCACCTGCAGTCGCGCAAGGCGGTGGGTGATCACCTGATTGCATCCGGGATCGAGACCGTGGTACTGCAGGCCGGCGTGGTCGTCGGGTCGGGATCGGCGTCGTTCGAGATGATCCGGCACCTGACCGACCGGCTGCCGGTGATGACCACCCCGAAGTGGGTGCACAACAAAATTCAACCGATCGCGGTGCGCGACGTGCTCTACTACCTGGTCGCGGCCGCAACGGCGCCGGTACCGTCGTCGCGCACCTGGGATGTCGGCGGTCCTGACGTTCTGGAATACGGCGACATGATGCGGCTCTATGCCGAGGTGGCGCGCTTGCACAAGCGCTATTTGATTGTGCTGCCTTTCCTGACGCCCGCGATCGCGAGCCTGTGGGTGGGCACGGTGACGCCCATCCCGGCGGGGTTGGCGCGCCCGCTGATCGAGTCGCTGGAGTGCGACGCGGTGATGCGCAACTCCGATATCGATTCGATCATCGAGCGACCACCGGGCGGGCTGACGGGTTACCGTCGAGCCGTTGCCGTGGCGCTCAATCGCGCATTCGCCGGCTTGCCGGATGCGACCTGGGACTCGATGTCTGAACCGGGCGAATTGTTGCCCAGCGACCCGGACTGGGCCGGGGAGATCATCTTCAACGACGTGCGCACGGCCGTGACCTCGACCGCACCTGACGACTTGTGGAAGGCGGTCGAAAGCGCCGCGAACGGCGGCCGGTGGTCCTCGTTTCCACTGGCACCCCGGCGGCGCTCCTCGGCCACGCGCTGGAGCGTTGCCGAGAGTGTGCCTGGCGCCCAACTGCGGTTGCGGGCCGAGGTGCGTGCCCCGGGGCAGGCATGGCTACAGGTGACGACGACGCTACGCCCGGACGGCGCGAGTGAGTATGCCCAGCGAGCGATCTTTTACCCGCGAGGCATCATCGGCCGGGTGTACTGGTTCATGTTGCGGCCCGTACACAGTGCCCGGCTACGGTCGCTGGCACGCGAGGTTGTTGACGGCCGGGTAGCTGCTACACGCCGAACATCGGCGGCAGCGCCAGCACCATGATCAGCCCCCACACGAAGTGGGTGAGCATTGGAGCAAGCACACCGCCGGTGGCGCGTCGTGACAACGCGTTGACGGTTCCGAGGATCACTCCGGCGAACCCCAGCATCGGGTTTCCGCTGGCCATGGTCGCGGCTACGTACAGGAAGGTCGAGATCACCACGGGGTGATGCCGGCCCAGTGCGGTGTAGAGGGCGCCGCGGAAGAACACCTCTTCGGTGACCCCGTTGACCACCGTGATCAGCACGATCAGCAGAAATGGCCCTAGGTGTGCATATTGCAGCACGCGGGTGATCCACGCATCCATCGGTTGGATTTCCCGGACGATCAGGCCGCCGACCACAAAGATGCCGCCCAGCACTAGGCCGATGGTGGTGCCGGTGATGACGGGGCGCTGGTTACGCCCGCGCCAGCAGATCCCGCCCAGGTGCAGCGGGCCGGACGCCAACGCGCCGAGCAGCCACACGCCCGCCAATGTCAGCGTCAGCCAGTAAAAACTTGCCTCGCCAGGTCGGGTCCGTAGCGACACGCCCAGTATGGCGGCGCCGAGCACCAGCGTGATCGCGACAACGATGCGCCGGCGCAAAACCACCGCGGGCGGCTCATGGTGCGGTACGGCGACGTTCACCATCGCGCGGCGGATTTCTTGGAACGCGCTGGTGGGGTGGGGTGTGGTGGTTTGGGTCATGCCGTGCGGATCCTCGGGGTCAGCGTGAGCAGGATATCCAGGCTGGTACGCAACGCACCGGCAAGGGGGCCGGGGACGATGTTAACCAGTCGCAGGGTGGGCCGCACGATGGGCGGGGTGACGGTCCGGGCGAGCCGCCGGATGCGCAACGCGTCACCGCCTGCCCATACCGGATCAGTATCGGCGAGGTGATGCGGGTCAGCGAGGGCGTTGACCGGGCGGGGCGGGTGCTCGGTGTGGCCGGACAGGGCCAGTGAAATCGCTTCGTCGATTCCCAGCAACCCGCCCAGCGGGTCCGGCACCTTGTTTAGGCCGCTGCCGGCGGCCCGCATCGGATGATCCAGCGACTCCACCAAGTCCCCGGCCAGTCCCTTGGGTACCGGTAGCGCAATCGCCGCGAACAGTGACGCGACCGAGGTACCGATGCCGGGCATCCGCCAAGCGGCGTGCCAACGGCCGGAATTGAACGAATACCTCTTCAGCAAGTCCCGGTACGACGTGGTTTCGGGGCCGCTGATGTCGTAGGCGCCCGCCGGGACCTGGGCCGGGTCCGCTGCGGCCACCAGGTAGTGCAGCACGTCGCGGATGGAGATCGGGTCGAGGGGATTGTGCATCCAGCTGGGCATCGGCATGACCGGGAAGCGGTCGCCGACATAGCGCAGGATCTCGAACGACGTCGAACCGGCGCCGATGATCAGCGCCGCGCCCAGCCATACCAACTCCGGCCCGTTCTCCACCCTCAGGGACTCGGCGACCTCGGCGCGGCTGGTCAGGTGTTCCGAAAGCGCTTCGTCGTCGGGCACGAACCCGCCTAGGTAGACGATACGGCGCACGCCCGCATCCCGCGCTGCCGCAGCGACGTTGGCGGCCGCGGCGTTGTCGGCCTCCCGGAAGTTGGTTTGGCCGATCCCGTGTACCAGGTAATACACCACGTCGACGGCGCCGGCCGCCTCGAAGGCTGCCCGTGCCGATGCCGGATCCGACGCGTCCAGCTCGACCGCCGTGACCTCGTCTGACCAGCCAAAGCGCTTGAGGCCAATTAGGTTTCGGCTGGTAGCCACCACGTGGTGGTCTTCCGCCAGCAGCGCCGTGACCAGGCGTGAACCCACATAACCGGTGGCGCCTGTCACCAATATCCGCATATCTCCAACCTAACTGTCGAGTTCAGGATCATAGAAAGGGCCAAATGCCCCACTGTCCCCACTTAGGTACCCCCTTCCATCCGTCGGCAAATCGGCGCAGGTCAATGCGTTGATGAACCGCTGAGAAAGCGGCACCGTGACTGGCTACATGGCCACCGAGTTATGTTCTGCGACCGTTCAGCGCGAAGATAACTCCGTGGCCCATGTCATAGCATCCAGCCTCTCCGGTGACGGTGCAGCCGCCGACGTGGCCACCGGTGCCCACCGCGCCACCGCGGGCCCGCGGACACTGGCGACCCGAGGCCGCATCCACCCCGACCCCGAAGGGGCGCTGGGCTGCAAGATCGGCAGTGACGGGTTCCGGATCGTTCGGTCGGCCGATGTGGTGATCGTGGCCGAAACATACTTGGGCAATACCCGGAGGTCATTGCGCAGCAACGGCAACCTGTCGCCGGTGCCGGTGCCGGACGTGCTTGCGGCCAACGTCGCCGCTCCGGCGCCGGCGTGCTGCCCGGAATTGGTGCCACATCGATGTTAGGACCGTATTGCCTGTTGATCCTGGCGGTCGCGCTGGAGCGCCTGGCCGAGTTGGTGGTGTCGCGGCGTAACGCGAAGTGGTCTTTTGCTCAGGGCGGCAAAGAGTTTGGCCAGCCTCACTACGTCGTCATGGTCATCCTGCACACCGCGTTGCTGGTGGGCTGCCTGGTGGAGCCATGGGCGCTGCATCGGCCGTTCATCCCGTGGCTGGGCTGGCCGATGGTGGTCGCGCTGGCGCTGTGCCAGGGGCTGCGCTGGTGGTGTATCGCATCGTTGGGCAAGCGGTGGAATACCCGGGTGATCGTGCTGCCCCACGAACCGCTGGTGGTCCGGGGTCCATACCGATTCATGCACCATCCGAATTATGTTGCGGTGGTGGCGGAAGGCATTGCGCTGCCGATGGCACATACCGCCTGGCTGACCGCAATCGTCTTCACGCTGGCCAATGCCGTCTTGCTGACGGTCCGGTTGCGAGTCGAGAATTCGGTATTGGGCTACGCATGACGGATTACGACGCCGACCTGCTGGTGGTCGGAGGCGGCCCCGGCGGTCTGGCTACCGCGTTACATGCACGCAGACAAGGGCTTTCGGTAATCGTGGCCGAGCCTCGGGAAGGTCCGATCGATAAGGCGTGCGGGGAAGGGCTGATGCCCGGCGGATTGGCCGCACTGACTTCGCTTGGGGTCGATCCGGCCGGTATGCCGTTTCGCGGAATCGCTTATGCCAGTGAGCATCGTCGGGCCGAAGCGTTGTTTCGGACCGGTCCGGGCCGGGGGGTGCGACGCACCACGTTGCACGCGGCACTGGAGGCGCGGGCTAAACAGCAAGACACCGAATGGATTCGGACGAAGGTGACGTCCGTCGAGCAAGACGCGCACGGCGTGTCGGCGGCGGGCGTCCGGACTAGATGGCTGGTGGGTGCCGACGGATTGCATTCGACGGTGCGTCGCGCGGTCGGGATCGCCGCAACGCGCGGCACGCCGCGTCGCCACGGCCTGCGCTGGCACTATCGGGTGCCGGCCTGGTCGGAGTTCGTCGAAGTGCATTGGTCGCGGTGGGGCGAGGCGTACGTGACGCCGGTGGAGCCGGACCTGGTTGGCGTGGCGATCTTGTCCCGCCAGCGCCCCGACCTCGGCTGGTTCCCTTGGCTGGCAAGGCATTTAAACGGCGCTGACCGCGGGCCGGCGCGCGGTTGCGGGCCGCTGCGCCAGGTGGTTTCCCGCCGGGTGGCCGGCCGGGTGCTGCTGGTGGGCGACGCCGCCGGCTACGAGGACGCGCTGACCGGTGAAGGCATCAGCCTCGCCGTCAAGCAGGCCGCCGCGGCAGTGGGCGCCATCGTGGCGAACGCACCGGAGGCCTACGAGGAGACCTGGCATCGAGTCACCCGGGATTACCGTTGGCTCACCCGAGGTTTGGTGCTGGCAAGCACCCCGCCCACGGCGCGCCGCGCCATCGTGCCGGCGTGCACGCTGTTGCCCTCCTTGTTTCAGTGGGGCGTCAACGTGCTGGCGTCCTAGCTTGCCCGGCTAGCGCGCCTTCCACACCGGTTCCCGTTTCTCGGCGAACGCCAACGGGCCCTCTCTGGCGTCCTCGGACCTGATCAGCGACCGCATCTCGCGCATCGTCCGGTCCCAACCCACTTCCTCGGCGGTGATCACACCCTCGTCGACCCCATAGGCGATGCGCTTGCTGGCCTGCACCGACAGCGGCGCATTGCCGGTTACTCGCGCGGCCAGCGCCAGCGCCGCATCCAGCACCGACCCATCTTTGACCACCCGGTTGATCAGGCCCCATTCGTAGGCGTCGGATGCCGTCAGCGGCTCGCCGGTCAACAGCAGTTCCATCGCGACCTTGTGCGGCAGCTGATCCATGATCCGGAACACCCCGCCTGCGGCGGCGATCAGTCCGCGCTTGACCTCGGGCAGGCCGAACTGGGCGCGCTCGTCGGCCACCACCAGGTCACTGGCCAGCGCCAGTTCGGTGCCCCCGCCCAGCGCGGTCCCGTTGACCGCGGCGATGGTGGGCTTGTCGATGAAATGGTGCACGTAACCGGCGAAGCCCCACTCCGGACGATCGGGGTGGTAGATGTTCTCCCGGCGGGAGATCGCCTTGAGGTCGGCGCCGGCGCAGAACGACTTGTCGCCCGCGCCGGTGATCACCACCGCCCGGATCGCGGGATCGTGCTGAGCGTCGTCCAACGCGTTGCCGACACCGATGCTCACCGCGCAGTTGACCGCGTTGCGGGCCTCGGGCCGGTTGATGGTGATGATCATGACGTTGCCGCGGCGCTCGACCAGGGCGCCGGGAACGTCCATTACAGCAACTCCAGGATGGTCGCGTTGGCCTGGCCGCCGCCCTCGCACATGGTCTGCAAGCCGTAACGAATTCCCTTGTCCCGCATGTGGTACAGCAGCGTGGTCATGATGCGGGCGCCCGAGCCGCCGAGGGGGTGGCCGAGTGCGATTGCTCCGCCGTTGGGGTTGAGTTTGCTCTCGTCGGCGCCGATGTCCTTGAGCCATGCCAACGGAACGGGCGCGAACGCCTCGTTGACCTCGTAGGCGCCGATGTCGCCAATGGACAGCCCGGAGCGCTTGAGCACCTTCTGAGTGGCAGGGATGGGCGCGGTCAGCATGATCACCGGGTCGGCCCCGGCCAGCGTCGCGGTGTGCACCTTCGCGATCGGCTTCATGCCAAGTTCTTTGGCCCTCTCGGCCGACATGAACAGCAGGGCTGCCGAACCGTCGGAAATCTGCGAAGAGTTTCCGGCGTGGATGACCCCGTCCTCCTTGAACGCCGGCTTCAGCGACGCCATCTTCTCCATCGGGGTGCCGCGGCGGATGCCCTCGTCCTTGAGCAGTACTAATTTTTCGGGCCCGTCGGCCACCTTGATGCCCACGATTTGGTCATCGAAAGCGCCGGCATCCTGTGCGGCAGCGGCCTTTTCGTGTGAGTCCAGGGAGAACTGGTCGAGGTCGAGGCGGGAGAGGCCCCACTGCTCGGCGATCATCTCCGCGCCGAGGCCCTGGTTGGGGATCTTGCCTTCGTAGCGGCTCAGAAAGCCTTCCGGGTACGGGCGCCCGCCGTTTGCCAGGGAAGCGCCCATCGGGGTCCGCGACATCGACTCCACACCACCGGCGACCACCACGTCGTAGTGACCGGCCACCACGCCGGCCGCGGCGAAGTGCACCGACTGCTGACTCGACCCGCACTGGCGGTCGACGGTCACGCCCGGCACCGTCTCCGGCCAGCCCGCCGTCAACAGCGCCGTCCGGCCGATGTCGAGAGCCTGCTCGCCGGCCTGCATGACGCAGCCCCAGATGACGTCGTCGACGAGTTCGGGGTCGATGCCGGCCTTGGTGACCAGACCATTGAGGACCTGCGCCGACAGCTCGGCCGGGTGCACCCCGGACAATCCTCCGTTGCGCTTGCCGATGGGGGAACGAACTGCCTCAACGATCACTGCTTCAGCCATGAGAATGTCTCCTTTGACACGTGCGATTACTTAGATTGTCAACCAACGCGTTGGGAGGGTGCGGGGCGGGGTGGTGTGAGGAAGAGGAGACCGGCCCTCCCGTACGCCATGCAAGGTGACGACGCAGTTTTCAGTCCCAAGAGTATGGGTATGACGCAGCGTGGGCGGCGCCAAAAGTAATTACGCATCTATGGGGGGGGCGCGCTGATGCTGAATCGGTTGCCGGGATTGGACGGGGTGCGGCGGCACTCCGGACGCCCGAGAGTACCTGTACGCGACGTGGTAGTGATCATCGTCGAGGGCTTCGATGGGATCAGCCACCAACGGTTGTGCCAGCTATTGGCGTCGTCGCTGCCGAATATGCCAAGCTTCCGAGGCCGGTTGGTCGGCAAGCCGCTGGGCTTGGGCCGCCCAGTGTGGGCCGAGATCGACGACTACGACCCGACGCCGCAGATTCACTCGACGGCGATTCCCGCCCCGAACGACGAGCGCGAGTTCGCCACACTGGTTGGTCAGCTGGCCACAGCGACGCTGGATCGCCAGCTACCGCCGTGGGACGCGTGGAGCATCGAGGGTCTGGAAGGCGGTCGGTGGGCGTTGGCAATAAGTACGTCGCACTCGGTCACCCAGGGACTCCCCGAGGGCATCCAGACGGTGTGGGCCCAGCTGGTGACGCCCGATCCACGACCCGGCGGGGCCGACGCCATCACGGCCGAGCCGGGGTTAGACGCTACGTCCGCCGCCGGCAATCCGGTTATCGACACAATTTTCGAGCTGTTGGAGAACTCCGTGACGGGCGCGGGCCTTCTTGCGGCGGCGGTGCCCGCGGCGCTGAATGACGCCCGCCGACTGCTTCGCGCCACGGTCGGACGTGGGGCGCAAGAAGAGACGTCCGCACGGGGTGCGCCTATCAAGCCCACGGTGTTCAACGCGCAGCTGACGTCCCGTCGTGCAGTGGCATTCGGCTCGATTCGGCTGTCTCACTTGAGGGCAATCGCCTATGCGTTCGGGGGCACCGTCACCAATGTTGCGTTGGCGGCGTGCACGCTAAGCCTGCGGACCTGGATGCGACATCACGGCATCATTCCCGATCACCCGCTGGTGATGCTGGTGCCGCTATCACTGCTCGACGACGATTCGCAGGCCGATTCCACCGAGCCATCGGCACAAATCGACCTTCCGGTGCATGTCGACGATCCCGTCCAGGTCCTGCTCGACATAGATGCGGCCACCAACGGCTTGGCCGTCACGCACCAACCGACCGGCATGACCCGTATGACGGTGGATTCCTCACCCATCGCTTCGTTAATTCCGCCCAGCGTCGTACATGCCGGCCTGGCGCTCGCAAACAGACTGCCGTGTCGGCAACGAACCACCCCAGCCTGCCACGGCACCATCTCCTACATACCTGGGTCGTCGGCGGCATGCTATTGCGGCGGGGCCAAGGTCGTCGGCGCACACACCGTGACGCCGCTCGTCGATGGCTGCGGATTGAGCATCACCATGACCCGCCATGACAACGCCATGGGCCTCGGCGTGTGCGTGTGTCCAGACCATGTGCCCCACGTCGATGCCATCGCCTCCGGCATGGTCGAATCCGTCGACATCCTGCTGGCCGCCGCGCGGCAATCCCCACGCGGGCAGGGCCCCTCGGTAATCACCCGTATCGCCCAACGCAGCAGGGCTCGTCGAGGCCAGTGATCAGCGCTGCCAATGCGCGCCAGGGCCGTTGCAACGCAGGCAAACTCGGGTCGGTGGCTCGACCGCCCGGTCACCGCCCAGCGCTAGCGCTCTCGAGAAGTGCCTTGAGCCGGGCAAGATCCTTGTTGTTGGCACGCCTGATCGCCATGGCCAGCACGGGCACCGCGACTCCGAAGAACCCCGAGGGTTCACCCCGGTTGCGCAGCGTCATCTTCGTGGCGCCGTTCTCGACGTCTTCCCAGAGGTAAGTTGTTTCCATGGGGAATGGCCCTTCCGAGGTGTGCATCACCAGCTTGGTTCCCGGCTCCATGTCGACTACCTCATAGGTGTAGCTCATCTCACGTCCGAGAAACCTGGCGGTGAAGGCGAACCGCGAACCGACTACCATGGGCTTAGGCGATTCCCATTGCACCGCTTTGATATTCACGTACCATTCCGTGGCGTTGTCCGGCTCCGCGGCATACGCCGCGACCTCGCCGCGCCGCCGGGCAATCAGGACCTCGGTTACCACGTCGACCCTTGTCATGTCATTGTTTCCCTTTGCTCGCAGACCATTCGGCGATGCGCCGTTGCCGGTACCGGCGTTCGGGCGCGGCGACCGCATCGGTGAGCGACGCCTGCGTTTCGGCCACCGCCTCAGCGAATCTGCCTTGGCGGGATAGCAATTCACCGCGAATCGCGTGCCAGCGTTGATCGGGCTCGAGGTGCTCTATCTCCCGCAATCCCGCTGTGGGCCCGTCTAGTTCGGCGATCGCGACGGCACGAGCCAGCGCACCGGGCGGGCTGGGCCGGACTGACATCAACAGGTCGTAGAGCCGGACAATCTCGGCCCAGTCGGTGTCCGCGTAGGACGTGGCTCTGGCGTGCTCGGCGGCGATCGCGGCTTGCAGCTGGTAGGGATCGGCGATCGCGCCGGTGCGGCGCAGCGAGTCATTCAGCAAGCCGAGCGCCTCGGCAATCGCCTCGGTGTCCCACAACGTGCGGTCCTGCCGGGGCAACGGGACCGGCTCGCCCGTCTGGTCCAGGCGCGCCTCACGCCGGGATTCGGTCAGCAGCAGCAGCGCCAACACCGCCATGGGCGCGGGTTCGTCGGGCATCAGGTCGTGCACCAGGCGCGCCAATCGGAGTGCCTCGCGGGTTGCGTCGACGTCGGTCAACCGCTCACCACCGGCCGCGGTGTGCGCGATCGTGTAAGACGTGTGTACCACCGCGCAGACGGCGCCCAGGCGGGCCGGCAGATCCTCGTCGGCCGGCACCCGGTACGGAATCGCCGCGCTGGCAATCTTTTTCCGGGTCCTCGTGAGGCGCTTTGCGACGGCCGCCTCGCTGGTCAGCAGCACCGCCGCGATCTGCGCCGGCGACAGACCGCACAGCGTGCGCAGGGCGAGCGTCACCTGCGCCTCCAACGCCAGCGCCGGATGGCAGCAGGTAAAGATCAACCGCAGCCGGTCATCGGCCACCACACTTTCGGGCGGCAGGTCAGGAACCGCGAGTTCCACGCTGGCACGCTCCTTCTGCGCTCGAGCGCCTTCCCGGCGCAGCAGATCGATGGCGACTCGGCGCGCGGTCACCGTCAGCCAGGCGCGTGGTTCGTCCGGCACCCCGGTGCGGGGCCAGTCCCGCAGTGCTCGCAACGCCGCTTCCTGTACCGCGTCTTCGGCGATCTGAAGCGAGCCGACCGTCCGGACGAGGGTCGCCAGGATGCGGGTGCCCTCGATCCGGACGGTGTCGGCAAGTGCGGCGTCGGGATCCATTAACCGACTCAGGATCAACCGAATTCGATGACGGGGCGCACCTCGACGGCGCCGTCCCAGGCGGCCGGGATGTCGGCCGCGATGCGCAGCGCCTCGTCCAGGTCGGCGGCCTCGATCAGGTAGAACCCGGTCAGGGCCTCTTTGGTTTCGGCATACGGGCCATCGCTGGTGACGACGTCGCCGCCGCGGGCGCCGGTGACCCGCACGGTCGTCGCGGTACCGGTCGGGTACAGCGCCTGTCCACCCCGGATCGCGGCGGCGTGGTCTTGCCCGAACTTCATGTATTCGGCCATCTCGGCGGCCTGCTCCGGGGCCGTCCAGTCAACGTCCCGGGTGTAGGTGAGTGCGGCGTATTGCGGCATGGTGTCCTCCTGTACCGATCATGATC
>JALHRH010000053.1 GCA_022841565.1 Mycobacterium sp. | reverse complement strand
GTCTCGTAGATCGCCTTGTCCAGCTCGTAGGCGGCTAGCAGCAGTGCCGAATCACGCGGGTCGATTCCCGAAGCGGCCGCGTACCCGTCGCAGAATGCGGTGCGATTGCGGTCCACCCATTCCCGGGCGCGCGCCGCTTTCTGCTTGTCGGTGGCATTCTCCACCAACGGGCCGTAGGCCGCATACTCGAAAGACCGCAGCACCCCGGCCACGTCGCGCAATGGTGAATCCGGCGCACGCCGTTCCTGCAGCGGTTGCCCCGGCTCGCCTTCGAAGTCAATCAGCACCCAGCTCTCCGGGGTCCGTAGCACCTGTCCCAGGTGCAGGTCGCCGTGCACCCGCTGCACCGTAATCGGCTCGTCGGTCAGCTTGCGGAATCGCTCTTCGATCGTTGCCTGGTACTGCTCGAGTTCGGGCACCGTGGCAATGGCTGCAGTCAGCCGCGACAGCAGGTGGTCCAGCGGGAACACAGTTTGCGACGTACCGAGTGCCTCGGCCAGGCTGGCGTGCACGGACGCCACCGCCTCGCCGAGCCGGTAGGATTCGCCAGCGAAGTCGCCGCCGACTTCGTGCGCATAGAGGTCGCCCTCGGCGAACAGGTCGCGCACGCTGGCGGTGGCCATGGCCCAGCCCTCGGCCGCGTTGGCGGCGAACGCGGTGACCATGCCCAACGGCGATAACGCATCCGGATCGTCGCCCGAACCCACCTCGTAGGAGCCCAGCAACTTGGCCACGTGCGTATTGCCGGCCCGGCCCAGCACTCGGTTCAGCTCGATATCGGGATTGATGCCGGGGCTGACCCGGCGAAACACCTTCAAGATGGCGCTCGGAGTCCGATCGAAGATCACGCTGGTGTTGCTCTGCTCGGCGTCTGAAACCCGGGGGTAGGCGTTCAGCGGCAACTGCACCTCGGGCTCTTTGGAGAACCTGACCTGGGTGTCGGACTCGCCGCGGACGGCCGCGGAATCGATCAGCGACAGCAGGAACCGCGATGCGGCGGGGTCATACAACGCGTCAAATCCGGTGTGATTTTCGACCGAACCGATGGTGGCCAGGGTGCTGTATTCGGTGACCGGTTCGGTGTCCCAACCCACGATCACCTGATAGCGCTCAGTAAGGCCGTCGCGGTAGGCGACGTCGACCAGCACCAGGTCCAGATTCTCTCGCAACGGCACCACCACTGCGGCGTCGGCGGTGGACAGTTGGCGGTTGCGTCCGGCATACCAGCGTTGCTGGGGAAGCCAGTCCGCCCACGGCAGCTTTGCGGGCATCGTCGTCATGGCGCGGGTCATCGGTCCTCCTCGGAAGCGGACAGCTGGAACCAGTAGAACCCGTGTCCCGGGAGCGTCAGCAGATAGGGCAGATGCCCGATTCGCGGGAATTCCACCTGTCCGGTGAGTTCGATTGGGGTGTAGTTGTTCCACTGCTGCAGGTTCAACTCGATCGGCTGCGGGAACCGCGACAGATTGTTCACGCACAACACAACGTCGTTCTCGGCGTTCTCGCGCGGCACTTCCCGCACATAAGCCAGAACCGACGGATTGGACCCGCCGAGTTCGTGAAATGACCCGACGGCGAACGCGTCGTGTCGGCGGCGCACGGCCAGCATGGTGCGGGTCCAGTTGAGCAACGACGTCGACGTATCTCGTTGCGCCTCGACATTGACCGCCTGGTAGCCGTACACCGAATCCTGGTTGGTCGGGAGGTAGAGCCGGCCTGGGTTGGCGGTGGAGAATCCGGCGTTTCGGTCCGGTGTCCACTGCATCGGAGTCCGCACGCCGTCGCGGTCACCAAGCCAGATCACGTCGCCCATGCCGATTTCGTCGCCGTAGTAAAGCACTGGCGAACCGGGCAGAGACAACAACAGCGCGGTGAAAAGCTGCATCTGGTTGCGGTCGTTATCCAGCAGCGGCGCCAGGCGGCGCCGAATACCGACGTTGGCCTTCATCCGCGGATCCTTGGCGTACTCCGCGTACATGTAGTCGCGTTCCTCGTCGCTGACCATTTCCAGCGTCAGCTCGTCGTGGTTGCGCAAGAAGATCCCCCACTGAGCCAGGTCCGGGATGTCGGGGGTCTGGGCCAGGATTTCCGAGATCGGGAACCTGGACTCGCGGCGTACCGCCATGAAGATGCGCGGCATCAGCGGGAAGTGGAACGCCATGTGGCATTCGTCACCGCTGGTGGAGGGGTCGCCGAAGTACTCGACGACGTCGGCCGGCCACTGATTGGCCTCGGCCAGCAGCACCCGGCCGGGATACTCGTCATCCACCACCTTGCGCACCCGCTTGAGGAAGGCGTGCGTCTCGGGCAGGTTCTCGCAGTTGGTGCCTTCCCGCTCGAACAGGTACGGCACCGCGTCCAGCCGGAACCCGTCGATGCCCAGGCCGAGCCAGAACCGCAGGACGTCGATCATCGCTTCCTGCACGGCAGGGTTGTCGTAGTTCAGGTCCGGTTGGTGCGAGAAGAACCGGTGCCAGTAGAACTGCCGCCGCACCGGATCGAACGTCCAGTTCGACTCCTCGGTGTCGACGAAGATGATGCGGGCATCGGTGTACTTCTGGCTGGTGTCGCTCCACACGTAGTAGTCGCCGTACGGCCCGTCAGGGTCATGACGGGACTCCTGAAACCAGGGGTGCGACTCCGATGTGTGATTCATCACCAGGTCGGTGATCACGCGGATACCGCGCGCGTGAGCCGCGTCGATCAGCGCGACGAAATCCTCGACGGTACCGAAGTCGGGCAGCACTTTGTAAAAGTCGCGGATGTCATAACCACCATCGCGCAGCGGTGAATCGTAGAACGGCGGCAGCCAGAGGCAGTCCACTCCGAGCCACTGCAGGTAGTCCAGCCGGTCGATGAGTCCGCGCAGGTCACCAGATCCGTCGGCATTCGAATCGAAGAACGCTCGCACCAGCACCTCGTAGAACACCGCGTGCTTGAACCAAGTCGGATCCGCGGGCAGGGCGGCCGCGTTGTCGAAGTCCTCGGCGGTGGGGTGTTCGACCACGCCGCCCTCGACGTGACTGCCCTCGGCGGGATGGTGCGCGGGATCGTGCCGGCCGGCGTCTATCGCGTAGTTCATCAAATCCACGATGCCACGGGTACCCGAGGTGCCTTTGACGGAATCACGCAGTCAACCGGCCCGCGACGCGGTCGTGAATCACGGCCAGCACCAAACGATTTGGCACGCCACGGTACCGATTCCGCACCGATTCCGCGCAGATCAGGCTGGGGGACCCTCCGCCAGAGTCACGTTCTCGGTGCGCGCGACGCCGGTTTTGGAGGTGAAGCTGATCGAGACGATGTCGCCGGGGTGGTGCCCGTTGAGCGCATCGGACATCGCGGTGGCCGAGTTGATCGGGACGCCGTCGAGTGCGGTGATGATGTCGCCATTGGAAATCCCGGCGGCCGCGGCGGGAGCGTTGCCGACGACGCGCTGGACTCGCGCCCCGTTGCCGTTGTTGTCGACGACGCCGAGACCAAGGAAGGCGGTGGGCCCGACGTGCACGGTGGGCGACCCGCCGCCGGACCGGATGTTGTTGGCGATGCCGATCGCGGTACCGATCGGAATCGCGAAGCCCTGACCGCCCTGCGACATCTGGAAGTTCTCGGTGGCCGCCGTGTTCATGCCGACCACCTGACCCGCCCCGTTGACCACCGGTCCACCGGAATCTCCGGGCTGGATCGCGCCCTCGAACTGAATCAGTCCGTTCAGAGTCTCGGCGGCACCGGTCAGGGAGTCTGAGGCCTGTACGGTCTGGTTGACGGCTATTACTTTGCCGGCTACCGCGCGCGGAGTACCACCCTGGCCGCCGGTGTTGCCCATCGCCACCACCGGCTCACCGACGCTGACGCCGCCACCGATCGTGGCGGTGGGCAGGCCTCCGGCACCCCGTAGTTGTAGAACCGCGACATCCTGGGTGCGGTCATAACCGACCACGTCGACGCCGTAAGTGCGGCCGTCGCCCACGCTGAAGGCGCTGATGTCGGTGGCGCCGGAAATCACGTGATTGTTGGTCAGCACGACACCATTGGGGTCGATGACGATCCCGGTGCCGGCTCCCACCGCGTTGTTATAGCCCAGCTTGGTGTTGATGTTGACCACCTGCGGCCCTACCTGCCCGACAAGAGCCGACGGGTCGAGCGGCAGCGTGGGGAACTGCTTGTACGGCGCCGCCAGCGCGGGCGCAGGCGGCGTTGCCAGACCCAATCCGGAGACCATTCCGACGGCAGCCATGACGGCAACCAGCCATGACCACCTGAATGAACGGTGGCGCGATTTGCTCATCCCGTAATACCTCCTGCGTCGGGTGGACTGCCGAATTGTCTGAGCCATACGGTGCGGGCGGCGCGGCACCGAAACCCATCTTTCTGCACCACCGTAATCCAGATACCCATCTAAACGGTGGTCAGCCACCAATTCGACGAAATTCTGGATCACGTCCGAATCTCATAAATGCAGCCTAATCCGATGGACCTGGTACCGGCCTAATCGTGGAGGTCGCTTGGTGACTTACGTCACCGCCTGATCCAGACGCTTTAGGCTGGCTCTGTGGACATCCGGGCCTGGTTCGCTCGTTCGCCCGTCGCGCACCTGGCTACCGTCACCTCCGACGGCGCCCCACACCTGGTGCCGGTGGTCTTCGCGGTCGACCGGGACGTCATCTTTACGGCGGTGGATGCCAAGCCCAAGACCACCCAGCGGCTGCGCCGGCTGGCCAACATCGAGCACAACCCAGCGGTCAGTCTGCTCGTCGATCACTACGCCGAAGATTGGGCGCAATTGTGGTGGGTTCGGGTTGACGGCACCGCCACCGTCGCAGCCGACGGCGACGCCCTGCGCACGGGCTACCGCCTGCTGCGCGCGAAATACCCCCAGTATCAATCTGTTCCGCTGAACGGTCCGGTGATCGCGGTCAGCGCGACGCGCTGGTCAGGCTGGCACGCCTGACATCCGGCTCGGGCCCGACCCTTGTGCTGGGCCGCGGTTGGGGGAAAAGTTGCTACTGCGTCCTGTGGGCTGGATTACGCCGCGTACGGGAGTCGGCGGCACCCCGGGAGAACTGGAGGAATGTGATGGCCGACAGAGTGAGCGCTTTCCCCCAGGGCGCGGGTACGGCTCCCACCGCAAGCGGCCCGGACGGTATCCGCAATGTCGTGCTGGTCGGGCCCTCCGGAGGCGGCAAGACCACCCTGGTCGAAGCGCTACTGGTAGCGGGCGGGGTGTTGTCCCGGCCCGGCTCGGTAACCGACGGCAGCACGGTCTGTGACTTCGACGACGCCGAGATCCGCCAGCAACGATCGGTCGGTGTCGCGGTGGCGTCCTTGGCACACGCGGGTATCAAGGTCAACCTGATCGACACACCCGGCTATGCCGACTTCGTCGGTGAACTGCGCGCCGGACTGCGCGCCGCCGACTGTGCCCTGTTCGTCATCGCGGCCAATGAAGGCGTCGACGAACCCACCAAGTCACTCTGGCAGGAGTGCAGCGCGGTCGGCATGCCCTGCGCGGTGGTCATCACCAAGCTCGACCACGCCCGGGCCAATTATGCCGAGGCGTTGGATGCTGCCCAGAATGCGTTCGGCGACAAAGTTTTACCGTTGTACCTACCGACCCATGACGGGTTGATCGGGCTGCTGTCGCAGATCCGGTACACCTACACCGACGGCAAACGCAGCGAGTCGACGCCTGACGAATCCGACGCCGACCGGATCGAGGAGGCGCGCGGCACCCTGATCGAAGGCATCATCGAGGAGTCCGAGGACGAGTCGTTGATGGAGCGTTATCTGAGCGGAGCGGGGATCGACGAGGCGGTCCTGATCCAGGATCTGGAGAAGGCCGTGGCTCGCGGCACGTTCTTCCCGGTAATCCCGGTGTGCAGCAGCACCGGCGTGGGCACCTACGAATTGCTCGAGGTCGCCACAAGGGGCTTCCCGTCCCCCAGGGAACACCCGCTTCCGGAGGTTTTCACGCCACAGGGCGCCACGCACGACGAGTTGGCGTGCGACGTCGACGCGCCGTTGCTTGCCGAAGTGGTGAAGACGACGTCTGACCCGTACGTCGGGCGGGTCAGCCTGGTCCGGGTGTTCTCCGGGACCATCAGGCCGGACGCGACCGTCCATGTGTCGGGCCACTTCTCATCGTTCTTCGGCGCCTCTGGGGTTTTCCCAGGCAACGGCACCCATCACCCCGACCACGATGAGGACGAGCGCATCGGGGTGCTGTCGTTCCCGCTCGGAAAGCAGCAACGGCCCGCGCCCGTCGTGGTGGCCGGCGACATCTGTGCGATCGGCAAGCTGAGCCGTGCCGAAACCGGTGACACGCTGTCGGACAAGTCCGAACCGCTGGTCCTCAAACCGTGGACGATGCCGGAACCGCTGCTACCGGTCGCCATCCAGGCGCACGCCAAGACCGACGAGGACAAGCTGTCGGTCGGGCTGGGCCGGTTAGCCGCCGAGGACCCCACCCTGCGGATCGAGCAGAACCCGGAGACACACCAGGTGGTGCTGTGGTGCATGGGTGAGGCCCACGTCGGCGTCGTGCTCGAAGCGTTGGCCAGTCGCTACGGCGTGACCGTGGACACCGTCGAGTTACGGGTACCCCTGCGAGAAACGCTGGGCGGCAAGGCGAAAGGGCACGGCCGCCACGTGAAGCAGTCCGGCGGCCACGGCCAGTACGCGGTGTGCGACATCGAGGTGGAGCCGCTGCCGGAGGGCGCGGGCTTCGAATTCGTGGACAAGGTGGTCGGCGGGGCGGTGCCGCGCCAATTCATCCCGAGCGTGGAAAAGGGTGTCCGGACGCAGATGGAGAAGGGTGTGCACGCCGGCTATCCGATGGTCGACATCCGCGTCACGTTGCTCGACGGCAAGGCCCACAGCGTCGACTCCTCGGACTTCGCGTTTCAGATGGCCGGCTCGCTGGCGCTGCGCGAGGCCGCGGCGGCGACGAAAGTGATCCTGCTCGAACCGATCGATGAGATCTCGGTGCTGGTGCCCGACGACTACGTCGGCGCGGTGATGGGTGACCTGTCCGGCCGTCGGGGGCGGGTGCTGGGAACCGACACCGCCGGCCACGAGCGCACGCTGGTGAAGGCCGAAGTGCCGCAGGTCGAATTGAGCCGGTACGCCATCGACCTACGCTCCCTGGCACACGGCGCCGCATCGTTCACCCGCTCGTTCGCCCGCTACGAACCGATGCCCGAGTCGGTGGCAGCCCGGGTGCAGACCACGGCGTAGTTTGCCGATACATGTCGACGGTTAACGGACTTCCGGCCCACATCCTGCTCAATCACCTGGTGGTCGTGTTGGGCCCGCTGGCGGCAATCCTGGCCATCGTGTGTGCGGTGTGGCCGGCGGCGCGCCGGCAACTGATCTGGCTGACCCTGACGCTGGCCGTGGTGACCCTGATCGTGACGCCGTTGACCACCAGCTCGGGGGCGTGGCTGGCCGGCAAGGTCGGCGACTCACCTGCCATCGGCAAGCACGCCGAACTTGGTGAAACCCTCGTCTACATCATTGCGGCACTGGCGGTTACCGTGACCGCACTGGCCGTCGTCCAGCTACGGGTGGCGCGCGGTCGCGTCGTGAAACCGGTGGCGCATATAGTGGTCGCCGTCCTGGTGGTGGGGGCGGCGGCGGGCACGCTGGTGCAGACCTATCGCGTGGGCGATTCGGGTGCGCGCGCCGCCTGGGGAAGCCTCACCGCCTCACAGCGACAACCCTCATCCCGGCTGGCCGAACCGCGCCGATACCGCACGGCGGTCCAGTGACCCCTTGGCGGTGTGCGGCAATTCCTCGGCCACCTGAAAGGTGGTGGGAATCTCGAACGGCGCCAACCTTTCCCGGCAGAACTCGGTGAGTTCGCCGGCGCTCGGTGCCACGCCCCGGGGGACGACGACAGCCGCAACGGCTTCTCCGTACATCGGGTGCGGCACCCCGAACACCGCCACTTCCAACACATTCGGATGGGTGGCCAGCACGCCCTCGACGCGTTCCGGGGAAATCTTCTCCCCGGCGCGGTTGATGAGTTCCTTGATCCGGCCACGGATGCTGAGGTCGCCCGCCTCCGACAGCGTGCCCAGATCGCCGGTGCGCAACCAGCCGTCGGTGAAGTTCGCCTCGGTGATCCTGGGGTCACCGAGGTAACCGCGCACCACGGTGGCGCCACGCAGCCACACTTCGCCGACGGCGCCCGGCTCGACGGGCGCTCCGTCGTTCCCGGCTATTCGGATCTGCGGCCCGGTGGAGCGGCCGACCAGACCGGTGGAAACCGCGGGGTTGACCTCTTGATCGAGACCGGTACTGGCCACCTGATGGGTGGCCTCGGTCATCCCGAAGGCGCACAGCACCGGCGCGGAGAATTCGGTCTGCAGCGCCCGGGCCACCTCCGGGGTCAGCGGCGCACTGCAACTGCGGATAAAACGCAATGCCGCCATTGGACTTTCGGCCGTCGCGGCGGCGGCGCGTTCCAGCAGGATCTGGTGAATCGTCGGCACGGCCGTGTACCAGGTCGCCCCAACGGCGTTGATGTCGTCCCAGAAGGTGTGCGCCGAGAACCGTCCCCGGGCGGGCAACAACACCGTGCCGCCGGATGCCAGGGTCGACAGCAATGCGGCGACCAGCCCGTGGCCATGGTAGAGCGGCATCACCGCGACCGTGGCGTCCTGTGGACCCAGCTGGTACCCGTCGATGATGGCCCGCACCGAGCGGGCGATGTTGTCGTGCGTCCAGGGGACCATCTTGGGCAGTCCGGTGGTGCCCCCGGTGAACATGATCATCGCGTCGTCGTCGTGCAGCCCCTCCGGTGAGTCCGTCGCCGGGCCCGGCTCGGTGCACGCATTCAGGTGCGCCGCCAAGGCGCCGTCCTCGACGGTCACGGCAATCGGCCACCACCCGGACCCCTCACCGTCGACCAGCACCGCCCGGGCACCTGCCGCCGCACTGCGCGCGCGTTGATCCCCGTCCGGCAACGCCGGGTCCAGCGGGACCACGATCAGGCCCGCACGCAGGGCTGCCAGCAACGCGACGACGAACTCAGCGTTACTGCCCGCCCGCAGGGCCACCCGGTCCCCGGGCGCCAGACCGGCACGGGTCAGCTGGGCGGCCAGCTCGTCGGCGAGACGTAGCAGGTCACGGTAGCTGACCGGGACGCGGTCGGCCGTGACGATGAGCGCACGCGCGTCCGGCGCCAGGGTGGCCGCCGCCTCGATCAGATCGGCGACTCGCGAATTTTGCACGGATGTCATCAGACGCTCCTTTGTCCAAACCTAACGAGAACCCTGCCGGGGCCGATTACCGCTGTCCAATACCGATCCCCTAACAGTCGATAAACAGCGTGAATCACCGGATAGCGCCCGGGTCTTGGACACGGCTGCCAAACCAGGCAACAGTGAGGGCCGAGACACCAGCCAAGAGAGGGGCGGCCACCATGACCGAACCGCTGACCGACGGCTTCCACGTGGTGGTGGATGCGCTGAAGGCCAACGATGTGGACACCATCTATGGGGTCGTAGGAATCCCTATCACCGATCTGGCCCGCACCGCGCAGCACGCCGGGATCAGGTACATCGGCTTCCGCCACGAAGGGTCCGCCGGTAACGCCGCGGCCGCCGCCGGGTTTCTGACCCGACGGCCCGGTGTGTGTCTGACGACCTCGGGGCCGGGTTTCCTCAACGGCCTACCCGCGCTGGCGAACGCCACCACGAACTGCTTTCCAATGATCCAGATCTCCGGATCCAGCGGGCGAGCGGTGGTGGACCTGCAGCGCGGTGACTACCAGGACATCGACCAGCTCAACGCGGCCCGCCCCTTCGTCAAGGCGGCCTACCGGATCGCACGGGTCGAGGACATCGGGCGCGGCGTGGCTCGGGCGATTCGCACGGCGTCATCCGGCCGGCCGGGCGGTGTCTACCTGGACATCCCGGGTGAGGTGCTGGGCCAGGCGATGGAGGTTTCCGCTGCAGCAGAATCGATTTGGCGCGTCGTGGACCCTGCCCCCCGCCAACTGCCAGCACCCGAGGCAGTCGAGCGGGCCCTTGACATCCTGGCGCAGGCCCAGCGACCGTTGGTCGTGCTAGGGAAAGGAGCCGCATACGCACAGGCCGACAACGTGATTCGGGAGTTCGTCGAGAACACCGGGATGCCCTACCTGCCGATGTCGATGGCCAAGGGCCTGCTGCCCGACTCGCACCCGCAATCGGCCGCCGCCGCCCGCTCGCTGGCCATCGCCCGCGCCGATGCGGTGCTGCTGGTTGGCGCGCGACTCAATTGGCTACTGGGACATGGGGAGTCACCGCAATGGTCGGCCGACACCAAGTTCATCCAAATCGACATCGCGGCCTCGGAGTTCGACAGCAACCAGCCGATCGACGCTCCACTGGCAGGGGACATCGGCTCGGTGATGTCGGCACTGCGCGACGGTTTGGCCGGCCGCCCGATCAGCACGCCGCAGGCGTGGACCGCCGAACTCATCGAGCGAAAGACCCGCAACGACGCCACGATGCGGCAGCGGCTGGACGAGGATCCGCACCCGATGCGGTTCTACAACGCGCTTGGCGCCATTCGCGCTGTGCTGCAACGCAACCCGGACGTCTACGTGGTCAACGAGGGAGCCAACGCACTGGACCTGGCTCGCAACGTTATCGACATGGAGTTGCCGCGCCACCGACTGGACACCGGAACGTGGGGCGTGATGGGCATCGGCATGGGCTACGCCATCGCCGCCGCGGTCGAGACCGGCCGACCCGTGGTCGCCATCGAGGGTGACAGCGCATTCGGCTTCAGCGGCATGGAGATCGAAACCATCTGCCGGTACCGGCTGCCGGTCACCGTCGTGATACTCAACAACGGCGGCGTGTACCGGGGCGACGAATCGGTCTCCGGGTCCGACCCGGCCCCCACGGTACTCAACTCGGGCGCGCGACACGAGCTGCTCGCGGAAGCTTTCGGCGGCAAGGGTTATCACGTCACCACCGCTACCGAACTTCAGGCGGCGCTGTCGGAGGCAGTCGCATCGAACGGACCCGCCTTGATCGACTGCCAGCTCGACCCCGCCGCCGGGGTGGAGAGCGGGCATTTGGCGAGCCTCAATCCCAAGAGTGCTGCGAGCTCCTAACGGCTGAGGCCGCGTAGCTGCGCGGCAAAGAATACGTCGAGGTCGAGGTGCTGGGCAGACGCGACCAGCGCACGCGCCACCGGGGATCCTGGACCGGATGCGTTGGTGGCCAACCCGATCACTGCCTTCGGCGCCGGATCGACAAGTTCGACCGCCCTGATCTCACCCCGCATCGGCGTCATCCACAGCCAGGTGTGCGGCACGATGGTCGCCCAATTGCCATTCGCAACCTGCGCGAACAGTGAAGCGACGGAATCTGTTTCAACTTGCGGGTGCACGGTGATGTCGTGGTCGGCGAAGGCCGCGTCGATGACCTGCCGGTCACGCATATCCGCCGTGAGCAACGCTAGCGGCAGTTGCGCCGCATCCGGCCAGCGCAGCGTGGTCGCACCGGACGGCAGCATGTCCGCCCGCGACAGCAGCACGTATTGCTCCTCGTAGAGCGGCACGAGATCGGCTTCGTGTTCGGGTGTCGGGTGCGCGATGACGGCGTCGAGCTCGAAGTCGTGCAGCCGCCGGTACAGCTCGGTTGCGGCCAGCCGGGAGCTGATTTGCACCTTTGCCAACGGGTGGGCCGAGCAAAATGTCGACAGCACCAGGGAGGCGGTTGTCGAAGCGGTCGGCACGGTGCCGAGCCGCAGCGTTCCGGTGATGCCGGATTGCACCGCATGCACTTCGGCTTTGAAGGCGTCGTGTTCGGCCAGAATTCGCTTGGCCCAACCCACCAACCGCTCCCCTTCGGGGGTCAGCCCTTCGAAACTGTGTCCGCGGTTGATCAGCGTGACGTTGAGTTCTCTTTCAAGCTTGGCGATCGCCGCCGACAGCGCGGGCTGCGAGACGTAACACTTCTCGGCGGCGCGAGCGAAATGGCGCTCCTGGGCGACCGCAACGAAGTACTCCAGCTGGCGGAAGAGCACCCACACCTCCTCCGGGGCCGTCGGGCACGATCCCGCTGAGGCTAACGCGTCGATCCCGAGTGGGCCAATCTGGTGACGCCATCCGGTCCCCGCTACGCCCAAATTGTTTGCTATGGCCCGCACTCGGCGGAGAACCACTAGGATAGGTCGAGTGTTTATCGCACCGTACCGAAGGGTGAAGGCCATGCGTCGAGCGGTTCGTTATCTGTTCGTTCTGGTAGCGACCACGACGATGGCCGCGGCCGGGTCAGGCAGCCCCGCTAGCGGGGCCGTCCCGGTGCCCCACCCACTACCCTCCGTCGCTTCGATATTCCCGTCCGACGGTGCGGTGGTCGGTGTGGGAGCCCCGGTGGAGGTGACGTTCACCGCACCGGTAGTCGATCACCGTGCCGCCGAGCGGTCCATTCGGGTTAGCTCGCCGTCCAACATGACGGGCCACTACCACTGGCTCGACGGCAACGTCGTGCAATGGGTTCCGGACCGATACTGGCCTGCGCACAGCCACATCTCGGTGGGAGTACAGGAACTCACGGAAGGCTTCGAGACCGGCGACGCATTGCTCGGTGTGGCAAGCATCTCCGCGCACACCTTCACCGTCAGCCGAAACGGCGAGGTGTTGCGTACCATGCCCGCTTCGATGGGCAAGCCCAGCCGCCCCACGCCGATCGGCAACTTCAATGCCATGTCCAAGGAGCGCACCGTCGTAATGGACTCGCGTACCATTGGCATCCCGCTGAATTCGTCAGACGGGTACCTGATCACCGCCTCTTACGCCGTTCGCGTCACCGGGAGCGGCGTGTACGTTCACTCGGCACCCTGGTCGGTAAATTCGCAGGGCTACGCCAACGTCAGCCATGGCTGCATCAACCTGAGCCCGGACAATGCCGCGTGGTACTTCAACATGGTCACCATCGGTGATCCGATTGACGTCGTGGCTTGATCCCGGCCTGATCCTGGCTAAGCCGACCACGGCTGACTAGCGGACCGACTCCTCCAGCCACGGCACCAGCCACCTGACCCCTTCCGGGGTGAGGTGGACGCCGTCGCTGCGCACCTTGATGCCGTCGACCTTGGCGGTGTAAACGCCGTCCGGGCAGAGCTTCTTGTTGAGGTCGACGACTCCGACGTTCGGACGTTGACCAACGGCGTTGCGCAACATAGCGTTCCACTGATTAACCCGATCCGGTTGGTCCTCCGGGTACAACCGTCCGTCCGGCTTCTCACCGCCGCGGCTGTAGGGCACGGTCGCGACCATAATCCGGACCCCGGTCGATCCCACGATGTCCAGCGCCCGGTTCAATTCGAAGTTGAGATAGGCATCGAACGTGGGGTCCCCGATGTGGGTCCACTTGCCCTCGTTCACCCGGTCGACGGTCTCCCAGCGGCCGATGACCAGTAGCGCCACGTCCGGGCGATCCGCAGCGATCTGGCTGGCCCAGCGGCCCGGCCAGGTGTCGCATTCCGGTCGCTGCTCCAAGGTTTGGCCGATGTAGCGGTACGGCGTGCCTCGCACCAGGCTGCACCCGATGACGGTGTGATCGATGAACCGGAAGCCGGGTGTCGGCGGCAGGTAGTGCATCATCGTCCAGCCGATCGAATCACCGAATACCGAAACGGTGAACGGCTGGTTGGGGTCTCGTGGCCCCGGTGCGGGCCGGCTTTCTTGCGGGGGTGACGGGGAAATCGCCGCCACCGCGGAAACCCCGGGCGGTAGTCCGACCTCGTGGAGCCCGGTTCCCACCGGCACCACCAGGATGGTCGCCGCGGCGGCGCTGGCGACGGTGGCTGCGGCCAACGGCAGCAACGGCACCCGTTGCGGTCGCCAACGCCGGATGGGTTGTTCGATCGCCCAGTAGGAAACTGCGGCCACCGCCAGCGTGACGGCGCAACGGGCGGCGAACAGGCGCAGTCCCGACCACCCGGTGCGTTCGCCGTTGAGCACCAAGAAGATTGGCCAGTGCCACAGGTAGACACCATAAGAAATCACGCCCAGCCACACCAGCGGGCGCCAGGCCAACACGCGAGCCAGCATCCCACGCTGCTCGAGTGCCACGGGAGCAACGACGAAAACCGCGGCGATGGCCACCGCGATCAGCAGACCATGCCGGAAGTCGCCCACGTCACCGGTCGCGAAATGCGTCAGCGCCGCCAGCGCGCCCAAACCGACGATTGGCACCACCCGCGCGATCCGCCGTCCCCAACGGGTCCGGATCAGACACCACCCGCGATTGAGCGCCGACCAATCTCTAACCAGCAGAGCCGATGCCGCGGCACCCACCAGCAATGCCTGAGCGCGGGTATCGGTGCCGAAATAGATCCGGTCCCGGGTGGCATCGGAGGTGAAGACGATGGCGGACGCGGCCGACGCCGCCGCGCCGAGCGTGGCAATCACGAAGGCGGCCAATCGAACGTGGCCGACGGTGATCTTGGCGAAGTAGCGTCTGGCCCGGGCGGCCAACACCAGCGTCACCGCGATCAGCAACACCGGCCAGATGATGTAGTACTGCTCTTCCACCCCGAGCGACCAGGTGTGCTGCAGCGGCGACGGCGCGCCCTGCGAGAAGTAGTCGGCCTTCTGGGCCACAAACCGCCAGTTGGCCACCCACGCGAAGGCGGCGATCGCGTCGCCGCGCAAACCATCGAGCGACTGGTAGGGCAGGAATTCGCGGGCCACACCCACACTCAGCACCATCAGCACCAGGGCCGGGAGCAGTCGGCGAGCACGGCGAATCCAGAAGGCGGGCAAATCGATACGGCCGGAGCGCCCCAGTTCGTCGAGCAACAACGAGGTGATCAGGAATCCGCTGAGGACGAAGAAGATGTCAACGCCGATGAACCCGCCACTGACGCCGGGGACACCGCCGTGCCCGACGAGGACGAGGGAGACAGCTATTGCCCGGAGGCCGTCCAACGCTGGAATACCGCCGGGCCGGCCCACCCGGTCCCACGGGGCTAGCCGACCGGCCCGGCGCACCGGGGCAACCCAACGGGACCGGGGTGCAGAACGTGCCGGTGCGGCTTTACTTCCGCCCGGCTCAGTGCTCGCTGTCAGCGCGCCCCGACCACTTCCTCGTCCGGCGCCGAATGTGATGCCGATACGTCGCTACCCCTCCTCTTGATCCGAGCCAGCTTAGGCCGAACACGGTCGGATTCGGGGGTACGACACGCGGGATTACCGAAGACGCGCAACGGTTTTGCCGCCAGCCCGCTCAGTGGCCGGTAAAGGCGGCCGGGCGGCGCTGGTGGAATGCCGAGGCACCCTCGATGAAGTCATCCGATTGCACCAGAACCGCCTGGCCTTGCAGCTCGCGGTCGAGTGCGGGCTCCAACCCGTCCAGACTGGCCGCGTTGATCGCGGCCTTGGTCTCCGCAAAAGCGGCCGTTGGACCGGCCAGCAACGCATTTATGACCTTGTTCGCCTCCCATTCGAGTTGCTCGGCCGGATGAACGGCGCTGACCAGTCCCCAGGCCAGCGCCTGAGACGCCGACAGCCGCTCGTTGAGCAGCGCCATCCGCATCGCCCTGCCGCGGCCGACCGCGGCGGCCAGGGAGGCCGACGCGCCTGAGTCGGGCATCAGCCCCACTTTGGTCACCGCCAGCGTGAAATACGCCTTCTCCGAGGCCAACACAAGGTCGCACGCCAGTGCCAGCGAAACTCCGGTTCCGGCCGCCGGGCCTTGCACGACAGCAACGACAGGCTGCGGCATCGCGGTGATGGCGCGCACTACCCGGTTGCCCTGCCTGGTGATATCGATGGCCGAGCCGGCACCGTGCCAGTCGTCGACGTTCATGCTGGCGCCGGCACTGAAGGCGCGGCCCGCGCCGCCCAGTCGCACCACCTTCACCCCGCGGTCGGTGGCCGCGCCCTCCAGTAGATCGGCCAGGCCCGCCAGCACCGGAACGGTGAGCGCGTTGAGGGCCTCCGGCCGGTCCATCGTCACCGAAAGCACACCATCGACGACACTGACCGCCAGGCCCTGCGTCGGAGCCGTCATGTCCGCTTCGTAGTTGCGCACGCCCGTCACCCTTTCGTTCAACGCCAACTCGCACCTCGTTCGCAAATAATACATCTATGCATATGATTCATCAATGTAGGCGATGGTGCGCCGCTACGGCTTGGCGGCTTAGGCGGGGCTCGACGATGCCCCGCCGACGTCGGCATCGATGCAGCCCAGGCCGAATTCTTCGAGTACCTCGGCAGTGTGCGCACCCAAGTCCGGTGCTGGGCCCGCGACCCCGCCCGGCGTCCGGGAAAACCAGGTCGGCACACCCGGAAACCGCACCGGCCCATGCGGACTGTCCACTGTCTCGAAGAACCCGACGGCGTCGAGTTGCGGATCGTCGAAGAGTTCCGCCGGACTGGAGAGCGCCGACGCCGGTATCTCCAGTTCGCGCAGCAGGTCCAGCCAGTCCTGGGTGGAGCGCTGGGCGAAAGTTTCGGCGAGCAACGCGTACACGGCGTCGATCTGGCGTGCCCTGCCCTCTAGCGTGGCGTACCGGTCGCTGGCCCAATCCGGCCGCACGGCGTCGATGAAGGCGGCCCAGTGCTTGTCGTTGTAGATCAGGGCCGAGAGGTAGCCGTCGCTGGTGCGGTAGGGCCGCCGATTGGGCGCCACCGTGCGCGGATACACAGCCGGCCCCAGCGGCGGATCGAACATGGCCCCGTTGGCGTGCTCGACCAGCATGAACGAGGCCATCGCCTCGAACATGCCGATCTCCACTTCCTGACCCTCACCGGTGCGTTCCCGGTGGAACAGCGCCATCATGGTCGCGTAGAGCGCCGTTAACCCGGCCACCTTGTCGGCCACGATGGTCCCGACGTAGTTGGCTTCGCCGGTCAGCTGCTGCTGTACGAACGGTAACCCGCAGGCGGCCTGAATCGTGTCGTCGTAGGCGGGCAGGTCCCGATTGGGTCCACGCCTGCTGTACCCGTAACAGTTGGTGTAGACGATCGTCGGGTTGAGGGCGGCGACGTCGGCGTAGCCGAGCCCGAGCCGGCCGATCGCTGCGGCACGCATCGAGTGGATGAGGACGTCGGCGCGTCCGATCAAAGCATGCAGGGCGGTTCGGCCGGCCTCGGATTTCAGATCCAGAATGACGCTCCGCTTGCCGCGGTTGACGTTGATGAAGACACCACTCATGCCGGGAGCTGGACCGACCGAAACGTAGCGGGTGTCGTCGCCCTGCGGGGGCTCGATCTTGATGACATCGGCGCCCATGTCGGCCATGATCTGGGTGCAGTAGGGGCCCATCACCATCGCGGTGAGGTCGACGACGCGGATACCCGCCAGCGGACCCGACCTCTGATCGGACATGGTGCGCATTCTCTCTGCTGGCCCCGGACTGCGACTCGAAGCTGTACCGGATGTGGTGGATGTGGTCAGGCCTACCAGCGTCGCACATCCCGCTGGGCCCGCTGGTGCTGGACCCTGCCGTCGGCGGATTCCCCTGTCCAGCAACTTATTTCGAACAACGATCGGGCGGACTTCGCCGCCGCCGACCGATTCGCGATAGAGTCCGTCGCGATGGTCAGCATCGACGATGACTTGTCAGCGCGTACCGAATCGACGGCGGGCGAGCAATGGTTGTCGGTTCGCGGTGCGCGCCAGGCTGTCGATGCCGAGTCTGATTGCAGTGGCCCAGCTGGAATCAACCCTCGCCCGTCGTCCGTGTTCCGTCATTCGATGACGATGCGAGAAGTACGTGGATAGGAAGCTGATCGGCGGGCGATGGCTTCGTTGGGACGACGAGCGGGCCGCGGAGGCCTACACGCAAGGATGGTGGATCGACGGCACACTGGCGGATGCCCTGCGTGCGGCCGCCCAGCACGCGCCCGAGCGGGTAGCGCTGATCGACGGTGCTCACCGGTTGACATGTGCAGACCTCTACCGTCAGGCGACCGCGCTGGCTCATGGATTGCTTTCGCGGATTCCACCGACCAGCGTGGTGTCGTTCATGCTGCCGAACTGGCATGAGGCCGCGGTGATCTACCTGGCCGCCACGCTGGCCGGCATGGTGGCCAACCCGATCCTGCCGTCCCTGCGGGACCGGGAGCTGCGCTTCATCCTCGAAGACGCCGACGCCCGGATGGTGTTCATTCCATCCGTGTTCGGGCGGCACGACTTTGCGCCGATGCTGAGCAGGGTCGTCGCCCAACTGGAGTCCCCACCGGATGTGGTTGTGGTGCGCGGCGATTGCGAGGCCGGCCAGATACCGTTCGGCTCCCTGGTCGCCCCCACCGCGTCGCTTCCCACGCCGGATCCTGATGCCGTGCGCATGATTCTGTACACGTCGGGCACCACTGGAGGTCCGAAAGGCGTTCTACACAGCCATAATTCGATTCATGCCTTGCTGCGCCAGATTGGCGCTCACTGGTGCGTCGAGCCGGGCGACGCATTCCTGGTGGCCTCACCGATCGCGCACATCGGCGGGTCCATTTACGCTTTCGAAGCTCCGTTCCTGTTGGGCACCACCGCGGTCCTGATCGACCGTTGGAACGCCGACGTGGCGGTGCGGCTCATGGCGGCCGAGCGCTGCACCCACATGGCGGGCGCGACACCGTTCTTGGATCAACTACTCGGGGCGGCCCAACGCGCACACACCCGGCTGCCCGACCTGAAGGTGTTCATCTGTGGCGGTGCCTCCGTGTCACCGTCGCTGATCCGAAAGGCAGCGGCATATTTCGAGCCTGCCGTCGTCACGCGTGTATACGGGTCGACGGAAGTCCCGGTGACCACCGTCGGTTCTTTCGAGGACCGCGATCACGCGGCCAACACCGACGGCCGACCGGGTGTGGCCGACGTCAAGCTGGTGGGCGGCGAAATCCGGGTTCGCGGACCGCAGATGCTGGTCGACTACCTGCATCCGGAAGACGAAGACGAATCGTTCGATGCCGACGGATACTTCCGCACCGGCGATCTGGCACGCTGGGTGGACAACGACTACCTTGTCGTCACCGGACGTGCCAAGGACATCATCATCCGAAACGGCGAAAACATTTCACCCAGGGAGGTCGAAGACGTCCTGGCCGGCCACCCCGACATTGCCGAGGTCGCCATAGTCGGTTTGCCGGACGCCCGCACCGGCGAGCGGGCCTGCGCTGTCGTCGTTCCCATCGCCGCGCCGGGACCGGATGCGGCGAGCCTGCGTGCCTTCCTGGAGGCTTCCGGCGTTGCGCTTTTCAAAGCACCGGAACAGGTTGTCATCTGGGATGAGCTGCCGAAGAACGACGCGGGGAAGGTGCTCAAGCACCAGATCAAGGCGGCGCTGATGAAGGCGGAGCACTGACATGCAGGTAGCGGTGGTGACGGGCGCGACCGGCGGCATCGGATTCGGTTGCGCGGCAAAGCTTACCGAGTTGGGTATGGCGGTGTTGGCCACGGGACGGGACCAGAGCAGGCTGGCTCGGCTGGCGGAGACGATCGGCGATCCCGAGCGGGTTGCCACCTTCGCCGTCAATCTCGTCGACGACAACGCGCCGCGGCAGATCGTCGAAGCGGCGGTATCGCATTGGGGCCGCATCGATTTCCTGATCAATGCCGCCGGCATCGGCAGCCCCAAGCCGCTCCACGAAACCGACGACGAATCGCTGGACTATTTCCTGAATTTGATGCTGCGCGCGCCATTTCGGTTGGTGCGCGAGGTGCTGCCGCACCTGCAGCCCGGCTCGGGGATTGTCAACATCACGTCGACCTTCGCGGTCGTGGGCGGGATGCGCGGCGGCGCTTACTCGGCTGCTAAGGGTGGGCTCACGGCAATGACCACGCATATCGCCTGCCAGTACGGGGCACAAGGGATCCGTTGCAATGCGGTGGCTCCCGGCGTCGTCCAGACCGCCATGACCGAACATCGCCTGGCCGACGAGCGGTTCCGGCGGATCAATGTCGAGATGACGCCGCATCAGCGGTTGGGCACGGTCGACGACGTCGCAAGCACCGTGGCCTTCTTGTGCTCGCCCGGCGGCGCCTTCATCAACGGCCAGACCATCGTCGTCGACGGCGGGTGGAGCACCACCAAGTATCTTTCGGAGCGGGCACTGAACTCGCAGTGGATAACCTGAGTCGCGTCAACGGGATTCGAAGTGATGCCGGATGCCGTAAAGCATCCTGGTGTGCGCCTTGACCGCTTGGCGAACGGTGAACGGGGCGAGCGGCCGCGGTGCGGCGAACCGGATCCGCTCGGTAATCCGGGTGCCGCCTTGGATCGGCTCGAAGCGCACCGTTCCGCGCAGCCGCACGGCCGGTGACTGGTCGGCCTGGGTGTGCACGTCACCGTCTGCCGGGACGTGCAGCCGCGCCCGATAGGTGACCGTCATCGTGACGGGCCCCAACGGAATACGGTCCACCACCTGGTAGCTCACCCGGTAGCCGTCGGGAGTCTCGGTACGGGACAACAGCTCCACCGACACGATCAGCGGATGCACCAGCCTGATGTTGTCCAAGTCGACGTAATAGTCGCGAACCTGCTCCGGCGGCGCGGGCACCTCCTCGGTCAAGGTTCGCTCCGCGTACGCGATCCACCAGCTCATGGCAGTCAACTTACTGCGCGAGGAGTCACCCGCCGGCCGCTAGCAGCCCCGTTCCCACCGCGATCCGTCAGCCGAACCACACCTGCAGCTCGACCGTGCGCCACCAAATCAACACCCCGAACAGAACCAGCATGGCAACCGTCGCGGACGCCTGAACCGAATCCCGTCGCCGCCGCGGTGCGTAAACGTAAGCCGCGGCGGTCACGGCACCCGCGACCAACCCGCCCACGTGTCCTTGCCAGCTGATCTGCTGCGAGCTGACCAGAGGCACCACGAACGTGAAAACCAGGTTGAACGCGATCACCGCGACCACCCAGCGGACGTCGAGGGTGAGCCGCTTGGCGACCACGAAGGTCGCTGCGAACAGCCCGAACACCGCCCCGGATGCGCCCGCCGTCGCGGTATTGAGCGGCGACAGCAAATACACCAGCACCGAGCCGCCCAGTCCACTGAGTGCATACAGCGCGCTGAATCGCAGCCGGCCCAGCCACATTTCGAGCGGTGGGCCCACGACGTACAGCGCCCACATGTTCAGCAGCAGATGTGTTGGACCGTAGTGCAGGAATGCCGAGGTCACCAGCCGATAAAACTGTCCGTCCGCGACCGCGGGCGGCCAGAGCGCGAACTGCCGTTGCACATCCACGATCGCCATCTCGGCGATGAACGCCAGCATGTTGACAGCGATCAGCGCAGTGGTGACGACCGGTGTTCCAGACCGTTGTCGACCGCCGAAGTGGGTCCGCTCGGGCCGGATGGTTCGAGCGCCCACCTGTACGCATTCCACGCACTGGTGACCGACTGCGGCGCTGCGCATGCAGTCACCACAGATGGGCCGTTCACACCGGGTGCAGTGCACGTAGGTCTGGCGGCCGGGATGCCGGTAACAGGTGGGCGCGGCGGCCGGTGACTGCGGGCGGACGGCGTCGCTCATCGCACGCGCTCCGCCTGGAGCGCGCGGGTGTTGACATTTGTTGCTAGGTCGATCAGCTGCGTCTCACGTCCTTCCGTCGCAAACCTAGCTTAGCTACCCCGACCGGAAACATCGGCGGGTTGACCAGAAGCCTATTCCCGCTAACCCGTGAGGCGGCGCCAAAGTCTTTGTAGTGGAATGGATTCAGGGAACGATCCGCGGGCTGCAACCGTGTCCGCGTCCTCTTGCGGCAACGACTGCGAGCGCGAATCGCCTCTGCCCGTGCAGTTTACCCGGCTGGGAATGAATCGGGCGGCCGCAGCGTGTGGCGCTGCTGAGTGTTAGTGGGCTGGTTCGGCTGGGTGGCGTGGCCAGGTGGGGCTGCGGTCGGGGTCGGAGTCGCGGGTTACGTCGGCGCGGGCTT
>JALHRH010000052.1 GCA_022841565.1 Mycobacterium sp. | reverse complement strand
TGCCGCCCACGGGTGACCCCCCGGCTTGCGCGACATCGGCATCTCGCTACATTCGGACGCGAAATCGATCGCGATACGGTCGCAGGAGGAATCTCATGAACGCTCAGGTCGAGCAGCTGGAATTCCAGGCAGAGGCCCGGCAACTGCTGGATCTAATGGTCCATTCGGTCTACTCCAACAAGGACTCGTTCCTACGGGAGCTGATCTCCAACGCCTCCGACGCGTTGGACAAGCTGCGGATCGAGGCGCTCCGCAACAAAGAACTCGATGTGGACACCTCCGATCTGCATATCGAGCTGGAGACCGACCAAGGGGCCAGAACTCTCACCATCCGTGACAACGGCATCGGGATGACGCGCGCGGAGGTGGTGGATCTGATCGGCACGCTGGCCAAGTCGGGCACCGCCGAGCTTCGTCAACAACTCAAGGAAGCAAAAAACGCTGAATCCTCTGAGGAACTGATCGGCCAATTCGGCATCGGCTTCTACTCGTCGTTCATGGTGGCCGACAAGGTCCAGCTGCTTACCCGCAAGGCAGGCGAGAGTGAAGCCACCAAATGGGAATCCAGCGGTGAGGGCACCTACACCATCGAAGCTGTCGAGGGTGCCCCGCAGGGCACCTCTGTCACCCTGCATCTCAAGCCCGAGGACGCCGAGGATGAGCTGCACGACTACACGGCGGTGTGGAAGCTCAAGAGCCTGGTCAAGCAGTATTCGGACTTCATCGCCTGGCCGATCCGCATGGAGGTGGAACGGCGCACTCCGGTGTCTCCGGAAGAAGGGGAAGAGGGCGGCGACGAGACCGTCACCATCGAGACCGAGACCCTCAACTCGATGAAGGCCCTGTGGGCCAGACCCAAAGACGAGGTCTCCGACGAGGAGTACAAGGAGTTCTACAAGCACGTCGCGCACGCCTGGGATGACCCGCTGGAAGTCATTGCGATGAAGGCAGAGGGCACCTTCGAGTATCAGGCGTTGCTGTTCCTCCCGTCGCAAGCACCCTTCGACCTGTTCAACCAGGATGCCAAGATCGGGGTGCAGCTGTACGTCAAGCGCGTCTTCATCATGGCCGACTGCGAAGAGCTGATGCCGGTGTATCTGCGCTTTGTGAAGGGTGTCGTCGACGCACAAGACCTGTCGCTCAACGTTTCTCGCGAGATGTTGCAGAAGGATCGCCAGATCAACGCGATCCGTCGCCGACTGACCAAGAAGGTGCTGTCCACCATCAAGGACATTCAGTCCCAGCGGCCCGATGACTACCGCACCTTCTGGACCCAGTTCGGCAAGGTCCTCAAGGAGGGCCTCATGTCGGACTTCGAGAACCAGGAGGCCCTGCTGTCCATTTCGTCGTTCGCCTCCACACACAGCGACGAGGAACCCACCACGCTGGCCCAGTACGTCGAGCGGATGAAGGAAGGCCAGACACAGATCTTCTATGCCACCGGAGCGTCGCGTCAGCTCCTGGAGAAGTCGCCGCATCTGGAGGCGTTCAAGGCGAAGGGCTACGAGGTGCTGCTGCTCACCGACCCGGTCGACGAGGTCTGGGTGGGCGTGGTCAACGAGTTCGACGGCAAGCAGTTGCAGTCGGTGGCCAAGGGCGAAGTGGACCTCGACTCCGACGAGGAGACCTCCGAAGCCGAGCGCGAAGAGCAGCAGAAGGAGTTCGCCGACCTGTTGACCTGGCTCAAGGAGACCTTGAGCCAGCACGTCAAGGAAGTGCGGCTGTCCAGCCGTCTGACCGACTCGCCGGCCTGCCTGATCACCGACGCGTTCGGCATGACGCCGGCCCTCGCACGCCTGTACCAAGCGTCCGGGCAGGATGTCCCGATCGGCAAAAGGACCCTGGAACTCAATCCGAACCATCCACTGGTCACCGGACTGCGCCAGGCTCACGCCGACCGTCCGGACGACACCTCGGTCGCCGAAACCGCGGAATTGCTCTACGGCACAGCGCTGCTGGCCGAGGGCGGGGCCTTGGAGGACCCGGCGCGATTCGCCGAGCTGTTGGCCGACCGGTTGACGCGCACGTTGTAGCTCCGCAATTGCGCCGCCCGGTGCGGTTGAAAGCCGCCCGGAACGGATATCCGCGTCTCATGACTGTGTTTCGGGCCATCGATCCGCGTGGCGCGATCGTGGCGACCAGGGATTTCGACAATGCGGAGGACGCGCACCGGTGGTTTGCTGAGACGGTTGCCGGCCGTTACCAGCTGGGCTGGTGCATGGAGGTGTGCGACGACGGACAGTGGGCGGGCTTTGACGACACCGGGGGCTTCACCGCCCCATTGAGCCGCCGACGCGTCTCTAGCTGACCTAGCGGCCGAGTTTCTCGCGAACCAAGCCGGTGAGGAAGCGTCCGGTCGACACCGGCGTGAACGCGCGGGCCGCCGCGGTGAGCGCGTCACGCGATTCGGTGGTCAATTCGACCTCGGCGGCGGCCACGTTGAACTCCAGCTGCTCGACACTGGACGCCCCCGGGATGGCGACCACGCCCGGCAAACTGATCAACCAGGCCAGCGCGACCTGCGCGGGCTTGGCGCCGGCCTCGGCCGCGACATCACGCAGCGTCTGCAGCAGCGGCTCGACGCGACGAAGGTTCTCGGTGCCGAACAGCGGATTGACCGCCCGAACGCCGCCCGGGCGGTTGTCGACGCCGTATTTGCCGCCCAGCAGGCCCTGCGCCAGCGGGCTGTAGGCGATCACGATGCGGTTCTCGCGTTCAGCGAAAGGAACCATGTAATCCAGAGCGCGGGGGTGGGCCAGCGAAAAGTGCACCTGATTACTGATCACCGGACGCCCGAGCGCGGCATCCGCCTGCTGCCATCGCGTAAGTGAGTAGTTCGAAACGCCGGCAGCCCCGATCTTGCCCTCGTCGAGTAGCTCGCGCATGCCCGGCATGATCACCGAGTCCGGGACGACCGGGTTGGGCTGGTGGATTTGGTAGAGCGGAATCCGGTCGAGTTGCAGCCGCCGGGCGCTGGCGCGTTCGCGCTGCTTGATCACCGCCGGAAACGGGGCGACGGGAAAGACCTTGCTGGCCACAGCTACCTCGGCGCGCTCATGGCCCAGCGCCTCGCCCAGGATCCGCTCGCTCTTGCCGAATCCGTACACCTCGGCGGTGTCGAACAAGGTGACGCCGAGGGCGCGGGCGCGCTGCACGATGTCCCGCGCGGCGCCGGAGGCGTAGTTATCCCCGTAACCCCACTCGCGTGACCCGAACTGCCACGTGCCCAGCCCTATCCGACTGACCTGCCCGACTCCCTCGACCTGAACGTATTTCATAGGCCCACCGTATACCGGCGGCAGTGCCCGGCCGCTTCGAGCTTCTTCGGCACTTTCGACGGTGTTGACGGTTGCGCCCGTGATGGAACTTCGTGGAGTCAGCTGCTTGGCGGCGGGGCAGGTTCGTCGGAATGCGAGTCGTGCCAACGCACTTCCGCGGCGCGCACCTGGTTATGGGTGCGGCGCAGCCAGGCCAGGCCGGCAGCAGCGGCCAGCACCCCCATGCCGACACCTACGATGCCCGCCGCGACGTGGCCGGAGGCGAACGCCGCCAGGCCGATCACCAACGCTACTACTCCGATTGCTACGCCCGCGATGCCGAGTGAGTTGGCGCCGTTCTTCATCGCCTCGCCAGCATGCTGGCGGGTGGTCCGGTCGTGGTCAACCGGGTCGGTCGTAGGTTCCACGGTGTACTCCTCGTGACAAATGGTCCGGGGCAAGGCTGTTGCGTTGCCGGTCCTGTCCTGGAAGAGGCATACCCGGCGAATGGACCACCAAACGCGGCTCCACCTGTGACCCGCGGCGCCGCCAGCGGCCATACCCACGGGCAAGCATGCTCCACAAACGGTAACCTTGTTCTCGTCGTTTCCCGGCAATATGTCATGCCCCGGGCACGTTCGGGCCGCCATCAATGCCCTCTAGCCGCATCATTCACACGCTGACGCGTCGAGTGCGCAACCACTGCGGCCCCGCCCGGCGTGTCGCCGCGGCCAGCGCACACTCGACGCAGCCGGCGCACGCGGCGAGCGGTTGGGAATTACTCAGTCGCCCGGGCCGATGACGAAGCAGCGGCCGCGGCTGCTGTCGAACAGCACCTCGGCGACGGCTGCCTTCTCGATCGTCGGGAACTCGAATCGGTGAACCTGTTGGCCTGCTTCGATGGTGGCGTCCTGGGATTCGGTGCTGCCGTCTTTCTTACGAACTACCGCGGTGACCTTGTCGGGTGTCGACATGTTCTGCGGCTCATGGAAATACCAGACCTCGATCCCTGCGCCGGATGAGGTAGCCTGCCAGCCGTCGGAGTAGAAGCACGCGGGGTTGCCGTCGGCGTCCGGGGGCGGTGGCGGGCATATCGAGAGTCCGACGCATGCCGGTGTGGTGGTGGGTGTCGTCGTGACGGATGGCGACGTAGTGGGCGCGGTCGACGCTACCGGGGTGGCCGGCTTGGCGGAATTGCTGGACGTTGCGGCGGGTGCCGCTTGGTGCGACCCGCATGCCGCGACGCAGCCCGCCGCAAGAATAGCCAGTAGACCTCGTACCTTCGACATCCAAGTCCTTTCGCCGCAGTGCTTGGAAGCCTAGGGGGAGGTGGGGGGGCTCTGCCCGGAAATTGCCGCCCGAAACCGCCGAACTGACCCGGGCACATAGCCTGGCGGCATGCTCATTAGGCGATCGGACCGGAGGTAGCACCAGATGAACGGTCGAGTCGCGATAGTGACCGGAGCCAGCCGCGGGGCAGGACGCGGCATCGCCGGGGCGCTGGCCGACAAGGGTTGGCGAGTCTATGCGACGGGCCGCTCGATCACCGAAGCCCCACGGGGCGGAGCCGCGGTCCGCGTCGACCATGGTGACGACGACGCCGTGGCCGCGCTTTTCGAGCACGTCCAGCAGGATGCCGGTCGGTTGGATCTGCTGGTCAACAACGCCGCGGCCATCTCCGACGAACTGGTCAGCCCAAAGCCGTTCTGGGACAAGCCGATTACGCTGGCAGACGTACTCGACGTCGGGTTGCGGTCGTCCTACGTCGCGTCGTGGCACGCCGCGCCACTGCTGGTCGCCGGCGGCAACGGCTTGATCGCCTTCACCTCCTCACCGGGATCGGTGTGTTACATGCACGGCCCGGCCTACGGCGCCCAGAAAGCCGGGATCGACAAGATGGTCGCCGACATGGCGGTGGACTTCCGCGGCACGGGCGTTGCGACGGTGTCGATCTGGATGGGCATTCTGCTCACCGAGAGACTGCGGGACGCCTTCGCCGCACACCCCGAAGCATTGGCCAAGACCGCCGAACACGCGGAAACACCGGAACTCACCGGCTATGTGATCGACGCCCTGTACCACGATCCCGAGTTGGCCGAGTTGAGTGGGCAGACGTTCATCGGTGCGGAACTGGCCGAGCGTTACGGCATCACGGACGACGGCGGCCGCCGCCCGCCGTCGCACCGACACTTGGGCGCGCCGCGGACGCCGAGCACCGTGGTGGTGCGCTAGGTACGCCTCGCACTCCTTGTCGCCTCGCACTCCCGGTGATACATCGGTCAACCTGTGATGAGTCCCCACAACCCCCCGGCACTCGCGTGCAGCGCCGCGTCGGTGACACGCTCGTCCCAGTACCGCGTCGACCCGAACTCGCGGCGCCAGGCGAGCGCAGCGCGGGTGAACTCATGCAACCGGTGCTCACGGGTGGTGCCGATCGCGCCATGCACCTGGTGGGCGTTGCGCACCACCGCCGACGTTGCATGGCCCGCACACGAACGGGCCACGGCCACAAGAAATTCCAGGTCAAGGGCCGACCAGCTACTGGTGACGGCCGCGGTGAGCGCGGCCTCTGTCGCGGCCCGGGCGAGCGCGGTCTCCGCGGCGATGTCGGAGACCAGGTTCTGCACGGCCTGAAATTTCGATAACGGGCGGCCGAACTGGACGCGCGTAGTCACGTGCTCGATACAAAGCTGCAGGATGCGGTCCAAAGCGGCGCATACCTGGATGGATCGCACCAGCCCGGCCTTCAGACGCAGTTGGGTGAGCAAAGCCCCGGCGACCGGACGCCCTTGCAGGCCTTCGCATTCGGCCGCCACCTCGTCGCGGGGTTCACCGATCAGATTGCTGCCGGTGGTGATCGTCAGCTCCTCGGCCGCGACCTCGGCGATGCGGTATTCGCCTCCGGCTCGCCATACGGCCACCACCCGGTCGGCCGCGGCAGCCCAGGGCACATCCGTCGCGACTCCCCGCTGGTCCAGCATGCACACGGTCCGAAATGCGACGTCGACCGTCATCCCGCTGGCTTCCAGCAACCAACACGCCAATAAATCGTGCTCGGCCAACGGAATTCGCACTCCGTTGCCGACGGCGGCGCGTAGCAGTTCGGCGGCCTCAGACCATCCGGCCCCGCTGCCGCCGTGTTGCTCGGATCCGGTCAAGCGCACCAGGCCGAGTTCATCGAGTCGTCGCCAGAGATCCGGATCCCGCTCGGCGGTCTCGGCGGGTGCCTGATTCTTTCGGTAGTCGGCAAAGACCGCGTCCATCATGTCGACCAGTTCCGGGTCGACGCCGGTTGCCGGGCCCGTCATCGCAGGCCCAATCCGCGGGCGATGACGGCGCGTAGCACCTCGTTGGTGCCGCCGCGCAGTGTGAAGCCCGGCCGCTGGTCGACGGCGGTGTGCACCAGCGCTGAGAACACCGAATCGGGGGAGTCCTGCATGTCGGCGAACTCGGCGATATCGCCTTCGGTGGAGGTGCCCAGCACCTTGACCACAGCGGCCGGTAGGTCGGCCGCCTCGTGTCGTTCCAGCGCGCCGGCCACCGCGGTGGACATCTGGTGCAAACCGGCGATGCGCGCGACCAAACGCCCCAGCTGTGGGTCGCGGGGTATGGCGTTGGACGCCATCCGGTCGGCGCAGGCCGCCAGCAGCACGAAGGTAGATAAGAACCTCTCGGGTCCGCTGCGCTCGAAGCTCAGCTCCGAGGTCACCTGCCGCCAGCCGTCGCCTATCTCACCGAACACCATGTCGTCGGGGACGAACGCCCCGTCCAGAATGACCTCGTTGAAGTGATGCGCGCCGTTCATCGAGATGACGGGGCGGATCTCGACGCCCGGCCCGCGCAGGTCGACGATGAACTGACTGAGCCCGGCGTGCCGGTGCTGCGGGTCCACCGCAGCGGTGCGGACCAGCGCGATGAACGCATGCGCGAGATGCGCGCCCGACGTCCAGAGCTTGGTGCCGGACAGCGACCAGCCGCCGTCGACGCGCTCGGCGCGGGTGCGCACGCTGGCCAGGTCAGAGCCCGAGTCCGGCTCGCTCATCCCGATCGCGAAGAAACACTGACCGGTCACGATGCGCGGCAGGAAATGCGCCTTCTGGGCTTCGGTGCCGTACTTGAGCAGCGACGGCACGATCTGCCGATCGGCGATCCAGTGCGCGGCCACGGGCGCCCCGGCGGCCAGCAGCTCCTCGGTGACGACGAACCGCTCCAGGAACGAGCGACCGTGCCCGCCATATTCGACCGGCACCGTCATGCCCAGCCAGCCGCGCGCCGCCAGCGCCGCGGTGAAGTTCTCGTCCCACCGCGAGAGCCAGGCATCGACAGACGGGGTGAACGCGCCGGCCGCGAGTTGTTCGGCGACGAAGTCACGAACCTCCTCGCGCAATGCCGCAGTTGCCTGGTCTTCGATACCGGCCGGCGGCACCAACCGTGCGTGGGGTGTGTACGGTGCCGTCATCTTGTCCGCCACTTGGCGATGCGCCGTTCGTGCTCGGGATCGCGGTGTGCCAGCGGTTGCATTGCCGCCGCCATGCCCAGCGTCGACTCCAGCGAACCGGTACGCGACTCTTGCATCAGCCGCTTGGCCATCCGCAATGCGTGCGGGGGATTCTTCGCGATTCGCTCCGCGAGTTGCTGGGCCTGCGCGAGTAGCTCATCGTGCGCAACCACGCGACTGACCAAACCCCACTGCAGCGCGGTCGCCGCGTCGACCCGGTCGCCGCTGAACGTCATCTCGGCGGCGCGCTCGTAGCCGATGGCGCGCTGCAGGAACCAGGTGCCGCCGTCGCCCGGGATGAGGCCCAGCTGTACGAAGCTCTCGGCGAATGACGCACGTTCGGAAGCGATCCGGATATCACACATCATCGCCAGGTCACAGCCGGCACCGATGGCGGCTCCGTTGACCGCGGCGATCAGCGGCACCTCCAAACGCCCCAACGACCGCGGGATCCGTTGGACTCCGTCGATGTAGGCGTGGCGCTGATCGAGCGCGCCCAAACCGAACATGCCTGCTTGATCAGCCATTTCCTTCACGTTGCCGCCGGAGGAGAAGATCTTGCCGTCGCCGGTCAGGATGACGACGCGGGTCTCGGTGTCGGCGTTCGCGGCGTCGACAGCCGTCTCGAATGCACCGATGAAGTCTTTGCCGGTGATGGCGTTTCCGACGTCGGGCAGATTGATCGTCCAGGTCTGGATCGCGCCGTTGGTGGTGACTAGCAGGGGACAGGTCATGCTGGCCACTGTAAGGTCCCGGATCACCGGTACTCCTGGAAGGCTGCGCGACCGAGCTTGCGGCGGCGGCTGAGGCGACTCATCCTCCACCGCATTACGGTGAAGTCGTGACAGAGTCGCCGGCCGATCGCCCGACCTCGCGGCTGCGCCGGCTGGTCGAACCGGCTTTGACCGCGTTCGCCGTCGGCGCACTGGCGCTGGGGGGTGCCGCCTGGCTGGCCGGTTGGCGAACGCTAGCCGACGGCTGCTGGATTGTCGGCACGCTGAGCGCAACCGTGCCCGCCGTGGCCTGGGTCGTGTTGGCGTTGCGGCGGGGGCGGGTCGGCGTAGACGTCATCGCGGTGTTGTCGCTGGGCGGCACGTTACTGGTCGGTGAGTACCTGGCCGGCGCGCTCATTGCGGTGATGTTTGCTGGCGGCAGGGCCCTGGACTCGGCGGCCGAGCGCCGCGCGTCGCGCGACTTGAAGGCGTTGCTTGACCGTGCACCGCGCTTTGCACGGCGACGGCTTGGAACGCAGGTCTGCGTGATCGACCTGGCTGACGTGGCAGTCAGTGACGTGTTGGTGGTCGGACCCGGCGAGGTGGTGCCGGTGGACGGTCGGGTCACCGGCGAGGTCGCAGTCCTCGACGAGTCCGCGCTGACCGGGGAGCCTCAGCTGGTCGAACGCGCGGCCGGCGAATCCGTTCGCAGCGGTGTGGTCAACGCCGGCAACGCTTTTGAAATGCGGGCTCAGGCCACCGCAGCCGACAGCACCTACGCCGGGATTGTACGGCTGGCTCAGCAGGCAGGAGCGCTCAGCGCACCGATCGTCCGGCTGGCCGATAGGTACGCGGCGTGGTTCCTGCCGCTGACGTTGCTGGTGGCGGGTGCGGCCTGGCTGGCCAGCGGCTCGGCAGTGCGCGCCGTTGCGGTATTGGTGGTGGCCACCCCGTGTCCCTTGTTACTTGCCGCCCCGGTGGCGATCGTCTCCGGACTATCCCGCGCGTCGCGGACCGGGGTGGTGATCCGGGGCGGGGGAGCGCTGGAAAACTTAGGTCGCGCAAAGACTTTAGTGATGGATAAGACCGGCACCCTGACGATGGGACGGCCGATGGTGCTCGATGTGGTGGCGGCCCCGGGACGCGCGGCCGCCGACATATTGCGGATGGCTGCCTCGGTAGATCAGTTTTCCCCGCACGTTCTCGCCGAGGCCATCGTCAGCGAAGCGCTGAGCAGGAAGTTGCAGTTGTCATTGCCGACCGAGGTGGTCGAACAGTCGGGCAGTGGTGTGACCGCGACGGTCGATGGGCATCGGGTCATGGTCGGCAAAGTGCCCGCCGACGATCTGACCGGCGCGTGGACGGCAGCGGTGATCAGTCGGGCCCGGCTGGACGGGGCCGGAATCGCCTGGGTGAGCATCGACGGCTCCTCCGCGGGCGCGGTGTTGCTGCGGGACCCACTGCGTCGACACGCGCCGCGGACGGTGCGACGGTTGCGCGAAGCCGGACTTGAGCGGTTGCTCATGCTCACCGGAGATCGGGCCGAACCCACCCGAGAAGTCGCCACCATTCTGGGGTTGGACGAAGTCCGCGCGGACCAGACGCCCGAGGACAAGTTCGCCGCTGTTCGCACGGAAAGCGAACGGGCGGTGACGGTGATGGTCGGTGACGGGATTAACGACGCTCCCGCACTGGCCGCGGCCACCGTCGGTGTCGCGATGGGCGCGCGCGGCGCTACGGCGTCGTCGGAGGCCGCCGACATCGTATTGACCACGGACCGCCTTGACCGCCTCGCCGACGCCATGGACATCGCTCGTTGGTCGCGGCACATCGCGGTGCAAAGTGCCATCGCCGGCATGGGCCTGTCTCTGATTGCGATGGTGATAGCCGCGCTGGGCTGGCTGCCGCCCGCCGCGGGTGCGCTACTGCAGGAGGGTATCGACGTCGCGGTGATTCTCAATGCGCTGCGGGCCCTGCGCGGGAATCCGGCCAACGATATCCGGGTGGACGCAGACACCGAACGCATGCTGCTGCGCTTCGCCGCCCAGCATGACGCGCTGAGGGACACCATAGGCCTGCTGCGCGACAGTGCCGATCGCCTGGCAACCGAAGCGGGTGCCCTCCCACTGGAATCACTGACCGCGGTACAAGCACTGTTGGTTGAGCGGATTCTGCCCCATGAACAGGCCGAGGAGACCCAGCTGTACCCGGCGCTGGCGCGTCCGCTCGGTAGCAGTGAGGCGACCGCCACGATGAGCCGTATGCACGCCGAGATCAGACGGCTCGCCGATCGCATCGGCACCCATCTGGCCCAGGCACAGTCGGCTGGTGCGGTACAGCCCGATCAGGTCGATGACCTACTGGCATGCCTCTACGGCCTGTACACCGTGCTGCGGCTGCACTTCGTTCAGGAGGAGGAAAACTATTTCACCCTCGCTGAGGACGAGGCGACGCGGCAGCATTGAGTCGCCGTTAGGCGGCACGCGGCACGTCGCGGGGCGCGGTTTCGGCCTTCGGTGCCGGCGGGGCCGGTGCTGGCCGCCAACCCACATAAGTCAGGTAGAACCCGGCCACCGCAATCAGGATGCTGACCGTGACCCACATGCCGGTCATGCCGATGGTCGCGTTAGCAACCGACATGAAGGCCTTCGGGAAAGCCAGCAGCATCAGGCCGCGGAGGGTGAAAGCCCAACCCATCACGGATACGATGATGGCGGCGGCACCCCGCCAGTATTGGTGCAGCCCAACGATTATCAGGCCGCCAACCAGCACCATGGCGCCCGCTACCCAGGACCACGCCGGACTGGACTCGAAATCCGAAAGCAGCGTACGCATTTCGGATCCGCGTGCCACCGTGGTAACGCCGATGATGGCGAAGAAGGGTCCGAGCACGCGGGCGAACGAACGCGTCCGTGGTTGCAACAGTGAAGTGCTCATTGCGGTACCTCCGATTGGAGACATTCGTCTCCATACCACCATGTGAGCACTCGGCGGGCCCCGACGCGAGGGACCCAAGTCCCGAAGCGGCGGGACATTCGTCACCGGTTCGTCGGTTTGGTGACTGAGCCGCAATCCGCCGATGGAGTGCCGGCGCGTCGGGCGGCCTGGATTTGATCGCGGCCAGCTAGCTATGGTGCTGATCCCAGCCTGTCGGGCAGTTCCGGTTCGTCCTTTTCGGTATCCCGCCGCTGGTGCATTTCGGCGATCGCCGTGTGCAGCAGGTCGACCGCTCCGGCGATCACGTGCGAATGAGGATGATGCGCCGAAACCGCATGTGCTAAACGAGCTTCCAGCCGAACACCAAACTCCACCCTGGAATGTGGCACCTGCACGAGATCGGCGACGGGATCGGTGAGTGCGAGCCGCAAAAATGCGGGCACCAGGCCCTTCAACCCCGGTGGCAGCAGCCCCTCGAAGTACTCGACCAAGGCTGTGGTGAGAATGACCCCTTCGTTGGTGGGTCCCCATTCCTCCGGTACGTCCCGTATCTGTCGCCACAACGTGCGCGCGTCTGAGACGGTGTTGGGCAGTGCCGCGGGTTCGTCGGGGTAGCCGAGCCAATAGTTGACCAGCCGCCACGCGTAGTAATAGCCGTCCTGCTGCTCATCGGTGACATCAATCCCAAGACGGCTCATCGCGTCGAGCACCTCGATGGAGAAAATCAGGATACCGCCGCCGATGTAGAACTGCGATATTGGCACGCCGTCGCGCTGCCCATCCCACGCCTGGCTGCGCGTGAGCAACTGACGCACCGTGGCGTGCACGAGCCGCACCTTCTGACACGTCGGGATCAGCCTTGACTGCGCGGTATAGGCATCCTTGTCAGCCATTGCCTTATACAGGCGAGCCGAATGCGCGAGCCGCCGCTGCGGGTGGTCGAGCTGATGGGTGGCATGCATCGTTCGCGCCGCCGCGGGATTGACATACGTGCTCGTTAAGCCCGCTGTGGCCTCAAGGACTACCGCCATTTTCCCGTGCCGACGGAAAAATGCCTCGCTGCGGCGCACGCGGTTGTCGTCGAACCAGTTCGGAAAACAATGGGTCTCGGCAAGATAGTCCCGCAACAGCGGTGGCGCGCTGTCCGGAACGTCGCGATCTGCGGTGATGATCAGCCGAAAACAATTCATTGACATGTTTGACCTGACCGGTGTCAAGCAGTGTTGCCGCGACGGTGTCGGCCAGTGGATCGCCTACCTGGCGAAGCGGGCGAATGTCGGAATAAGTTGTCATGACCATGATTTGAATGCGCTGAATCTGCGTCCACGGCGACGACACGCCGAAAGACGTCGCCCTAGCCGCAGAGCGAAAATCATAGTGGAATTATGGCGCCGCGTGAGTTTCGACGTAACCGACCACGTCTGCCAGGGTGCGCAGCGACGCGTAATCGGACTCCGGAATGTCGACATTAAACCGTTTGTGGATGCCGAGCAGGAAGTTCAGCCAGTCCATCGAATCCAGGTCGACCTGGTCGCGCAGCAGTACATCATCGCTGATGTCGTCGGCTTCGACTTCGGGGGCGATGGATGTCAGCACCGACAGCACCACGCCGCGGGTATCTTGGCTCGTTTTCATTGCCGTCACTTCTCCAGTAAGTCGGGTTGTTGCAGCAGTTCGTTGATTGCGGCCAGAAACAGGGCACCGCGGTGACCGTCGCTGGCCCGGTGGTCGGCGGCCAGGGTGCCCTGCACGGCGCTGACGACCCGGATCCCGCCGTCGATCACGCAGACCCGCTGCGTCGTCTTGCCGAAACCGACCAGGGCGACCTGCGGCGGGTAGATCACGCCGAACACCGTGTCGACCCCTTGATCACCCAGGTTGGTGACGGTGATGGTGGGGTCGGACATCTCCGAACTGCGCAGTGAACCGGCACGCGCTCGGGCCACCAGGTCGGTGAGGTCGGTCATCAACTCGTCGAGCTTCTTCTCGGCGACATCGTGAATGGCGGGAGCCACCAGACCACCGCCGCGCAGCGAGATGGCGACACCGACGTGCACCGCGGGGGCGGGCTGGTAGCCGGAATCGCGCCAGAATCCGCTGAACTCGCCGAAGCGCTGCGCGGCCAGGGCCACCGCCTTGAGTTGCAGCACGGCCGGCAATACGCGTTCGGTGATGGGCCGCTGCGCATTTCGGGCAGTGAGCCAGGTCAGCGCGGTGTCCATCAGGATCTCGTCGGCCAGGTAGTAGTGCGGTATCTCGCGCTTGGATCGGCTCATGGCGGCCGCGATCGACTGGCGCATCGCGGCGCCCCGCTCGGCCATCGACATGCGCTCGCCGGTGGCTTTCGGTGCCGGCTTCTTGACCGGTGGCCGGGTGGCGGCGGCGTGTTCGACGTCGACGATCGTCACCGCGCCCTGCGGACCGGTGCCACTGACTGCGTCGAGGTCGACGCTGAGGTTTGCCGCCAGCCGCCGCGCGGCCGGAGAAACCCAGCGCCGGTGTTGTGGCCCGGCCGGCCGCGCAGGTGCCGGTGCCGGTGCCGAGGCCACCGGCTGGGGCACCTTGCGCGGCGCTTTCGGGGCGCGTTTGGGGAAAGCCTTCCTCGGTGCTTTCTTGACGGGCGCCTCGGCCGTCTCACCCGCCTCCCGCAAGGTGGCCAGCACCGCTCCCACTTCCACGGTGGCGCCGACCGGCACCACCAGCTCGTCGATGGTGCCCTCCTGCCAGCACTCGATTTCGACTGCGGCCTTGGTGGTTTCGATGACGGCGACGACCTGGCCGCGGGTCACCTTGTCACCCGGCTTGACCAGCCACTCATTGAGGGTGCCTTCGTCCATGTCGGAGCCCAGGGCGGGCATTCTGAACTCGATCATCATTGGTCCCCGAACAGATCGCGCACCGCGGCGACGATCTTGTGCGGCTGTGGAAGCGCCGCCTCCTCAAGGTGTTTCGCGTAGGGAATCGGCACCTCTTCGCTGCATACCCGGCCGACTGGCGCGTCTAGATCATAGAACGCGCCTTCCATGATTACCGCGGAGATCTCGGCTGCCAAGCTACCGCTACGCCAGGCCTCGTCGATCGCGACGGCGCGATGGGTCTTGCGAACCGAATCCAGGATCGTCTCGGTGTCCAACGGTCGCAGCACCCGCAGATCCACCACCTCGCAGTCGATCCCGGCCAGGGACAATTCGTTCGCCGCATCGAGTGCCTTGGACACGCAACCGCCGTAGGCGATCAGGGTGACATCGCTGCCCTCCCGGCGTACCGCCGCCCGGGTGATATCCGTCGGCTCCAACGCGTCGATGTCGGTAGCGGTGTTGTAGAGCTGAACGTGTTCGAAGATGATCACCGGATCCGGATCGGCCAGTGCCGGTCCGAGCATGCCGTAGGCGTCCTCGACGGTGGCAGGTGCCACGACCTTGATCCCCGGGATGTGGGCATACCACGGTTCCAGGCTGTGGGAATGCTGGGCGGCGAGTTGGCGCCCTGCCCCGGTGGCCATCCGGACGACGATCGGCACCGAGAACTGCCCACCGGACATATGCCGCAGGGCCGCAGCGGTATTGACGATCTGGTCGAGTGCCAACAGGCTGAAGTTCACCGTCATGACTTCGACGATCGGGCGTAACCCGTTGAGGGCGGCGCCGATACCGATTCCGACGAATCCGAGTTCGGAGAGCGGGGTATCGCGCACCCGCTCCGGTCCGAACTCCTCCAGCAGTCCCTTCGATGCCGCGTACGTTCCGCCGTAGCGCCCGACGTCCTCTCCCATCAGGACCACGCGTGAATCGTCGCGCAACGCGTCGCGGATCGCGTCGTGAACAGCGGTGCGGTAGGTCGTTTTCATCGCGCCGCCTCCAGCGGGGTGAGCACGTCACGGGCCAGGTCGGCCACGTCTTCCCTGGTTCCGGCCTCGGCGTAGGCCACCGCGTCGGCGATCTCGGCGCCGGCCGCGGCTTCGATGTCACGCACATCGGCGTCGGTGATCAGTCCGTCGCGGCGCCGCCGCTGAATGAACAGGTCGATGGGGTCGCGCTCGCGCCATTTTTCGACTTCGGCCTTGTCCCGGTACAGCTCAGGATCGAACATCGAGTGCGCCCGGAACCGGTAGGTACGGAACTCGATGAAGAACGGGCCGCCGGTACTGCGCACGTGATCGACACCCTTTCGGGTGACTTCGTAACACGCCTCGACGTCCATCCCGTCGACGGCCAGCGCATCGACGCGGTATGCGGCCGCCTTGGCGGTGAGATCGGTCTGCGACTGCGCCCGTGCCAATGAGGTGCCCATGGCGTAAAGGTTGTTCTCGCAAAGGAACAGCACCGGCAGGTTCCACAGCACGGCCATGTTCAACGACTCGTGGAAGGCGCCCTCGGCCACTGCTCCGTCACCGAAGTAGCACGCCGTCACCCGGTTTCGCTTCAGCATGGCGTCGGCGAGTGCGATGCCGACCGCCAACGGTAGGCCGCCGGCCACGATCGCGTTGCCGCCGTAAAAGTGCCGGGACGCGTCGAACAGGTGCATTGACCCGCCGCGACCGCGGGAGCAACCTTCCTGCTTGCCGAACATCTCGGCCATGATCCTGGTCATCGGGATGCCGCGCAGCAGCGCGTGCGCATGCTCGCGATAGGTCGCCACCACGGCGTCCTCGTCGGTCAACGCGCGCAATGACCCGGCGGCCACGGCTTCCTCGCCGACGTAAAGGTGCAGGAAGCCGCGAATCTTGGCCGCGCTGTACAACTCTGCGCATTTCTCTTCCATCCGGCGCACCCGCACCATGTCCGACAACAGTGCATGCGTCAGATCCTTCTCCGTCACAGCGACGCTCCTTGGGGTTGTTGATCGTGCGGGTGCTCGATCGTGGACGTGTCGCCTTCGGGCAGCCCGAGTTCGCGGGCCTTCAACAGGCGACGCATGATCTTGCCGCTGCTGGTGTGTGGCAACGAATCGGCGAACTCGATCTCTTTGGGCGCGACCGCAGGACCGAGCCGCTTGCGGGCGTGACCAAGCAGTTGCAGCCGCAGTTCATCGCTGGCGACAAAGCCGTCCTTGAGGGTGACAAAGGCTTTGATGACAGACCCGACGGTGGGGTCGGGCTTACCGATGACGGCCGCCTCGGCCACCGCCGGATGATCGGTCAGTGCGCTTTCCACCTCGAACGGGCCGATCAGGTGCCCGGCGGACTTGATCACGTCGTCTTTGCGGCCGACGAACCAGAAGTATCCGTCGGCATCCCGTTTGGCTAGGTCGCCGGTGAGATAAAGCCCGTCGCTGAAGCACTTTCGGTATCTGTCGTCGGCGTGCAGATAGCCGCGGAACATCGACGGCCAGCCGGGTTTGAGGGCAAGCTCGCCCTCGACGTCTGGTTCTTCCACTACGGTGATGCTGCCGTCGTCGTTGTTGCGCACAATGCATGCGTCGACCCCGGGTAGTGGCCGGCCCATCGAGCCCGGCTTGATGTCGAATGCTGGCGTGTTGGCGATCATGATGCCGCCCGTCTCGGTCTGCCACCAATTGTCGTGAATCGGTAGGCCCAGGCACCGTTTTCCCCACCACACGGCTTCGGGGTTGAGTGGTTCGCCCACGCTGGCGATGAACCGCAGGCGCGGAAAACTGAAGCGGGCCGGCAGTTCGGGACCGGCTTTGATCAGCATCCTGATGCCGGTGGGCGCGGTGTACCAGACCGACACCTGTTGGTCCTGCAGGATCCGGTACCACCGTTCCGCGTCGAATTCGGTCTGGTCGACAATCGACGTGACACCGTGTAGCAGCGGGCTGATGATCCCGTAGGACGTTCCGGTGACCCAGCCGGGATCCGCCGTGCACCAATAGATGTCGTCGGGATGCAGATCGAGCGCGTACAAGCCCGTCACGTAGTGCATGGCGACGGCACCATGGACGTGGATAGCGCCTTTCGGTGTGCCGGTGGTGCCGCTGGTGAAGTGCAGCAGCGCCGGGTCGTCGGCCGTCGTCGGCTCTACCGGCGCGTGCTCGTCGGCGGCGTTCATGCATTGCCAGAAATCGACCGTTCCTGGGGGCGGCTCGCCGTGGGCGCCGTCGTCCACGACGATCACGTGCCGCACCGAGGCCAGCCGGTCGTGAATTTTGGCGATCTTGCGCTGATAGATCGCCCTGGTGGTAACCAGTACGTCGGCCTGACCGATATCCACCCGGGTGGCGATCGGCTCCGGACCGAAGGCCGAGAACAACGGTGAGACGACACTGCCGTTTCGCAGGGCACCCAGCATCGTGATGTACAGCTCGGGGATGCGGCCCATGATGGCGAAGACCCGGTCGCCTTTGCCGATGCCCAGGGTGCGCAGCACCCCGGTGAACCGGGTGACCCGGTTACTCAGCTCGGCGTAGCTCAGCTCGCGGACGACAAGCGATCCCGCCGCGTCGTCGGTCAGGAAGCGAACTGCGGCACGAGTGCTGATCGGCCCGCTCGCGTGCCGGTCGACGGCCGCATAGGCGATGTTGCATTTCCCTTCGCCCATGCCGTCGCACAGCCTGGGCGCATCGGACCAGTGGAAGTGCGCGCGAGCTTTTTCGTAGTTGGCAAGATTCGGCTGGACGCGCAAGTCGTGCGGCGTCTTGTGAATCACATCCATGTGCGGGTCCTGATCCCCTGAGTGCTGGCTCCTCAAGCCTGTTCCCGATCCACCCTTCGCAATAGGGAAGAAGGTCATCGATCAACCCGGCCGGATGTCGCAACGCCGGGCAGGGACTGCGGCGGGGTCCTATGACACGACGATGGTGACCAAGGACCCTGGCATCGGGTGGAGTCGATGGCGCAGCGTCGTACTCAGGGAGAAAGGGTGAGTGCGATGACCAAGACACTGGTCGAAACCGCGGTGATCACGAACGCAGTGGAGCTGGCGTGCCACGCTCCTTCACTGCACAACAGCCAGCCGTGGCGGTGGGTGAACAAAGGCGCGACCGTCGAACTGTTCGTCGACCCGACCCGGATCGTGACCTCGGCGGACAGCTCTGGCCGGGAAGCCATCCTGAGCTGTGGCGCCGCCCTCGACCACCTCCGGGTCGCGATGGCTGCGGTCGGCTGGGACACCCACGTCGACCCTTTTCCCAACCCGAACAATCTCGACCATCTGGCCTCGATCGACTTCACTCCGATGACCTACATCGGCCGGGCCCGCCGCGACCGGGCCAACGCAATCACCCTTCGCCACACCGACCGACGCCCGTTCCGCCCGCCCAATGACTGGCCGTCACTGCAGCCGCTGCTGCGCAACTGCGTCGACGAGCATCAGGTGGGGCTGGAGGTACTCGGTGACGATGCGCGACCGCGGCTGGCCGAGGCCACCCGGCTCAGCGAGGCGCTGCGCCGCTACGACGACAGCTATCACCACGAGTTGAGCTGCTGGACAGCGCCTACCAGGGAACACGACGGCATACCGCGGGGCGCGCTGGTGTCGGGCGTGGAAGCCTGTGGGGTCGGCGTGAACCGGGAGTTCCCCACCGATGCCGACCCGGAGGGTGTCGGGAGCAGACACGATCAGGCAAAAATCATGCTGCTGTGGACGGCTGAAGACACCCGCGCGGATGCGCTGAACTGCGGGCAGGCGCTCTCGGCCGTGCTGCTGGAGTGCACTGTGGCGGGTCTGGCGACCTGCCCGATCACGCACGCCACGGAGCTGGAGCCCGGTCGCGACATGCTGCGCAACCTCACCGACGGTCGCGCGGATGTTCCCCAAGTGCTAATCCGAGTCGGCATCGCACCGTCGGGTCCGATCCCTGCGGCCACCCCGCGGCGCCCGCTCGGTGAGGTGCTGGAGGTCCGGTGCTGATCGGAGGGCTTATGGCTACCTCAGGCCGGGACTTCGGTCCCTACCGAAGGCGTCCGCGCTTTGGTCGATTAGGCATTGGCATAGGCAATGTGAGATCCGGAATTTCCACGATGATGATTGAGCGTGCACCATGACCAGTTCAGCAGCGGCCTCTCGGCCCGCGCCGCGGCGCGTGTTCCGCGACCGTCGCGAAGCCGGCCGGGTTTTGGCAAACCTGTTGGGCGGCTACCGCGATAACCCGGGCGTGATCGTGCTGGGCCTCGCGCGCGGAGGAATACCCGTCGCGTGGGAGGTGGCGGCAGCGCTGCACGCCCCACTGGATGCGTTCATCGTGCGCAAGCTCGGCGTCCCGGGACACGAGGAATTCGCCGTGGGCGCGCTGGCCAGCGGTGGTCGTGTGGTGGTGAACGACGATGTGTTGCGGGGGTTGCGGATCACGCCGGCGCAACTGCGCGAAATCGCCGAGCGCGAAGGCCGCGAGCTGGTCCGGCGCGAGGCCGCCTATCGCGGCGGTCGCCCGCCGGTAGCGGTGGCCGGCCGGACGGTGATTCTCGTTGACGATGGATTAGCCACCGGCGCAAGCATGTTCGCGGCTGTGCAGGCTTTGCGCGACGCCGAGCCCGCGCAGATCGTGATCGCCGTGCCCGCCGCCCCGGAATCAACCTGCCGGGAATTCGCCGGTCTGGTCGACGAGGTGGTGTGCGCTTCCATGCCTACGCCGTTTCTCGCTGTCGGAGAGTCGTTCTGGGACTTCCGTCAGGTCACCGACGAAGAGGTGCGCGAACTGCTGGCTACCCCGACCACGGGGCTCACGCTGATCCAACCCGCGGCACCGACAGCAGCCGAGATGATTGCCGACGTGGCCGTCGATGCGCCACAAGGCATTCCGCCACGCGAAACGCTCGAAGAGGTCATCGGTGACGCACGGATCGTGCTGATCGGCGAGAGCTCGCACGGCACGCACGAGTTCTACGAGGCCCGTTCGACCATCACCAAGTGGCTGATCGAGGAGAAGGGCTTCGGCGCCGTTGCTGCGGAGGCGGACTGGCCCGATGCTTACCGGGTGAACCGCTATGTTCGCGGGCTGGGTAAGGACAGCACCGCCGACGAAGCGCTGAGCGGTTTCCAACGCTTTCCGGCGTGGATGTGGCGCAACACCGTGCTTCGCGACTTCGCCGACTGGCTACGTGAGCACAATCAGCGCGGTGAGCGGCAGGCCGGGTTCTACGGGCTCGATCTCTACAGCCTGCACCGGTCGATGAACGAGGTGATCGCCTACCTTGACACCGTGGATCCCGCGGCGGCCGCGCGGGCACGGGCTCGGTACGCGTGCTTCGACCACCCCGCGGGCGACGATGGGCAGGCATACGGTTACCAGGCAGCGTTCGGCGCGGGACCCAAGTGTGAACGCGAGGCGATCGAGCAGTTGGTCGAGTTGCAGCGCCACGCGCTCGACTATTTGCGGGCCGACGGTCTGCTCGCCGAAGACGAGCTGTTCTATGCCCAGCAGAATGCGCAAACGGTGCGCGACGCCGAGGTGTACTACCGGTCGATGTTCAGCGGCCGGGTCTCCTCGTGGAATCTGCGGGACAAACACATGGCGCAGACCCTGGACGCCCTGCTGAAGCACCTGGACCGCCACGGCGATGCTCCGCCCGCGCGAATTGTGGTGTGGGCACACAATTCCCACGTCGGCGACGCCACCGCGACCGAGGTGTGGGCGGATGGACAGCTCACGCTGGGTCAACTTGCCCGGCAGCGATACGGCGACGACGCGCGCCTGATCGGCTTGAGCACCTATTCGGGTACGGTCACGGCGGCCAGCGAGTGGGGTGGCGTCGCCGAACGCAAGGTGGTTCGGCCCGCGCTTCCCGGGAGCGTCGAAGACCTGTTCCACGACAGCGGCAAAGGCGCATTTCTGGTGTCGGCGCGGATCAATGAAAAGGCGGCCGACCCACTGTCGGCCGTCCGGTTGGCCCGAGCCATCGGGGTGATCTACCAGCCCGCGACCGAGCGGCAAAGCCACTACTTCCACGTCCGCCCAGTTGATCAATTCGACGCGATGATCCACATCGACACCACACGTGCGCTCGAACCTCTCGAGACCACGAGCGGGTGGGTTGCCGGTGAGACGCCGGAGACGTATCCCAGTGGCCTCTAGTCCCCAGCAACGAGCCCAGGAACGAGCCCAGGAACGAACCCAGTTGAGGATGCACGCCGGTTTGCCACCGGGGCTACCGCGGATTGTCACGCTGACGATGAACCCCGCGCTCGACATCACCACCAGCGTCGACGTGGTTCGGCCGACCAGTAAGTTGCGTTGCAGCGCAACGCGTTATGACCCGGGCGGCGGCGGCGTCAACGTCGCCCGGATCGCGCACGCGCTCGGCGGCTCGGCATTCGCGGTATTGCCGGCGGGCGGCTCGCACGGCGGACTTCTCACCCGGCTACTCAGCGACGCGGGTGTGCCCTTTGGTGAAATCCCGATCGCCGGCACCACCAGAGAGAGCTTCACCGTCAACGAGACCAGCACCGGCCGCCAGTACCGGTTCGTCCTCCCCGGGCCGGTGCTCACCTCGACCGAGCAGGACAGGTGCCTGCAGGAGCTGCGGATGGCGGCGCGGTCGGCTGAATTCGTGGTGGCCAGCGGCAGCCTGCCGCCCGGCGTTCCCGCCGATTTCTATCAACGGGTGGCCGGCATCGCGCGCGACGTGGGCGCCCGCCTCATTCTCGACACTTCCGGCGGTGGCCTGCACGGAGTCTCGTCGGGGATCTTCCTGCTGAAGGCGAGCGCACGAGAACTGCGCGACTGCGTGGGACGCGAATTAGCCACCGAGACAGAACAAATCGCAGCCGCTCGGGAACTCGTGGACGGCGGTCGCGCCGAGGTCGTGGTGGTGTCTCTGGGTTCGGCCGGGGCGTTGCTGGCCACTCACCACAGCTGCCAACGATTCGCGGCGGTGCCGATGGAGGGAGGCAGCGGTGTGGGCGCCGGCGACGCGATGGTCGCCGCCATCGCCGTCGGCTTGACCCAGGGATGGCCGCTGGCCAAGTCCGTTCGGCTGGGCGTCGCCGCGGGCGCGGCGATGCTGCTGACACCCGGCACCGCGGTATGCGAGCGCGCCGATGTGGAACGGCTGT
>JALHRH010000051.1 GCA_022841565.1 Mycobacterium sp. | reverse complement strand
TCGCCCAACCCCTCGCCTACTGCCTGCCCGGAGTGCGCAGCCGGGTCGTGGTCAGCGAGGGGGCCCTCAGCACGCTCGCCGATGCCGAAGTCGCCGCAATCTTGTCGCATGAGCGGGCACATCTTCGGGCCCGCCACGACTTGGTGCTGGAAGCGTTCACCGCCGTCCATGCGGCATTTCCGCGGCTGGTCCGCAGTGCCAATGCGCTGGGCGCGGTGCGGCTGCTGGCGGAGCTGCTGGCCGATGACGCCGCGGTGCGCACCGCCGGGCGCACTCCCCTGGCCCGGGCCCTGGTGGCCTGTGCCGCTGGTCGTGCGCCATCGGGTGCGCTGGCCGCGGGCGGGCCCAGCACCGTGTTGCGGGTACGACGGCTGTCGGGCCGGGGTAACAGCCCGCTGCTGTCGGCTGGCGCCTATCTGACTGCGGCGGCCGTGCTGGTGGTGCCTACCATCGCGCTGGCCGTACCGTGGCTCACGGAGCTGCACCGGTTGGTCACCGCCTGACGCGGAGCTGAGCACCGTGGAGCACCGGAACGGCCGCTGTGCCACAGTGTCTATTCGAAAGTACGAAGTCTGTTCGAAAGTACGAAATCTGTTCGAAAGTACGAAGTCTGTTCGAAAGTACGAAGTCTGTTCGAAAGTACGAAGTCTGTTCGAAAGTACGAAGTCTGTTCGAAAGTACGAAGTTTTGCGAACGGCTGTTCCCGAACACTGAGAGGTAGGACATGAGTTCGTCGGATTCGCGGGCTGCGACCGCCCAAATCGGCGTCACCGGGCTGGCCGTGATGGGCTCGAACCTGGCCCGGAACTTCGCCCGGCACGGGTACACCGTGGCGCTGCACAACCGGTCGGTGGCCAAGACGGACGCGTTGCTGGCCGAGCACGGCTCTGACGGCAACTTCGTGCGCAGCGAAACGATCCCGGAATTCCTTGCGGCACTGGAAAAGCCGCGGCGAGTCGTCATCATGGTCAAGGCCGGCGACCCCACCGATGCCGTCATCAACGAGCTTGCCGACGCGATGGAAGAAGGCGACATCATCATCGACGGCGGCAACGCGCTCTACACCGACACCATCCGTAGGGAGAAGGCAATACGGGAGCGCGGTCTGCACTTCGTCGGCGCCGGCATCTCTGGTGGCGAGGAAGGCGCCCTCAACGGACCGTCGATCATGCCGGGCGGGCCAGCCGAGTCCTACGAATCGCTCGGCCCGCTGCTCGAAGAGATCTCCGCGCACGTCGACGGCGTGCCGTGCTGCACGCACATCGGACCCGACGGTGCCGGGCACTTCGTCAAGATGGTGCACAACGGCATCGAGTACTCCGACATGCAGCTGATCGGTGAGGCCTACCAGTTGCTGCGCGACGCGCTGGGCAAGACCGCGGGCGAGATCGCCGAGGTATTCGACGAATGGAACTCCGGCGACCTGGACAGCTTCCTGGTCGAGATCACCGCGCAGGTGCTGCGCCAGACCGACGCCAAGACCGGCAAGCCGCTCGTCGACGTCATCGCCGACGAGGCCGAGCAGAAGGGCACCGGCCGTTGGACGGTGAAGTCCGCGCTGGACCTGGGCGTACCCGTTACCGGCATCGCCGAGGCTGTGTTCGCGCGGGCGCTCTCGGGCTCGGTGGCCCAACGGAAGGCGACCACGGGATTGGCCTCGGGTGAACTCCAGGGGCGCGTAAGCCCCGCCGACTCTGAAGCCGCAACCCGATTCACCGAAGATGTCCGACAGGCCTTGTACGCGTCGAAGATCATTGCCTATGCCCAAGGGTTCAACCAGATACAGGCCGGCAGCGCCGAATACGACTGGGGAATCACGCCCGGAGACCTGGCGACTATCTGGCGTGGCGGCTGCATCATCCGGGCCAAATTCCTCAACCGGATCAAAGAGGCCTACCGCGAGGACCCCGACCTGCCCACGCTGATCGTCGCCCCGTACTTCCGCAGCGCGATCGAAGCGGCCATCGACAGTTGGCGCCGCGTGGTGGTGACGGCGACGCAATTGGGTATTCCGATTCCGGGCTTCTCCTCGGCGTTGTCTTACTACGACGGGTTGCGCACCGAGCGGCTCCCAGCCGCGCTTACCCAGGGCCTGCGCGATTTCTTCGGTGCGCATACCTACGGGCGTACCGATGAGGAGCCGGGCAAGAAGTTCCACACCCTGTGGAGCGGAGACCGAAGCGAAGTTCCTGCCTAGCGAGTTGTACTAGACGATGAAGTTTCTTGACGGGCACCGCCCGGCGTTCGACCTGACCTACAACGACGTGTTCATCGTGCCTAACCAGTCCAACGTCGCGTCGCGGTTCGACGTCGACCTCTCCACCGTCGACGGCTCCGGGACCACCATCCCGGTTGTCGTCGCCAACATGACGGCGGTGGCCGGACGGCGGATGGCCGAGACGGTGGCCCGCCGCGGCGGCATCGTGATCCTCCCGCAAGATCTGCCCATTCCTGCTGTTCAGCAGATGGTGGAGTTCGTCAAAGGTCGTGACCTGGTGCTCGACACCCCGGTGACGCTGGCGCCCGATGATTCGGTATCCGACGCCACTGCGCTGATCCATAAGCGCGCGCACGGCGCCGCCGTCGTGGTTTTCGAGGGCCGGCCGATCGGTCTGGTGCGGGAATCGTCGTGTGTGGGCGTGGACCGGTTCACCCGGGTACGCGACATCGCCGCCACGGACTTCGTCACTGCGCCCGCGGGCACCGAGCCGCGCAAGATCTTCGATCTCCTTGAACACGCGCCGATCAACGTCGCGGTGCTGACCCATACCGACGGCACCCTGGCCGGAGTGCTCACCCGCACCGGCGCCATCCGCACCGGCATCTACAGCCCGGCGATCGACAAAGCGGGCCGGCTACGGATCGGTGCGGCCGTCGGCATCAACGGCGACGTGGCGTCCAAGGCCCAGGAGCTGGCCGAGGCCGGGGTGGACCTCCTGGTCATCGACACCGCACACGGACACCAGGTCAAGACACTGGACGCGATCAAGATGGTCGCCTCGCTGGATCTGGGCGTGCCGCTGGTGGCCGGAAATGTGGTGTCTGCCCAGGGAACTCGTGACCTGATCGAGGCCGGCGCCGACATAGTGAAGGTCGGCGTCGGGCCCGGCGCGATGTGCACCACCCGAATGATGACCGGGGTGGGCCGCCCGCAGTTCTCTGCGGTGGTCGAATGTGCCTCTGCAGCCCGAGATTTGGGTGGTCACGTGTGGGCGGATGGCGGCATCCGCCACCCCCGCGATGTGGCCCTGGCGCTGACCGCCGGTGCGTCGAATGTGATGATCGGGTCGTGGTTCGCCGGCACCTATGAGTCCCCGGGCGACCTGATGCGTGACCGCGACAATCAGCCTTACAAGGAGAGCTACGGCATGGCGTCCAAACGGGCGGTGGTCGCCCGCTCGGGCGCGGAAAGCCTGTTCGACCGGGCCCGCAAGGCGCTTTTCGAGGAAGGCATCTCGACGTCGCGGATGGGCCTGGACCCCGACCGCGGCGGCGTTGAGGACCTGATCGACCACATCACCTCCGGCGTGCGCAGCACGTGCACCTATGTGGGCGCCGCGAACCTGGAAGAGCTGCACGAGCGGGCGGTGGTCGGTGTGCAGTCGGCCGCCGGCTTCGCCGAAGGGCATGCCCTGCCCACCGGCTGGTGAAGGGCTCATGAATCACTCCGGCAGCGTGCTCAGCGTGCTGGCCATATTGGCGCTGACCTTCGGCACCGCGATCTTCGTCGCGTCCGAATTCTCCCTCACCGCCCTGGACCGCAGCACCGTGGAAGCTAACGCGCGCGGCGGGGGCGCCCGGGACCGCCTGATCCGACGGGCCCACCGCAGGCTGTCATTCCAGCTCTCGGGTGCCCAATTGGGTATCTCGATCACCACGTTGGCCACCGGATACCTGACCGAGCCGCTGGTGGCGGCATTGCCTCATCCGTGGTTGGACGCGATCGGTGTCTCCGAGAAGTTGGCCGACACCATCACCACCGCGTTGGCGCTGGTGGCGGTGACGTCGGTGTCGATGGTGTTCGGCGAGCTCGTGCCTAAGTACCTAGGTGTGGCGCGGCCGCTGCGGACCGCGCGTGCGGTCGTGTTGCCGCAATGGTTGTTCTCGGTGCTGTTCACCCCGGCGATCCGGATGACCAACGGGGCGGCGAACTGGATCGTGCGGCGGCTCGGCATCGAACCGGCCGAAGAATTGCGGTCGGCGCGCACTCCCCAGGAACTGGTGTCGCTGGTGCGCACCTCGGCGCGCCGCGGCTCGCTGGACGACGCCACGGCGTCGCTGATGCACCGTTCGCTGCAGTTCGGTACGCGAACCGCCGAAGAATTGATGACGCCGCGATCGAAGATCGTCGCCCTACAGACCGACGACACGGTCGTCGATCTGGTGGCCGCGGTCGCCGCGACGGGGTTCTCGCGGTTTCCGGTCGTGCAGGGCGACCTGGACGAGACCGTCGGCATCGTGCACGTCAAGCAGGCCTTCCAGGTACCGGCCGCCCAGCGGGCAAAGACCCCGCTGCGGACGGTGGCCAAACCGGTCGCGGTGGTGCCCTCGACGCTGGACGGCGATGCCGTGATGGCCCAGATCCGCGCCAACTCCTTGCAGACCGCGATGGTGGTGGACGAGTACGGCGGCACCGCCGGGATGGTCACCGTCGAGGACCTGATCGAGGAGATCGTCGGCGACGTCCGCGACGAGCACGACGATGCGACTCCAGATGTGGTGGCGCACGGCAGCGGCTGGCGGGTGTCGGGTCTGCTGCGCATCGACGAGGTGGAGACCGCGATCGGTTACCGGGCGCCGGAAGGCCCGTACGAGACGATCGGCGGCCTGGTGCTGCGCGAGCTCGGGCACATTCCGGTGGCCGGCGAGACGGTCGAACTCCCCGCCTTGAACCGAAACGGCCTGCCTGATGAGACCATGCGCTGGCAGGCCAAGGTAGTGCAGCTGGACGGGCGCCGGCTGGACCTGCTGGAGCTGAAGGAAATGCCCCGACTGGACGAACAAGAGCGATGAACTCCATCCTGGCCGTGCTGCTGGCGATCATGCTCATCGCGCTCAACGCTTTCTTCGTCGGCGCAGAGTTCGCCATGATCTCGGCTCGCCGCGACCGCCTGGAAGCGCTAGCCGAGCAGGGCAGGGCCAGTGCGGTCACCGTCATCCGCGCCGGCGAACAACTGCCGGCGATGCTCGCTGGCGCCCAACTGGGCGTCACCGTGGCATCGCTGTTGCTTGGCCGGATCGCCGAACCGGCGGTCGCATCGCTGCTGCGGTCGTCGTTCGAGCTGACCGGCGTCCACCCGGCGTTGCTACACACGTTGTCGTTCATCATCGCGTTGGCCCTGGTGGTGACGCTGCACGTGCTGCTGGGCGAGATGGTGCCCAAGAACATCGCGCTGGCCGGTCCGGAGCGCACAGCGATGCTGCTGGTGCCCGCGTATCTGCCCTATGTCCGTGCCGTGCGCCCGCTCATCGTCTTCTATAACAAGTGCGCGAACACAGTCCTGAAGCTGGTCGGCGTGCAGCCCAAGGACGAACTCGACATGACGGTATCCACCGCGGAGCTGTCGGAGCTGATAGCCGAATCGCTGTCGGAAGGCCTGCTCGACCAGGAAGAGCATGTCCGGCTGACCCGCGCACTGCGGGTACGTACCCGAGTCGTTGGAGACGTTGCGGTTCCGCTGGGCCGCATCCACGCGGTATCGGTGGCCTCGGCTGGCTGCGGGCCCACGATCGGTGCGGTCGAGCAAGCCCTGGCCCAGACCGGCTACTCCCGTTTCCCAGTGGTGGACCGCGACGGGAACTACATCGGCTACCTGCACATCAAGGATGTGCTGGCGCTGGGTGATGATCCGCAGACGGTGATCGATCGGGCGCTGGTGCGTCCGCTGCCGACGCTTCCGCAGGCGCTCGGGTTGCCGGATGCACTGTCGCGGATGCGCCGCAGCAACAGTCATCTGGCCCTGGTGACAGCCGACGACGGCAAGGTCGTCGCGTTAGTGGCGCTCGAAGATTTGGTTGAGGACCTGGTCGGCAGCGTGCGTGACCGTACCCCCCGCGAGTGACCTCCCAGCCCGTATGATCGGATCGGCCACGGCTATCAGACAAGTGCTGGCGGAAACGAAATCCAAAGTTCCCGCGTTGCCAGAAACCGATTCACACGGCCCGTCGCAGTGCTGGAGGCGAAGCTGTCAGGGCGCCGTGACCTGGCATTGAGAGTCGCCCAGGCTAGACCCGTCGAGGCTGGGCGGGCTGCCGATCGGTAGTCTGACGGTAGCTAGTCGTCGGGTCTGTAAATGGTTCGGCGCGGCTGCTGAGGGGCCGGGAAGGCCATTACGGAGGAGAACAATGACTGATCGCGTGGCTGATCGGGTGCCTGAAGGCAATTTGCGGGTAGCTCGGGTGCTCTACGATTTCGTGAACAACGAGGCCCTGCCCGGCACCGGTATCGACCCCGACAGCTTCTGGGCGGGTGTCGACAAGGTCGTCACCGACCTCACCCCGCGCAACCAGGAACTGCTGGCGACTCGCGACGAGCTGCAGGCGCAGATTGACAAATGGCATCGGCAGCGGGTGATTACACCGCTCGACCAAGAGGCCTACCGGCACTTCCTCACCGACATCGGCTACTTGCAGCCCGAACCGGACGACTTCACCATCACCACCTCTGGCGTCGACGACGAGATCACCACCACTGCCGGGCCGCAGCTCGTGGTTCCGGTGCTCAATGCGCGGTTCGCGCTGAACGCTGCCAACGCGCGGTGGGGTTCGCTGTATGACGCCCTGTACGGGACCGACGTCATCGCCGAAGACGACGGGGCCGAGAAGGGCTCGGGCTACAACAGGGTGCGCGGCGACAAGGTGATCGCCTATGCCCGCAAGTTCCTTGACGGCGCGGTGCCATTGGCGTCGGGCTCGTGGGCCGCGGCAACGGGACTGAGCGTCGACGACGGGCACCTGCAGGTTGCGCTCGGTTCCGATTCAACCGGCTTGGCCAGCCCGGAGAAGTTCGTCGGTTATTCCGGCGAGCTGGGCTCCCCCAAGTGGTCGGTGCTGTTGGTCAACAACGGCTTGCACATCGAAATCCTGATCGACCCGGAGTCGCCCATTGGCGCCACCGACCGGGCCGGGATTAAGGACGTGATTCTCGAATCCGCGATCACCACGATCATGGACTTCGAGGACTCGGTGACCGCCGTCGACGCCGACGACAAGGTGCTCGGCTACCGGAACTGGCTGGGCCTGAACCGCGGCGACCTGTCGGAGGAGGTGAGCAAGGGCGACACGACGTTCACCCGCGTGCTCAACGCGGACCGCACCTACGCCACCCCGGACGGCGGCGAGTTGACGTTGCCCGGCCGCAGCCTGCTGTTCGTCCGCAACGTTGGTCATCTGATGACCAACGACGCGATTGTGGACGCCGACGGAAACGAGGTGCCCGAGGGTATCCAGGACGCGCTGTTCACCGGGCTGATTGCCATCCACGGGCTGCGCAGCGGCGAACAGAACGGTCCGCTGCAGAACAGCCGCACCGGATCGGTATACATCGTGAAGCCCAAAATGCACGGTCCCGACGAGGTTGCGTTCACCTGCGAGCTGTTCAGCCGCGTCGAGGACGTGCTCGGGTTGCCGCAGGCCACCCTCAAGGTCGGCATCATGGACGAAGAGCGGCGTACGACGCTCAATTTGAAGGCGTGCATCAAAGCAGCCGCCGACCGAGTGGTGTTTATCAACACTGGGTTCCTGGATCGCACCGGCGATGAAATTCACACGTCGATGGAAGCCGGCCCGATGATCCGTAAGGGCGCCATGAAGAACAGCACCTGGATCAAGGCTTACGAGGACGCCAACGTCGACACCGGACTTGCCGCCGGCTTCAAGGGCAAGGCTCAGATCGGCAAGGGCATGTGGGCAATGACCGAGTTGATGGCCGACATGGTCGAACAGAAAATCGGCCAGCCCAAGGCCGGGGCCACCACCGCGTGGGTGCCGTCGCCGACGGCGGCGACGCTGCACGCGATGCACTACCACCAGGTAGACGTGGGTGCCGTGCAAGACGAACTCGCGGGCAAAAATCGCACCACCCTCAACGAGTTGTTGACCATTCCGCTCGCCAAGGAACTGGCCTGGGCGCCGGAAGAGATCCGCGAAGAGGTCGATAACAACTGTCAGTCCATCCTGGGCTACGTGGTCCGCTGGGTGGAACAGGGCGTCGGATGTTCCAAGGTGCCCGACATTCACAACGTTGCGCTGATGGAGGACCGCGCCACCCTGCGCATCTCCAGTCAGCTGCTGGCCAATTGGCTGCGCCACGGCGTGATCACCAGCGAAGACGTTCGGGCCAGCCTGGAACGGATGGCGCCGCTGGTGGACAAGCAGAACGAAGGGGACCGGGCCTACCGGCCGATGGCGCCAAACTTCGACGACAGCATCGCCTTCCTGGCCGCGCAGGAGCTGATCTTGTCCGGTGGCCAACAGCCCAACGGCTACACCGAGCCGATTTTGCATCGCCGCCGTCGGGAGTATAAGGCGCGAGCCCGGTGACGATGCGGGCCGCTCGCGGTCCGAGGAGAAGGCGGGCCAATCGGACAGCGCCGGTGCGTGATGTGCCCCTGACAGGCGGCTACCTGGACACGATGAGAGGGAGAGGACGCGTAGACCGGGATGGGTAGGCACAGCAAGCCCGACCCCGCGGATTCCCTGCCCGATCGCGATCCAGAGCCGTTCGACCAGTCGCCGCCGGCTGAGCCGCCCGTGGCTCATGGTTGGGGTGCCGGCCAATTCGACGGAAGCTACCCGGAGCCCGCCGCCGACGATTACCCCGACTTCGGGTTGCGCCCAACGGACGCGGAACCACCAGGCGACCAGACACCGGCGGCGACTCCCCCGCCACCGCTTCTCCGGACCAGCCACCACGGGCTCCGCAACTGGCAGGGCGGTCATCGCGGCACCGGCGGCCGACGCGGTGTCAGCATCGGGGTGATCGTTGCCCTGGTCACCGTCGTGGTGGTGGTCGCCGGTGTGATCGTGTGGCAGTTCTTCGGTGACGCGTTGTCGCACCGTTCGCACTCGGCCGCCGCGAACTGCGTGGGAGGCAAGGACTCCGTCGCTGTTCTCGCCGACCCGTCGATTGTCGAGCAGGTAAAGGAGCTTGCCGACAGCTACAACAAACAAGCGGGCCCCATCGGAGACCGCTGTGTCGAGGTATCGGTCAAGTCGGCTAGCTCCGACGCCGTGATCAGCGGCTTCATTGGCAAGTGGCCGGCAGATCTGGGCAGCCAACCGGGTTTGTGGATTCCCGGTAGTTCCATCTCCGCAGCCCGACTGGCCGGGGCAGCGGGTCAGAAGATCATCAGCGACACCCGATCGCTGGTGACCTCGCCGGTGTTGCTGGCCATCCGGCCGGAGTTCAGCCAGGCTCTGTCCAAACAGAACTGGGCGGCGCTGCCTGCGCTGCAAGCGAACCCGGCGTCGATGGCGAACTGGGGATCGCTGCGGCTGGCCCTGCCGGTCGCCGGCAACGGCGACGCGTCGCTCCTGGCTGGTGAGGCTATCGCCGCGGCGTCGGCACCCGCGGGCGCGCCGCCGACGGCCGGTAGCGCCGCGGTTCGCACCCTGGTCAACGCACAACCCAAACTGCCCGACGACTCGCTGAACGAGGCGATGAACGCACTGCTCAAGCCCAGCTCGAAAGCCGAGGAGGTGGCGGCCGCACCGGTGCATGCGGTCATCACCACTGAGCAGCAGTTGTTCGCGCGCGGGCAGTCGCTTTCGGACGCCAAGAGCAAGTTGGGATCCTGGACTCCGCCCGGGCCGGTCGCGGTGGCCGACTACCCGACAGCGCTACTCAGCGGCTCCTGGTTGAAGCAGGAACAGACCACCGCCGCCAGCGCCTTCGCTCGGTATATGCATACCCCCGAGCAACTCGCGAGGCTGGCCAAGGCTGGATTTCGGGTTAACGGTGTCAAGCCGCCGAGCAGCCCAGTGACCGGTTTCGCCGCGCTGCCCTCCACCCTGTCGGTGGGAGACGAGGCCATGCGCGCCACGCTTGCCGACACCATGGCCGCCCCGTCGACCGGGGTCGCCGCCACGATCATGCTCGACCAGTCGTTGCCCGCCGACGACGGCGGCGGGAAGACCCGGCTGGCCAATGTGGTTGCGGCGCTCGACAGCCGGATCAAGTCGTTACCGCCCACCGCGGTCATTGGACTGTGGACGTTCGACGGCCGCGAAGGTCGAGCTGAGGTGCCGGCCGGGCCATTGGCTGACCAGGTCAACGGCCAGCCACGCTCGGCGGCGCTGTCGGCGGCACTGGACAAACAGTATTCATCAGGCGGTGGTGCGGTGTCATTCACCACCCTGCGGTTGATCTACCAGGAGATGCAGGCCAATTACCGCGCCGGCCAAGAGAATTCGATATTAGTGATCACCGCTGGGCCGCATACCGATCAGAGTCTGGACGGTCCCGGGCTGCAAGACTTCATCAAGAACAGCGCCGACCCGGCCAAACCAGTCGCGGTCAACGTCATCGACTTCGGTGGAGACCCGGACCGGGCCACCTGGGAAGCGGTTGCCCGGCTCAGTGGCGGTAGCTATCAGAATCTGTCGACATCTGCCGGACCTGATCTTGGCACCGCGGTCAACAATTTCTTGAGTTAGGACTTGACGATGCAGGTGCAATTCTCGCCGGATCCGCAGCTCTACCCGTTCGAGTCACGCTGGTTCGACGGCCCGCACGGCCGCCTCCACTACATCGACGAGGGCGACGGGCCGCCGATCTTGTTCTGCCACGGCAATCCCACCTGGAGTTTCCTCTACCGCGACATCATTGTGGCGCTGCGGGAACGATTCCGCTGCATCGCACCGGATTACTTCGGTTTCGGCCTGTCCGAACGACCGGCGAATTTCGGGTACAAGATCGACGAGCATGCTGGCGCAATCGGCGAGTTCGTCGACCACCTTGGTCTCGAGGGATTTCTGACCATGGGACAGGATTGGGGCGGTCCGGTCAGCATGGCCGTTGCGGTCGAGCGTGCCGATCGGGTCCGCGGAGTCGTGCTGGGCAACACCTGGTTCTGGCCGACCGACGTGTTGACCACCAAGATCTTCAGTCGCGTGATGTCCAGCCCGCCCATGCAGTACGCGATCCTGCAACGCAACTTCTTTGTGGAACGGCTGATTCCGGCCGGGACGACGCGCCGGCTCAGCCCGTCCGTGATGGAGCATTACCGGGCGGTGCAGCCCAACGCCGAAGCGCGCAAGGGCGTCGCCGAAATGCCGAAGCAGATTCTGGCCGCCCATCCTCTATTGGAGCGACTCGCCCGTGACGTGCCGGTCAAGCTCGGTGCTAAACCCGCTCTGTTCGTATGGGGCATGAAGGATTTCGCGTTCCGACCCGGACCGTCGCTGCCGCACATGCGCGCGGCATTCCCCGACCATGTGCTGGTCGAGTTGCCGACCGCCAACCACTTCATCCAAGAGGACGCTCCCGGGGAGATCGCCGCGGCGATCATCGAGCGATTCGGCTAAGCCCCCTAGGCGAAAGCCTCGACCGGCGGGCATGAGCAGACCAGGTTGCGGTCGCCGTAGGCGCCGTCGATGCGGCGCACCGGCGGCCACACCTTGGGCCGAAACGCCTTGCCCAGCGGATACGCGGCTTCCTCCCGCGTGTATGGGTGGTTCCACTCGGCTGCCACCAGGCACTCGGCGGTGTGCGGCGCGCCGCGCAGCGGGTTGTCGTCCACCGGCCACTGCCCGGACCCGACGCGGTCGATCTCACCGCGAATGCCGATCATCGCCTCGCAGAACGCGTCTACCTCGGCCAGACTCTCGCTTTCGGTGGGCTCCACCATCAACGTGCCGGCCACCGGAAAGCTCATGGTCGGTGCGTGAAAGCCGTAGTCCGCCAAGCGCTTCGCGACGTCGTCGACCGTCACGCCGGTGGCCTTGGTGAGACCACGGAGATCCAGGATGCATTCGTGGGCCACCATGCCGTTCTCGCCGGTGTAGAGCACCGGGAAGTACTCGTCGAGGCGCCGCGCGATGTAGTTGGCCGACGCGATCGCGGTCAGCGAGGCCGCGCGCAGGCCGTCGCCGCCCATCATCCTGATGTAGGCCCAGCTGATCGGCAGAATCGACGCCGACCCGTAGGGGGCGGCGGATACCGGCCGTCCATGCGGAAGTTCGGGTGCGTGCGGGTGGCCGGGCAAAAACTCGGCCAGGTGCGAGCGCACCGCCACCGGCCCGACGCCGGGGCCGCCGCCGCCGTGCGGGATACAGAACGTCTTGTGCAGGTTCAGATGGCTGACGTCGCCACCGAACTTGCCCGGTCGGGCCAGGCCCACCAGGGCGTTCAGATTGGCGCCGTCGACGTAGACCTGCCCGCCCGCGTCATGCACGGCGGCGCAGATGTCGGCGATGTCGTGCTCGTAGACGCCGTGGGTGGAGGGATAGGTGATCATCAGCGTCGAGAGCCGGTCCGCGTGTTCGCTGACCTTGGCGCGGAGGTCGTCGAGGTCGACATCGCCGTTTTCCAGACAACCCACTACCACCACCCGCATCCCGGCCAGCGCCGCCGAGGCGGCGTTGGTGCCGTGCGCGCTGGACGGGATCAGGCAGATGTCACGGTGCGGTTCGCCGCGGCTGGCGTGGTAGTCGTGAATCGCCAGCAGGCCGGCGTACTCGCCCTGGGAACCCGCGTTGGGTTGCAGCGACACGGCGTCGTAGCCGGTGATGGCGATAAGCCAGTTCTCCAGGTCGGCGATGAGCCGGCGCAGGCCCGGCGTATCGGAGGCTGGCGCGAACGGGTGCTGACGTCCGAACTCCGGCCAGGTGATCGCCTCCATCTCGGCGGCCGCATTCAGCTTCATAGTGCAGGAGCCGAGCGGAATCATGCTGCGGTCCAAGGCAATATCCTTGTCGGCCAGCGTGCGCAGGTAACGCATCATCGCGGTTTCGGTGCGGTACCGGCGAAACGCTGGATGGGTCAGGAATTCCGACGTGCGCGTTGCGATATCGACACCGGCCGACACGCCGGCCGACACGCCGAACGCATCCAGCACCGCCGTGACGTGACCATCGGTGGTCGCTTCATCGCACGCCACCGACACATGGTCGGCGTCGACGCGCCAGACATTGATTCCGTTGGCTTTTGCCGCGGCCACCACCTCATCCGCGCGGCCTGGAACATGCGCCAGCACGGTGTCGAAGTAGGTGTCGTGCACCAGCGCGTCGCCCAGCGCTCCGGCAATGGTCTCGGCGTGGGAGTGCACTCGGCGCGCGATGGCGGTCAGGCCCTCGGGTCCGTGATAGCTAGCGTACATGGCGGCCATCACCGCCAGCAGCACCTGCGCGGTGCAGATGTTGCTGGTGGCCTTGTCGCGGCGAATGTGTTGTTCGCGGGTCTGCAGCGCCAGTCGATAGGCCGGAGTGCCATCACTGTCAACGGACAACCCGACCAGCCGCCCCGGCAGCTGGCGGGCGTGCTTGGCGTGTACCGCCAGGTACCCGGCGTGGGGGCCGCCGAATCCCATTGGGACGCCGAGCCGTTGGGTGGTGCCGAACGCGACGTCGGCGCCGATCTCACCGGGCGGCGTCAGCAGCGTCAGTGCGATCAGGTCGGCCCCGATGGCCACCAACGCCCCACGGTCGTGCGCGTGGCGCACCAGGGTGCTCCAGTCGGTGATGCGCCCACTGGCTCCGGGTAGCTGGGCGATCACCCCGAAGAAGTCGCCTCCGTCCGGCAGATCCGGAAGACCGCAGCGGAGGTCGGCGGTAACGACCTCGATGCCCAGCGCCGTGGCCCGGGTGGCGAGGATGGCGGCGGTCTGAGCGAACACGTCGACATCAACCACCAGCCGGTTCGTCGAGCCCCGGAAAGCGCGGTGCATCAGCGTCATGGCCTCGGCGGCCGCGGTGCCTTCGTCGAGCATCGAGGCGCTGGCGATCTCGAGCCCCGTGAGGTCGGTAACCATCGTCTGGAAATTCAGCAGGGCTTCCAGCCGGCCCTGGCTGATCTCCGGCTGATACGGCGTGTAGGCGGTGTACCAGGCCGGGTTCTCCATGATGTTGCGTAACAGCACCGGCGGGGTGAGCGTGTCGTAGTAGCCCTGCCCGATCATCGACACCGCGACCGTGTTGCTGTCCGCCAGAGCCCGCAGCTCGGCCAACGCTTCAGCTTCGCTCGCGGCCGGTGGCAGTTGATCCAGCCCAGGCGCCAGCACCGTCGAGCCACTGCCGGCCAGCTTGTCGAGGATTCCGCTGGGAACCGATCTGGCGGCCAGATCGTCCAGCGAGTTGACGCCAATGACGTCAAGCATGGTCGCGACGGCGCGGCTGTCCAACCCGATATGCCGGTCTGCGAACGTGGAATGGTCGGACACGGGAGAATCTCCTGACGTAGGGCACCACAATTACGGAGCCCTCTCCCTCTGTCTTCACCCGTGCGCCGGGCGCCTGAGAGATTCGGCGCAAATGGCGCCTTTCCCCATCGGCGGGCAACGGCCACCAGGGGTCGTCACCACTTTCCAGAGGCATCGTTGTCTCGGGCGGTCCGGGTGCCTGAGAGGTTGACGGAGAGGTATTGCTCCTTCGGCGTCTGTAGCTGGCGGCCACAGAACTCTCCCGCGCGAGGGCGATGCGGCCACCAGTTTACGCCGCCGGGTGTCTAACCGATCTTGCGGTCGCGGTGCTTACGGCGGGAGGCCAGCTCGTCTTCCGGCGCTGCGATCGACTCGCCGCCGTCGGCCCGCTCACCGGGGAAGTCGGCGATCACGCCGGTCAGCTCTCGCATCGCCCCCGACACGGCGATGCCGAACACACCCTGGCCGCCTTGCAGCAGGTCGACGACCTCTTCGGCCGAGGTGCATTCGTACACGCTGGTGCCGTCAGAGAACAGGGTGATGTTGGCCAGATCCTGCACGCCCCGCTGACGCAGGTGGTCAACGGCAACGCGGATGTTATGCAGCGAGATCCCGGTGTCCAGCAGCCGTTTGACGATCTTGAGGACCAGGATGTCCTTGAACGAATAGAGTCGCTGGCTGCCCGATCCGGCCGCACTGCGGATCGAGGGCACCACCAACGAGGTGCGAGCCCAGTAGTCAAGCTGGCGGTAAGTGATGCCGGCAATCTGACAGGCGCTCGGCCCGCGGTAACCCACCAGCTCGTCGGGCACCGAATCATCGGGGAACAAGCCTGGCTGCACGGGGTCGGGGCTGCTTTTGCTCTGCGGCGCGGTGGCCGGGTGGTCAGCAAGATCCAGCTGTCCTTGACGTGGCTGCTCGCTCACGGTGCTTCCTCTCGCCGATCGCGCTGTTGTCAGTAGCTGCGGCATTGGCTGCCCCAACAGCCACGTTATTTCAGCTGCGAGTGTTTGAGAGCATACGCTGTTGGGTGGCTGCCGTGCCGTGGTGGATCATCAACTTGTCACCAAAGTATGGCCGGCGCCTGGATTTGTCGGTGATATCTGCCAGGCGTGTCGAGAATCCGTTGTGTGATATGAGACGCATCCGTGACGTTCAGTGGATACCGGGCGCTGCCGTGTGCTCGCCGGGCGCCGGTCAGGTCGCCTTGAAGTCATCTGGCGAGACGCTATCGAGAAACTCTTTGAACTTCTCCACCTCGTCTTCACGGACGGCACTGCCGGCCTCTTCGTCGCCTTCGTCGGGAATCAGCAGACCGGCCTGCGCGAGCACGGCCTCCTCCACGTAGATCGGCACCCCCACCCGCAGGGCAATCGCGACCGAGTCCGAAGGCCGGGCGGACACCTTGATGTCGCGGTCAAAGATCAGGTCGGCGTAAAACGTGCCTTCCTGCAGATCGACGATACGCACCTCTTTGAGTGAATGCCCAAGCGCGGCAATGAGATCCTTGATCAGGTCATGGGTCAACGGCCGCGGGGGCTCAACCCCTTGCTGCTCCAGCGCGATGGCCGCAGCCTCCGACTGGCCGATCCAGATCGGCAGGTATCGGTCACCATTTGCCTCCCGCAGCAACAGCACCGGCTGGTTCTGGGGCTGCTCGACGCGAATGCCGACAACACGAACTTCACCCATCTGCGTCTGCCCTCCGCACGCGCTGCTTTGACTCAATTCGCCGAACACCAGCTGTCGAACGAAGTCTAGTCCTCAGCGGTGCAGAACGTCGCGAACGGCGGACTTGATCAGTGAGGTGTGCAACGTGATTGCGAGTGCGGCAACCTCTCGGGCCAAATCGTCGGCACGATCCCGCGCCCCGGCTTTATCGGCCTTGACCAGAGGCCCGGCGATCTGGGCGATGAGGTCCGACTGGCGGTCGGCCGCAGAACGAAAGGCGCGCAGATGTCGGGGCTCGACGCCGTAATCGGCCAGCGCTCTCGCACATTGAAGAATCACGACGGCGTGTTCGTCGAAGAAACCGGCCGGTCCGGTGGTGATCACGCTGGCTTTCAGCAGAGCGGTTAGCAGCTCGTCGTCGACTCCGGAACGTTCCAGTAGGTCTTCGCGACTAAGCCGGACGCGAGTCGGTGCCACACCGCCGGAGTCAGAGCCCGCGTCGGAGCCGTCGGCCACCGACACCAAACGTGGTACCCCGTAGGGCGATCCGATTGCCGGCAGTTCCCCATCGGGCAGCGCGTCCAGCTGAGCCCTGATCACCTTCAGGGGCAGGTAATGGTCCCGCTGGGCGGTAAGAATGAAACGCAGTCGAGCGCAGTCGTACGCGGTGAACCTCCGATAACCCGACGCCGCACGTTGTGGCGTCACCAGCCCTTCGGCCTCCAAGAAACGAATCTTGGAGATTGTGACGTCGGGAAAGTCCGGTCGCAGCAGGTCCAGGACCGCCCCGATCGACATCCCGGCGAGCGCAGGGCTATCGGGTGCGGTCACTGGCCCCCGGATCCCCCGTCCTCGTCACCCTTGGGGCCGGTCAGGAAAACCAGACGGAACTTGCCGATCTGAACCTCGTCGCCATTGGCCAGTATGGCGGAGTCCACCGGCTCGCGGTTGACGTAGGTGCCATTCAGGCTCCCGACGTCGACGACGTTGAACTCGCCGCCTTCCAAACGGAATTCGGCGTGCCGACGGCTCACCGTTACGTCGTCCAGGAAGATGTCGCTGTCAGGATGCCGGCCGGCAGACGTGATCGCCTGGTCCAGCAGGAAGCGGGAACCGGCGTTGGGTCCGCGTTTGACGACAAGCAGCGCCGAGCCAGCCGGGAGTCCCTCCACCCCGGACACCGAACTCTCGGTACCCGAATGAGCGGGCGCGTCCAGTTCGTTGAGGAAATCTGCGCGGAAGACCGAGGTCGTCTCCACCGTGACTTCGTCACTCTGGTCGTTATCCATGTCCGTCACCCGCTGCTCCTCACTGGCCGCTGTGGCGTTGTCTGACCGAGCCGTTCGGCCGGCCGCCCACTCGGATCTACCGCGTGTGTTGCGCTGCTGTCCACTGCTTGAAAAAACTGATGTCTCGACCGTACCGCGCGCGGGCTGGCAATGCGCCAGCCACTGCAGGATCCTAAGCCCGACATCCCGGCTTCTCCTAGACCTCTACCGAATCCCCCGAAGCGGTCCCGCATCCTGCCACGCAACGCTTTCGGGACCTTAGCAACTGTCATTCGGTCAGAGTCCCGCGGTACGCCTGCGCGTCGAGTAATCCCGCGATTGCCGCATCGAGCTCGTCGACGTCGGCGCTGTCGACCTTGAGCTCCAGCAACCAGCCTTCGCCGTAAGGATCGGAGTTCAACAGCTGCGGACTGCTCTCCAGACTGTCGTTGACCGCGGATACTTTGCCCGATATCGGGGCGTAGAGGTCCGACACGGATTTCGTCGATTCCACCTCGCCGAAGGAATCGCCGGCACTGAGCTCAGCGCCCACTTCGGGCAACTGTACGAACACGACATCACCCAGTGCCGACTGGGCGAAATCGGTGATCCCGATCCGGATGGTGTCTTCTGCGCTGCGGCGAACCCACTCGTGTTCGGTGGTGTAGTGCAGATCGGACGGGATGTCGGTCACGGTGATCCTGTTCTGGTCGGGGGTGTTCACTTGCCGGGCTGAGCGTATTGGTGCGGTTTTGGTTGCCGCAAGGTGGTCACTTCGACCCGATCGGCCTGCTGCACTGACATCCGTCCGCCCACTCGCTTGACGCTGTCTTCTGCCCCACCCGGGATGTTCATGGCTGCGGCCAGCGTGGGCGAATCACCAATCGCCAGAATCGAATACGGCGGGGAGAAAGCCTTGCTGTCGATGGTAAGGGCACCCGGGGAACCGGTGACCCAGGTGTCGACTCCGACTCGCACGGACTGGCGTGTGTCGTTGATCTCGATCGCTTCGGCGCCGGCCGCACGCAACTCGTTGATGACGTCGAGCATCACTTCTGGCGCCACCCCCGGGCCGGGATCTTCGATCTTGACGACGACGCCCGGCCCGGTCGCCCCGACCGCACCGGCCAGTATCGACAACGCGGCCAACCGCGCCTGGGCGCTTTCAATCGCGGCCTGATCGCTGTTGCCCGAGGCCTGCAACGCGTTGAGGGAGTTCTGCAGATCAGCCACCTCGGTACTCAGCGTCGCCTCACGCTGTCGCAACGAATCCAACAGCACCAACAGGTCCGCGGGACGCGCGCTTTCCAGTGCATCGCCGGACTCGTTCTGACGCACCTGGGTAACGATCGCGACACCCAACACCAAGCACAGCATCACCGCCAGGGTGCCGAACACCAGTCGGGATCTGCCGCCGTTCAGCGTTGCCTTCAGACCGGTCCGGCGCACCGGCCCGCTCTCGGGTCGCGGACGGTCTGACGGCAACTCGTGACGCCCGCGCTGCACGGGCTTCTCGTCCGGGCCCGGCCCGGGAGCTTCCGGGGAGTCCTCGCTCACCTGCACCTCATTCCGTCACGCTCCGAACAGTCGGCGCCGCAAGGCGGCAGCGTTGCCGAAGATCCGGATTCCCAGCACCACGACGATCGCTGTCGACAGCTGGGTGCCGACGCCCAGCTGGTCGCCGACGTAGACGATCAGTGCGGCGACCAGGACGTTGAATACGAACGAGACCACAAAGACCTTCGGGTCGAAAATCCGTTCCAGGTAGGCGCGCAGCCCGCCGAACACCGCGTCCAACGCGGCAACCACCGCGATGGGCAGATACGGCTGGATGACCTCGGGCACGCTGGGATGAAACAGCAGCCCCAGCACGATCCCGATGGCGAGCGCGGCGATACCGATCACTTGGGCCCAATCTCTCTGCCGAACTTGATGTCCCGGATCGCTCCGGCGGGCAGAGCCAGACTGTCGGCGAGGTTCACGTTGACGCCTACTCCGTAGGAGGCCTCCAGCAGCCTGAGCCGACGCAATCCGGGACTGCGATCGAAGGTGTCTCGCATTGCCTTCGGTGGTCCGACTGCCAGGATGGTGTACGGACTAGTGGTCGGGTTGTTGTCGACCAGGATCGCACCTCCGGCCTGCCGGATTGTGACGTTCGGCCCGATTCTGGCTCCGTCTACGGAGACCGCTTCGGCGCCACTGGCCCATAGCGAATTCACGACGAGTTGCAGGTCACGGTCGAGGATGATCTGCTGACTGCCGCTGACTCGTTGCTTAGACGCGTCGGAGAGGTTGGGGCCGGCACCGGGGTCGGTCACGGTCACCGTCAGGCCGGGGCCGACCACCGGCGTACTAGCCGCCGCCAGGCCGAGTGCGTCCAGGCTGTTGAGCAGCCGTTGGCCTTCGGCATCGTCTGTCAGCGCAAGTCGCTGCACCTGATCGACCTTCGTCGCCAATGCGCTGCGCTGCTGGGCCAACCGGGTGGCAGTCGCTTGCGTCAAACGCACATTGGTGGCCAGCAGTTGTTGCGCGGACCGCACCCCGGGAGCGACCGAGCGTGCCTGGGCGACTGCGGCCGCGAACACAGCCGCCACCAGGGTCGCGGCCAGCGCCTGCCATAGCCATCCGAACGCGCGGTCACGTCCGCCCTCAGGCTCGGCATGGCGGCGCCGTTCGGCGGCCGCCTCGTATCCAGGGTCAAGATGCACGGACAACAACGCGCGCAACAACGAGGGCACCGGAATGCGTTCGGGCCGAGCAGCGTGAGTGCTGTAGCCGGCGTTGGGGTCATAGCCGCCGAGCAGCCGATCGGGATCAGCCATGTTTGACCCTCGGCATCCGGCGCACCACCAAGACCATCTGCACGATGTACAACACGAACGCCCACAGGTACATGTACAGGCCCCAGATCAGAAAGGCCCAGCCGCAGGCCAGCACTACGCGGCTCCACAGCGCGTCCCACTGACCCAGCAGAACTAAGGGGAATCCGGACATCAGCGCGAACGTCGCGGCCTTGCCGACGTAGGAGACCGGCAGCGCCGAGAGTCCGCGGCTCCTCAATAGCGGCAGGGTTCCGGCCAGCGCCGCGTCGCGAGCCAGCAGCGTCAGCACGAACCACCACGGGGCGATACCGCTGATCGAAAACACCAGTGGCACGGTCACCATGTAGAGCCGGTCGACGGCCGGATCCAGCAGCATGCCCAGCCGCGACTGCTGGTTCAGCAGGCGCGCGATCTTGCCGTCTGCCCAATCGGAGATCCCGCTGAACATCAGGATCGCCACCGCCCAGCTAAAGGTGTGTGTGACCAGCATTAGGTAGACGAAGAGCGGTATGAGCCCCAGGCGGACGAAGCTCAACACATTGGGCACCGTCAGCACCCGGTTCTGCGCGAGCACTGGCTCCATGTGCCGTGACATTAGCCCGGTGACGATGCGGTCCGCACGGCGGACGGGGTCAGCGGAATACGCCAGGCAGGCTCAGGGTGGACAGTGTGTCGTCGGACAATGGGTTGTCGTTGACCATGTAGGTCCACGTCGACGTCGGGCGGGCCAGCTTGGACAGATCCAGGCCAGGCTCATCCTCGAGAATATTCGCCGTTTCGAACGTCTGCTGAGCGGCTTCGATGGCGTCGGCTGCCAATGATGCGAACGCGTCCACAGCCATTCGGTGGAACTCGTCGAGGGGGTTCTGCCGTCCAAGCGCACGCAGGTGGATGCTCTCCCGTATGTCGGCCAGGTACGCTAGGTGGTCGGCCCAGCCGCGGTCGAGGTGGTACAGCATGATCAGCCGGCAGATCTTCTCCAGGCGTTCCTCGGAGATGTCCTTGCGCAGCTCCTGGTACCGCTTAGGCGCCAATTCCTCCAACTCTTCAAGCGCAGTTGGCGTGCGCAACAGGGTGTTTCGCCGATCGACGATAATGGCGCGCTGCTGGGCGATCAGCTGGTTGTAGCGCCAGGTGTTGGCGTGTACATCGAGCAGCCGGCCCTCGGCGACCCGCTGGGCATGATCGAGCAGGCCGTTGGTCTTGGGGCTGAGGATACGGCCGTCCTCGTCGGTTTCGGTGGGCAGTTTGTTGCGATCGAGATTGGCCGCCACCACGTCGTCTTCCCAGCTCGAGAAGAACACCGACGATCCCGGGTCTCCCTGCCGGCCGGCCCGGCCGCGCAGCTGATTGTCCAGCCGCTCGGTGTGATGCCGCCCGGTGCCGACCACATGCAGGCCGCCCAGTTCGGCGACGCGGTCGTGGTCTGACTCGTCGGATCCGCCGAGGCGGATGTCGGTGCCACGCCCGGCCATCTGGGTTGAGACGGTGACCGAGCCGTAGGTGCCGGCCTCGGCGATCAACCGGGACTCTTCGGCGTCGTTCTTCGCATTGAGAAGCACCGCTGGAACATTGCGCCGAGTCAGGCGCTCGTACAGATCCTCGGATTCGGCGACGTCGCGGGTCCCTACCAGTACCGGCTGCCCGGTGTCGTGCACCTGCGAGATGTGCTCGACGATCGCGTCGTTCTTCGCGGCGGCGGTGATGTAGACGCGGTCCGACTCGTCTTCCCGGATGTTCGGGGTGTTCGGCGGTATTGGCGAGACCCCCAGTTTGTAGAACTGACGCAGCTGCTCGCCGGCGGCCAGCGCGGTGCCCGTCATGCCGCAAACCGTGCTGTAGCGGTTGATCAGCGCCTGCACCGTGATGGTGTCGAGTACCTCGCCGGTCTCGGTGGTCTCGATGCCCTCCTTGGCCTCGACGGCGGCCTGCAGACCGTCCGGCCAGCGCTGAAGCTGGGCGATGCGGCCGCGGGAGGCGTTGATCAGATGCACGGCATCGTCCCGCACGATGTAGTGGACGTCGCGCTGCAACAGCACATGTGCGTGCAGCGCGACGTTGACCTCGGTAAGTGTGGTGGCGACGTGCTCCTCGGAGTACAGATCGATGCCGCCGAGCGCCTTTTCCAGCTTGCGGGCGCCGAGTTCGGTCAGGTGGACGTTGCGGCTGTCGGCGTCGCTGGCGTAGTAGTCATCGGCGTTCTGGTGGTTGACGAGCTGGCCCACCAGCTTGATGATCTCCAGCCGCGGCGTCTCCCGGTGCGTGGTGCCGGCGAGTACCAGCGGCACCAGCGCCTCG
>JALHRH010000050.1 GCA_022841565.1 Mycobacterium sp. | reverse complement strand
CTGTCACCACCAGGCTGGACGCCGGACAAGACGGCGAAGCTGCGGCCGCTGTTGCATGCTGACTCGACGGCGGGAACCTCGGGCTAGTTAACGGGTTGGCCTGCACCGACATCAGCGAGCACGCCCGCGGCGACCAGCGCGTGGTAGCCGCCCACCACGTCAGTGGCGCGGTGCAACCCCAGATCCAGCAGCGCCGCCGCGGCCAGGCTTGAGGTGTATCCCTCCGAACACAGGATCACCCACTCGACGTCGTCGTCGGCGGCCTGCGGGAGCCGGGCATCACTCGTCGGGTCGCAACGCCATTCCAGAACGTTGCGTTCGATCACCAACGCCCCGGTGACCTCGCCCTCGCGGGCACGCTGAGCGGCGGGCCTGATGTCGACCAGCACGGCTCCCCTTCCCACCGCCTCCGGCACCTGCTCGGCGGGCAGACGCCGGTAGCGCTCGCGGGCTTGCTGAAGGACCCGATCGATCCGGCTCATCAAGACCCCTCGGGTTGATCGGTCAGTTCGGTGCGCTGGCGACGCAGCGTGTTGCGCTCGGTGATGTCGTAGTAAGACATGGCGGTCAGCGGCGGTGAGTAGGCGTGCACGCTCAGGGTGGGCTGCACCGGCGCCGGCGTGGCGATGGCCCCGGAAAAGGCAGCCGGTCGAGGCGCCCACACCACGTCGTGCACCCAACCCAGCGGGAAGCCCGCCTGGTCGCCGGCGTCGAGCCGACGACGACGCAATCGTCTTCCGTCCCAACGGAATTCATTGAGCGAACCGGACAGCACCGTCAACGCACCGAGCGAGCCACCGTGATCGTGCAGTTCGGTGGCGTGGCCCGGGACCCAGCTGATCAGCCAGATGTCGAGTTCCTCGTCGCCGTGGATTCGGGTGAACCAGCGTTCGTTGTCTGGCACACCGCCGTCCGGCAGTAGGTGATCGCACCGCCCACGCAGGACGTCGTCGGCGGCTTGATCGGTGGCATGCAGCAGATCGGACACCCGCAGCCGGGTCGGTCCCGAACTGGGGACGGTCAGCGCAGGGTACGGACGAGCAAGAGCGGTAGTCATGAAAAACTCCGGAGTGTGGGACGGAAATGGGCGAGTGGCGGCGCGTCAGGGCCGACAACACTCGCAGAATCCGAACCGTTCCATCACGACCACAGTGTTGCATAGATTGGGACGTGTGCGCGGACACCGACCCTGGGCAGCGCTGCTCGGCGCGCTCGCATGTTTACCAACGTTCCTCGGCTGCTCGCACGGCGGCGACAGCGGTAAGGCCACGTCCACGTCGGCCCGTTCGTCGACCGCCGCCAGTTTGCTGCCGTCGGGCGCCATCGGTGTCTCGCCCGGCGGCGTAACCACCCGGGTCGACGCACCCGCGGATTCCACCGAGGAAGAGTATTTCCAGGCCTGCCATGCCGCGAAGGTATGGATGGATGCCCAGGGCGGTGCCGGCGAGGCGCAGATCGAGCCCTACCTGGCGATGGTGCAGGCATCCGGGTCGGGCGTTGCGGGCAGCTGGAACAGGCGCTGGGCGGAGCTGGGCCCGGAGCGTCAGGCGGCGGTGATCGTCGCGGCGCAAGCTGCCGGCAGGGGCGAATGCAGTTGACGGTGCACACCGCCCGTTCCGAATTGAGATCAGGCCTGCATGAAACTGTGAGCCGGTTCCAGCAAGCATCCTCGCGCCGAGCACAATGTGGGAATGTCGGGACCAATACCCCTGCGCCCGCGCGGGACAGCAGCTAGCCGCGTCGCGTTGTCCCTGGGCAGCGGCGGCGCCCGCGGTTACGCCCACATCGGCGTGATCCAGGAACTGCAGGAGCGCGGTTACGAAATCGTCGGAATCGCGGGGTCGTCGATGGGGGCCCTGGTCGGCGGCGTACAGGCGGCCGGACGACTGAACGAGCTCTCCGACTGGGCCAAGTCGCTCACCCAGCGCACCATTCTTCGCTTACTCGACCCCTCGCTCACCGCGGCCGGTGTGCTGCGGGCGGAAAAAATCCTGGACGCGGTGCGCGACATCTTGGGCCCGGTCACCATCGAGCAACTGTCGGTCCCCTATACCGCGGTGGCCACCGATCTGCTGGCCGGCAAGTCGGTGTGGTTTCAGCGCGGACCGCTGGACGAGGCCATCCGCGCCTCGATCGCGATTCCCGGTGTGATCGCCCCGCACGAAGTGGGCGGACGCCTGCTTGCCGATGGAGGCATCCTGGACCCGCTGCCGATGGCGCCGCTCGCGGCCATCAACGCAGACGTGACCATCGCGGTCAGCCTCAACGGCAGCGAACCGGGTGCCAACCGCGACGCCGAACCGGGTATGACCGCCGATTGGTTGAACCGCATGCTGCGCAGCACCACCGCTTTGCTTGACACCAATGCTGCGAAGGCGCTGCTGGATCGGCCTACGGCGCGAGCCGTACTGAGCCGATTCGGGGCCTCGATCCCGGAGTCGGACGACGGGTCAGACTCTTCCGATGAGCAGGACGACGCCGGCGAAACACCCGAGGTACCCAAGCTCGGCAGCTTCGAGGTGATGAACCGTACGATCGACATCTCCCAGACCGCGCTGGCCCGCCACACGCTGGCGACCTATCCGCCGGACCTCCTCATCGAGGTGCCACGCACCACCTGCCGCAGCCTGGAATTCCACCGTGCGGTCGAGGTGATTGCCACCGGCCGCGCGTTGGCCACTCGCGCCTTGGACGCTTTTGAGAATACCGATATCAATGACTCACAGGCGCCGGCAATCGAGGGTCGATAAGCAGCTCTGAGTCTAGGCTATTGCACCAACATATTGTCGTTACGCAATGGCGCCAAAAGCAGTAGTACTTCGTCGGTCAGATCGGCACCGGGCGCTTAAGCGCGCTTAAGCGAGGGCTAAGCGCGTTTGCGCCCCGGCCCCGTGTGAGTAGCGGCCTTGCGCTGCAACTCGGTAACCAGCTCTGCCGGGTGCATTTGCTGGGCCAACCGCTTGAGGGCCAACCGCACGACGGCGCTGCGCGTGGCGTCCACCCGCGGCTTGGCGAACCGTGCTGCGGTGCAAACAGTTTCGAGGAATGTGTCGCTGGCCTCGTCGAGGTAGATGGAGACCTTGGTCAGATCGTTCGGCACCGCCGGCCGCGACGGAACCGGTGGCGGTGCGACGACCGACGGCGACACCGCGTCCGGGCGCGGCGGGCCTGGCGGCCGACTCGGCCCCTGCTGCGGAATCGGCGCGGGACGACCACGATAGTGCGCCATCGACACCGCATTATGTTGCGACGAGCCATTGCGCGCGGTCACGCCATAAGCCATCGTAGCTTCCTTTCCGAATTGCGAAAAAGCTTTTGCCACAGCGGTTCGGCACCTAAGAGTTATGACGCTGCTGCCCGCTAGGTATAACACGCTGCCGATCGGCCATACAAGCGACGGAAATGTCGAAAAACGTTGATTACATACCGATTCAACAATTCTTCAAGCCAAAGAGGTAGCCGGTCCAAGTGATCAGACGCCGAGGAAACGCGCGACGGCCTGCGCTTCCTGGCGGCCTTGGGCACGCCCGGCATGTGCCGAGCCGATCCGGCAGCGCGGATCCAGCGGATTGGGACCGAACGCCGCGAGCGATTCCTCGTTGGCGAACACGCTGAAGGTTTCACCTGCGAACGAGGCGATCTCATCGGCGGGCCCAGGGCCGAAGGGTGACGGAGTTTCGGCGCCCGCGGGCACCAGCACCACCGCCACGTCGCAGTCGTCGGCAACTTCGACATTGACCGAACTGTTCACTCCGCCATCCATGTACCGCCGGCCTGCGATCGTCACCGGCGGCCAGGCCCCTGGCACCGCGCAGCTGGCAGCCACCGCGTCGACCAACTTGACCCCGGAATCGCGGTCGAAGATTACCAATTCTCCTGTCGCCGTGTCGATTGCGATGATCCGCAGGGCACGGTCCGGCCACTCGTGCGAAGGCAAGCGCCGGGCGATCACCTCGCGCCGGACAGCTTCTGGGACCGTATCGGTGGCCAGCGCCACCGCACCGATCCGCTGCAGGCGCCCCCTGGTTCTATCCCAGCCGGGGCTGCGCGGCTCGCGCAGCGCGTCCAGGAACAGCTCGGTGATCGCATCGATGTCGACGCCGGGGTCCATCTCCGCCGAGGTCTCCGCCACCTGCCGGCCGAACAGCGTCTCCAGCGAGTAGCCGCTGCTGATTTGCGCCGCAACCGTCGAACCCGCGGACGTGCCGACCAGTACGTCGGATTCCACCAGCAGTTGGGCGGCTACCGGTTTTTCATCGGCGATGCCCCGCAGCATGCCTGTCTCCCAAGCGATACCCGCCACCCCGCCGCCGGCCAGGACAAGCGCTCGTCGGGATGTCATGGCTGCCTACTCTGCCAGGGCAAGGCCCGCCTCGTCACGGACGGTGCCGGGTACCGGGCAGGGCGTGCTGCGCACGGAAAACCGGCTGACTCAGGTCCTGCCTGCGCACCAGATGCCGGGGCGGCTCGGGAAGCGCAACGGTACGGCTGATGTCCAGTGCCGCGTCGACATAGACCAGTTCACCGGGGTCGAGCAGGCGCCACCGTGAGTCGTCGTCCATCGGTTCGGTCGCGAACACCACCGAGGATCTGTCGGTGAGCGTCTCACTCTGCGCGTGAATTCTGCTGGTGCTCATGTCGAACTCGGGGACCCCGTCCACCCGTCTGTCCAGCATGAACAGCTGATGGGTGTCCGGGTAGCGCAGTGCCCACATCCGGGTACCCATGCACAGCAGGATGTTGACGGCGTAAACGGGCACGTTGTCAGCGAGCCAGCGGACCGCGTCCACGACCCCGGCCGACACGTCACCGTCGTGCGCGCGAATGCCTGCAGTGATCAGTGCGAACACCCGTTCGGAATCGGTCTGTCCCAGCACCAGGTCAAACGTGCCGAGCTCACGCAGCCGGTCGTCCACCACGTCGAGGCCCTCGATCATGCCGTTGTGCGCGAAGATCCTGCCGTCTTGCAAGAAGGGGTGGGTATTGCGCACATCGAGCGACCCTGTGGTCGCATACCGGACATGGGCGATGAAGGTCGTGCCATCCAGCCGGTGGGCTTCGGCGGCGAACGCGGCGTCTCGCCAGGCCGCTATCGGCTCCTTGTGCAGCTGCGGGCGGCCTCGTTCGTCGAACACTCCTACACCCGTGCCGTCGGGGTTCTTGCGGCTCTGCCGCGCAAGGCTGTCCGGCGCTTCCAGCAGCCAGAACGTCGCCGTTACGACTTCCGTCCCGGCGTGCAACCCGAAGAGTCGACACATGCCGAAAGTCAGTCAGTGACCAACTGGGCAGACAGTTTCTCGAGCACCACGCGCGCGTAGCCCTTCCACATCTTGGCGAACACCGGCAGCAGGGGCGCCGCACCCGACGACTTCGGATGCAACGTCCACTGCCAGCTCACTCTGGTACCGGTGCCGGCCGGCGCAAACGACCAGACGCCGTCCACCGAACGCACCAGCATGGCCAGCGGTCCGCTGATGTCGGAGAGCGTGTAGCCGAAGGACCGCGGGGGGGCCACACTGGTCAATGTCTCGCGGGCCCGGCCGCCACCGACCAACAGGATGGTTCGGGTCTGGGCGGGCGCATCCCAGCCGCCGACCTGATCGCGCACCTCCTTGACGGGCGGGATGATTCCGTACCACTGCGCACAGATCACCGGCAGCGATATCGCCATCGTGCGGGCGAAAGCATCCTCCACCGAGATGGGGATCGCGCGCGATTGCTCGACGACAACGGACTGTGCCATTAGACCCCTCTGCTTTCGCGTGACAGCCGGGGCGCTGCCCGGCCGGTGATGAGCGGCAGATCGAAGAAGCTTTGGATGCCCGCCGGGGCGGCGCAGGTTGCCGGGATCGCGTTGACGCAGTGCGCCGCGGTGGCGACGATACCGGGGTTACTGACCAGGCCGGCTTCGACACTCTCGGGCTGCCACCCCTTGATGGTAACGAAGGTGTTCGGATTGCCCCGCACCTCGATCTCGTACCGCTCCCCCGCGGGCCCGAAAGACCAAGGCGGGTCCAGGTTTTCCTCGCCCATGAGCCAATTCACGGTGATCTGGACGACCGGGGTGTCGCCGACGAGGGCCTCCCAGTGGAAGCGGCGTCCCGCCACCTGCCCCGGCTCGATCACCCCGATCGGTGAGTCGATCGGTGCCGTCGCGATGGCCACCTCTTGAGTGGGACGGATCTGGGGGTCGGCGGCGAAGCCCAATTTGTCGACGCACAGCCGCACCGATTGGAAGAAGCCACCGTTGAGCAACTTCTGCATCGGCCCGGTCAGCGCGCTGTCCGGGGTGCCGCCGAAGCCCATCACGTAGCGCAGCACGTCCGGTGCGCCGTAGGTGCGCAGATCTGAGAATTCTTCGGCGCGAACGAAAGTCACACCGGTGGACATCACCGACAGCAGCAGCGGGAACAGCTCGGTCACCGCGCCGGGCCCGATGCCGGCGCCGTGCAGCGTGGTGTTGCCGGCCTGAGCGGCGACTTCCAGTGGGGCGGCCTCTTTTTCGGTCGGGTAGAACCAGCCCAGCGGCGTGACGACGTTCTTACCCGAGCGCAGCAGCGCTGCCACTTCGTCGACGCTGGGCAACAATGGCGCGTAGATCACCGCATCGGCATCGAGGGTCAGGATGTCGTCGATGTTGTTGGTCGCGGTGACACCCAGCGCCGAACCACCGATGATCTCGCCGACGTCCTTGCCGCTCTTGGCCTCCGAATGTACCCAGCAGCCAACAAGTTCGAGTTCGGGATGCTCGAGCACCCCCTTGATCGCGGCCACGCCGACCGATCCGGTGGCCCACTGCACGACCCGCAGGCTCATGTGTTCCGTTCCCTCCCGCGAGCGCTTATTCGTGTACTTCGACGACCTGGTAGTCCCCGTTGGTGTAACGGGTCCGGATGCTTTTCTTGTCGTACTTGCCCACGCTGGTACGCGGTACCTCGTCCGCGAACGCCCACCGCTCTGGCAGCCACCATCGAACAACCTTGTCCCCCAGGAATTTCCGCAGATCGCCAGCACTGATGTCAGACCCCTCCCGGGCGACGACGACGGCCAGCGGCCGTTCCTGCCAGCGTTCGTCGGGCACCCCGACGACGGCGGCCTCGACCACGTCAGGATGGCCGATCAAGCAGTTCTCCAACTCCACCGAGGAGATCCATTCCCCGCCGGACTTGATGACGTCCTTGGCGCGGTCGGTCAATGTGACGAAGCCCTGCTCGTCGATTCGGCCGACGTCGCCGGTGCGCAACCAGCCGGAGTCGAACTTGGACTCGTCATGTCCGCGGTAGTAGGAACCGGTGATCCATGGACCGCGGACTTCGACCTCCCCCACGGCTTTGCCGTCGTTGGGCAGCACGTTGCCGTCGTCGTCGACGATCCGGGTCTCCACGCCACACACCGGCTGCCCTTGCGTCACCCGGAACGTCCAGTGCAGATCGTCGGGTGTGCCCGGGGGCGGCCAGGCCATGGTGGCCAGCGGCGACGTCTCCGTCATTCCCCACAGCTGCCGGATCTGGACGCCGTGTTTGTCCTCGAAGGTGCGCATCAGCGATTCCGGAACGGCCGATCCGCCACAGGCGACCATCCGCAGCGAGGACATGTCGTGGCCCGGTTCCTTCTGCAGGTAGTGCATGACGTCATTCCAAATGGTCGGCACCGCCCCGGCCCGGGTCGGACGCAGCGTCTCCACCATGTGGATCAGCGACCGGGCGTCCAAGTGCCGGTCGGGCAGCACCAGATCGGCTCCGGCCATCAAGGCCGCGTACGGCAGGCCCCAGGCGTTGGCGTGAAACATCGGCACGATCGGTAGCACCCGATCGCTGGAACCCACCCCGATACCGTTGACCGTGCAGGCCGCCATCGAGTGCAGGAAGCTCGAACGATGGCTGTAGACAACCCCTTTGGGGTTACCGGTGGTGCCGCTGGTGTAGCACATGGCGGCTGCGGAGTTCTCCTCGATTGTCGGCCAATCGAACTCGGTCGACTCGCCGTCGATTAGCTCGTGGTAGCGCAGCACCGTCTTGCCGGCGTCCTGCAGCGGCGCGATGTCGCCCTCGCCGACCGCGACCACGGTGTGCACCGTCTCGAGTTCGGGCAGCACCGGCCCGAGCAGCTTGGCCAGCGACACGTCGACCAGCACCACCTGGTCCTCGGCTTCGTTGGCCACATAGGCGATCTGATGGGGGAACAACCGGATGTTGAGGGTGTGCAGCACGGCGCCCATTGAGGGAACCGCCAGATAGGTCGCCAGGTGCTCCGCGTTGTTCCACATGAAGGTGGCCACCCGCTGATCACCGGTGACGCCGAGGCGGCGCAACGCATTCGCCAATTGGGCAGCCTGTTGACCCAGTTCGCGATACGTGATGCGGCGGTAGCCGTCACCGGTAGCGGTGATGACCTCACGCAAACCGTGAACACCGCAGCCGTGCCGCATGATCGCAGTGATCGTCAGCGGAAAGTCCTGCATCGTGCTGTACATCGATGTACCGCCTCACGCGTCTCGGCGCAGCACCGCCTGTCGTTTCCCGTGGGCGAATGCTATCGCCGCGCCGCGCGACAACGAACGTCGGGCCGACGGGATCCGACGCGCGAGCGAGGTTAGACCAGCGCCGCGTCGTACTTCAGCAAGTCGGGCACGAACAGGTCCACCGACCGCTTGCTTTCCAGCGCGGCCTGTTCGGTACGCGCCTCGGCGTTCCCCGCGACCGGTGCCACCGTCACGGCACCGGCATAGTCCGCGATGTAGAGGAATCGGCCGTCCGCGCTTTCGACCACGCAGGACGGCTGGCTCGCCACATCGACATTGCCGATGATGTCCTGGGTGAGCGTGCACAGCATGGTGACGCTGGAGTCGCTGACCAGGTACGCGCGATCGCCATCCCCGCTCAGCGTGAGGCGGGTGACCAGGCCGGTCACCTCCGCGATCTTGCGGGTCCCGGTGACCTTGTTGGTTCGCGTGTCGATGACGTCGATCACCGCGGCCTCGGAACCGCTGCTGGCGACGTAAACCAGACCGCCGTCCGGGCTGATGGCGACATCGCGAACGGGCAAGCCGATCTCGACGGTGGCGATCACGGTCGGGTACCCGCTCTGCCGCGTCCCCTTGGCCGCCGTCTTGGTGTTCTTGCGGCGCCAACGGGAGCGTCCTGCGGACGATGCGGTAGTCAGACCGGTCTCGATCACGACGACCTGCCCCCCGGATGGCCCGTTGACGCCGACGTATAGCCGGCCCCCGTCGGGACTGACCCGCAGGCACTCGGTGGTGGTGCCGGCGGTGGTGGCTAGATCGACTACCTGCATCCGGCCGGTGTCGACATCCAGGGCGGCGACGTCAGCAGCACGCGCACCGTTGCGGCTGACGTAAACGTGCTTGCCGTCCGCACTCACGACCAAGTCGGTCACGCTGAGCGCGACGCGATGCGAGGCTACGACGGTGCTAGTGGCCAGGTCGACGACCTGGATCGCGTCGTAGGCGGGGGTGGCGGTACTCACGTAGGCACGATCGGCGCCACTCAGAGCGATCCCGAACGGCTCGTTGAGGCCGACGATCGAGTCGACTACCCGGCAGGTGTGGATGTCGATCACCGAGACGCTGTGGCCACCGTAGTTGGTCACCAGCAATCGGTTGCTGTGCGGGCTAACCGCGATATCACTGATAGGGCCCTTGTGCACCGGGATCTGGACGGCAACCGGGTTTGCCCCGAACTCACGGGACTCGACGATCGCTAAATCCCGCCCGCTCACCTTGTTTTCGAAGCTCACGCTGGCACCGCCTTTGCTTTGTTCGTCGAGCACTCTCCGCTGGGTGACAGAGAACGCGCCGCCAGGTGCGGCGCCGTCATCCAATAAAGCGCATAACAGCACCAAATGCGCTGCTTCGACACGTTTAGCAGCCATTCTAGCCGCCGAACTCCCAGCAAATAGAATTCAATTTCGCAGCTGTTACATACGTCACGCGGGAGCCTCAGGGTACGCTCAGGATGGCCGGGTCCGAGTATTTGACATACACCGTGTGGCAAAGCACTTCGTAGCATTTTAGCTGAGGTTTTCAGCAGACTGGTTAACTGTTTTTGATTATCTCGTCGCAGTATCCAAGATAAGAATTTATTATTCTTGAGATGAGAACGAGGCAAATATCACATCCTACCGCGTGTCGCCACATTACTCCGCAGATCAGCTAGCACGCCTACGGCGGTGGCCCGCGCTTAGGCAATTCAGGCACCTCCCAGAGCACTGGCTAGGCGCGGGTTTCGCTCTCGTCGGTACCCGTCAGGGCTTGGCTGAGTACGCGCAGAATGTCCTGATCGGCCGGTGAGTAGTAAACGTATGTTCCTTCGCGGCGGGTTTTCACCAGCCCGGCCAGACGCAATTTCGCCAGGTGCTGGCTGACGACCGTGGGCGCGACCCGGGCAAGATCGGCCAGGCACGCCACCGACGTCTCACCTTGCAGTAGCGCCCACAAGACCTTGACCCGAGTGGGATCACTGAGCATCCGAAAAGTTTCAGCGGCACGGGTCACCTGCTCCTCAGTAGGCATGGAGAAGCCGGAAATCGAAGTGTGCACAACGCCGAGCATACTGCTGAACTGTGTAATCACGCATCCATCTGACATCGCAGTTGCATATATTCACACACCCGCAGCTATAGTGGCTGCGTGCCTGCAGTTCGCATCACCGCCAGCGCATCGGATAAGACGGCAGAGGGTTCTGCGGGACTTCCCGAGGTCCGGTGGGCCTGCGCCGCGACCGCGGTTTTCGTGTTTGGGCTGATCGCCCAACTCGCCGGCGGACCCGGTTGGCTCTACTGGGGGCTTTATCTGGCCTGCTACGCGGCCGGCGGGTGGCAACCGGCCGTTGCCGGCCTGGAAGCGTTGCGCAGCCGGGTCCTGGATGTTGACCTGCTTATGGTGCTGGCGGCGATCGCAGCCGCCGCCATCGGTCAGGTCTTCGACGGCGCTCTGCTGATTGTCATCTTCGCCAGCTCCGGGGCACTGGAGGCCGTTGCGACCCGACGCACCGAGGACTCGGTGCGCGGACTGCTCGGCTTGACCCCCGAAACGGCCACCCGGCTAATCGATTTCGAGGTCGAGGAAGTGGTGGACACCGCGCAGTTGACGGTCGACGATGTGCTGCTGATCCGCCCCGGCGAGCGCATCGGCGGCGACGGCGTGGTGCTCGAGGGCGCCAGCGAGGTCGATCAGGCCAGCATCACTGGTGAACCGCTGCCGGTCGACAAGGCGGCCGGTGACGAGGTTTTCGCCGGCACCGTCAACGGCACCGGCACGCTACGGGTCCGCGTTGTTCGCCCCAGCGCCGACACCGTCATCAGCCGCATCGCCGATCTGGTCGCCGCGGCCGGCGCGAGCAAGGCGCGCACTCAACTGTTCATTGAAAAAATCGAGCAGCGTTACTCGGTGCTCATGGTGGTGGCGACCGTCGCGTTGCTAATGGTCCCGCTGCTGGCGGGTGGCGATCTACGATCGTCGCTGCTGCGCGCGATGACGTTCATGATCGTCGCGTCGCCATGCGCGCTGGTGTTGTCCACCATGCCCCCACTCTTGTCCGCGATCGCCACCGCCGGACGGCACGGTGTGCTGGTCAAGTCTGCCGTGGTGCTGGAGAAGCTCGCCGACATAACCCACGTAGCGTTCGACAAGACCGGCACCTTGACCGCGGGGACGCCGCGACTCAGCCGGATCCACTCGGAGACGGCGGATTCCGCGCTGCTGTCGTTGGCTGCTTCGGCGGAAAACCCTTCCGAACACCCGGTGGCCCGTGCCATCGTCGCCGCGGCCCGCCAGGCAGGCGTACCGCTACAGCCTGCGGCAGAATTCGCGTCCACGCCCGGACGAGGAATCCGCGCCCGCATCGGCGGCGACACGGTCGAGGTGGGCAGTCCGACACTGCTCGGCGAGCACCGCGATGGGATTGTCCAGCAGTTCGAGCGATCCGGCCACACGGCGGTGATCGTGGTCGTCAACGGCGCTCCCACCGGCGTGCTCGGGCTGATCGATCATCCGCGTGACGAGGCCCCCGGCGCCGTCGTGGATCTCGAATCCCTCACCGGCACAACACCATTACTACTGACCGGGGACAACCCGGCTGCCGCCGGACGGCTCGCCGCCGAGGTGGGGATCACCGATGTCCGCGCCTCGCTGCTACCCGACGACAAAGTCGGCGTGGTGCGCAGCCTGGAGGCCGACGGGGCCAGGGTCTTGTTCGTCGGCGACGGTGTCAACGACGCGCCCGCGATGGCCGCGGCCCACGTGGCGGTCGCGATGGGCCGTTCCGGCTCAGACCTGGCTCTGGAAACGTCCGACGTGGTGATCACCCGCGACGACCTGGCCGCGCTGCCGGCTATCGTTGCGCTGGCTCGCCGCGCCCGGCGGCTGGTCATCGCCAACTTGGTGATCGCCGCGACCGTCATTGCCGTCCTGGTGAGCTGGGATCTGGTGGGACATCTCCCGCTGCCCCTGGGGGTGGCGGGACACGAAGGGTCGACGGTCCTCGTCGGCCTCAACGGCCTGCGACTGCTGCGCGATCGCGCTTGGCCCGCCCGGGCTTAGCTGAACTGCGTGCGCGGCCGGGACAGGGCAGGGACAGGGCAGGGCCGTCGACGATGATGTCGAGCTGCTCGTTGTAGAAGGCCACCAGTCCGGCAATGGGGGCGACGGCCGGCAGCGGGTAGTGGTATGTCCACGCCAGATCCGGATGTACCGTCTTTCCCACCCGCACCGACCAGTAACCCGACGTCACGCCCTTGTAGGGGCACAGCGTCCGGGTCGACGTGGGCTCCAGGTACTCGACTGCGACATCCGTCGGATCGATGTAATACCTTGTGGGCAAACCGGTTTCAAAGAGCAAAACCGGTGACCGGGTGTCGGCGAGCACGACGCCGTCGAGCTCCACCCGGACGTGCCGGTGCGAGCGCAGCGCGTCGACCCGCGTATACGGATTGCGCGGGTGCCCGTAGATCTGCTCGTCCTCTTCCATCCAACGCACCGGATCCCAGTCGAATCGCACCATCCCCGCAACGGGGCTGTCGGTGCCGGCGTCGAATACCCGCGCGGCCGATGGGTGGGTCTGCCCCGCGCCCACCAAGGAGTACAGCCGCGACGGGCCGAGCTGCACCCGCTGCGGATGGTTCTCGTCGCTGAGAAATTCGCTGCGCACGTCGGTCAGCGGTATGTAATACGCAGGGTAGTAAGGAAACTCCCACACGTAGCGCGCCGCGGTGGTGTCGAATACCAGCTCGGAACCGAGGTAGCCGCGCACGCGGCGCGGTGCGGGCTCGATTCGACCTCGCGTAGCGGCCATTTGAGGGAAACCGGGTTCGGTGCTCATGTCAACTCATTCTGGTCCTGCCGAAGATCGGCGGGATCGACAAGGCCGGGCCGGTATCAGGATCGTGCACTCAGCCGACCTTGATGGCCAGCGTCACCTTTTCCGTTTTCGCGGGCAACTGATCGGTGTCGACTACCAGGATCTCGCCGCTGTCTTGGGTTCCGTTGGGCCGCATCTTCGGCTTGAGCCGTAATGGCGGGGTATCCGAGGCCAGCCCCCCCAATCCGAAGTCGCTGTCGTTGGCCAGCATCAGCGTCTTTCCACCATCCCGGGTCGCGAGGCCCTCGATCTTGTCGTGCCCGAAGAAGTCGCCCTTGGGTGACAGCGAGCGCAGCAGCGCCGAAACATCCAGCTGCAGCGTCTTGGTGGCCGCGGTGATCCCGGCGCCCTTGAGCTTGGCCAGCGCTTCGGCGTCGGTGCCGACGCCCACCAGCGTCTCGATGGGGATGTTGTTGATCAGCAGGCCGCCGGCGGCGGCGTCGTACGTGGCGCCGGGCACAGTCGAACTCGGGCCCACGTCGGTGGCCGCAGCGATATCGGCCAGGTAGATCTTCGCGTTGCCGTCTGGCGGGCTCTTGCTGTTGCGCTCGTCCACCAGGAAGGTGGTGGCGCTCAGCGCCGTGATCTCCGAAACCGAGACCTTCGATTCCTGCGGGTTGGCCAGCGGGTACACGTATTCGTGCATGATGCTGCGGTTGACCAGGTTGATGGTGACGATGCGGGTGATCGGGACGGACTTGACCGCACCCTGCAACCCCGGCGTCTGCAGCGCCGACTGCATGATGGCCACCAGCGTGTTGCCGTCCGGAGTGATCGTCAGCCCCTCCAGGCCACGGTTCGGGCTGCGCAGTGCAAGCTCGCGCGGCAGGGTGTCGTCGTACGGCGAAAGTCGTTCCAGCTCTTTGCCGTTGGCGTCGAAGTGGATGATGTAGGGGCCGTACTCGTCGGACACCCAGAAGTTGCCGTCCAGCGTTGCGACCAGTCCCTCGGGATCCACGCCGTAATCCGACGGCGGCAGTGGCGTGCCGTCGAGATCGACCAGTGATTCGCCGGTACTCGCGTGGGGATCGATCAGCCCCACCATCGGGTGGCCGTCCGGCGCGTCCAGGATGATGGTGCGCTCCACGGTCGCCACGCCGTCGGCCAACTTGAGCTTGGCGATGTGCGGGTGATACTCGCGGACCGGAAACACCTTCTCGTTGGGTACGCGTCCATCGACATTCGGGCCTCGGTCGGTGAGGCCATAAATCTCGTTGGTGCTGCCGGGCACCGCGGCGATGCCGGAGCCGTGCGCGCTGGCCTGGATCGTGACGCCACCCATGGTGGCCAGGGGTAGTTGATCCTCGGAGTAGAGCTTGACGGCACGACTGACGGTGACGGCCAGCTCGTCGTTGCCGGTGAAGCCGGCGTCGGGGGTGTAGACCAGCGCACCATTGGGTCCGTAGTTCAGCTTCCCGTGCGCGGGCTTGCCGAATGCGACCGGGGTGATGCCGCCGGTGGCCGCCAGCATGCGGTCCGGCGTGATGTTGAGCGGCTTCCCGGCGACCGCACTGAACTCGGCCTTACCCGACCCCGTGGGTAGTGACGGCTTGGCGCTCGATGCACAGCCCGATGCGGTGACCAGGACCGTGGCGAACAGGGCGACGGTTCTTTTTGAATGTGCCATTTGCATCACTTAACAAGCCAAGTTGACGTGCTGGTGTACACCAGTGGAGAGCCGCTAATGCTTCTTGTCCCTTACCTGGTAGGTCGATGGCCATGATTTTCGTGACTCGTCGCCGGTCAGCGGGGTTCCCATGCCACCCACCTTCACGTTGTAGGCCTCCTTGCCCGGCCCCACCTCGCGATTGGCGTGCTCTTGGGCCAGGTAGTACAACTCGTCGATGGTCGCCTCGTCGTAGGCCACGAAGGAGGTCTCCCGCGCGACGTCGTCGATGCCGGCCAGCATCCGGTCCGGCAGGATGCGCGAGGCCAGGGCCGCCGCGCCGAGCAGCGCGAACGGAATGACCCAGTAGCAGATGAATGACAACGGTGTCTTGGTGTCCAGGATCGTGGCTTGAACCCCACTCATCCCCTGCACGATCGGCGGGATGGCCGACGAGATGGTCATCCCGGCGAACGCGCCGACCCAGACCCAGGTCAATACCGTGGTGATCCGCCTGAAAAGGTCGGTCTTGACGACATCGGGGGGTTGCTCGGCGGCGGCGAACTCGCGCACGAACGGTTTGCCGATCAGCACGCCGGTCAGCGCCACCAGGAATATCCCCAGGTTGCTCAGTGGCTGTATCCAGCGCGCCATGAACTCGTCACTGAGCGCGAAGGTCAGCACCGCCAAGACCACAAACGTTGCGACAGCACCGATCTCAAGTGTCTGCCCGGGTTTGCCGGTGGCACGCCCGACCGCGAAAACCGCAATGGCCATCAGCAGCGCGATCGATACGGCCGTGGCGAACGGGACGTTACCGACCAGGACCCAGTAAACGATCCACGGCGCAAAGCCAGAAAGCATGCCCACGAGGGGTCAGTGTATGGCCGCTGGCCGATGCGCGGTGGCGCGGGCGGTCGCGCCCCCTCAGTACTGTCGATATCGACGGGCCACGTGCTCTTGCCGGATCTCGATCTGTTCGGCACGCTCGTCGCCACTTACCGTTGCGGTACCCGACGGCAACCGGTCTAGCACCTGGGACAGCGCGATCTTGTGCACCGCCGTCGTCGGCATCTGCCCCGGCGGGTGCGGATAGGTCCAGCGCACGGTGAGAAAGCCGGTGCGGTGGCCCTCGGTGTCCAGCCAGTTCGGCACCCCCGGATCGCTGTGCGCGATTACGTAGCGTCGCACCCCGTCGGGATCCTGCACGGTTTGGAACCCGTTGAGGCTGGTGACATGGTTGGCGTAGTCCAGCGACTCGCCCCAGACGTTAGACAGATGGAAGCCCAGATAGGCCGGCTCGACCGGAACATGGACCTCCACCAACAGGGCTTCATCGGCGTCGAGTTCGAAGACGCCGCCGGAATAGACGTTGGTGCTCTGGCCGCCACCGGAGGCCAGATTGGCCGCCGCGGGTTCGTTGAGTGCATTGTGCGGCATGAAGGTGACGCCGTCGCCGTTCTTGTCGCCGTTGGCCTCCAGGACGATGTCGTAGAACTCGTTCCAGAACCGCATCTGATGCTCGACGAGCTCGCCGACGCGGCGCACGGCCGTTGCCGCGCTTTCGGCGTCGATCGGTCTCGGGTGTACCGCGCGCCGGCCGATCTGCGCGATGCGTAGCTCGGGTGAGACCTCATTGGCCCAATCGTGAAACAGCACTCGGACGATCAGGTACCGCGCGGTGGCCGTTCCGTCCTTGGTGGTCGCGATGAAGTTTCCGGTGTGGCCCGCGGGACGTTCGGGCGCACAAAGGATTTCGAATCGCCCGTCCGGCTCGACGACCAGTGCGGAGCTGTCCAGCACCCCGGTCACCACCCGTCCGCCGGGCGCGAGTTCCATCAGGCTGCCGGTGTCGCCGGCGTAGACACGGTGCGCTTCGAAGACGACGTACTGCGGAGCCACCGGCCCCGGTTCCCTTGCGACACCGCCACGCCAGTGCCGGTGGTCGGCGACACGGCCGGTTACCCGGTAGCTCTTGGCGCCGTCGATCCGCGCCGACAGATACAGCGCATCGGCGTTGTCGATGGTGGCCTTGTCCTGCGGCTGGATGGCGCGTCGGAAGTACGGGAAGTCCGGGTCTTCCAGACATGCACGTTCGATTGCGCTAAACAGGAATCCGAGTAGGTACCGGTGCCCCTCGGCCAACCCCTGCGCGGTCGGCGGCGGCGCATGCAACGCCGGGGAATCGACGTAGTCACGGGCCCGGTTGAGCGCGGCGATCATCTGCGTCCACGCCGTCCGCAGCTGCGCCTGGCTGTGCTCAGTTGACATTTGCCCTACCTTTTTCCTGCGCATCCCAACCGAATTCGTCGAACATCGGGGCCAGCGGCGTCCTGATATCGGCCGGGTCGATACCGAACTCGCCGAGACTGTAGCGGTGCGCCGTCTCGTGGCCGCCCCGATGTTCGGCGGCCTCGAACTCGGCGGCTGCCTCGGAACCCAGCTGCAGTCCCAGTTCGTCATAGACCCGGCGCATCGTTGCGGCGGGCGCGGACACCAGTTCCCGGTAGTCCACCACGCAAGAGCGCACCGCGGGATGCTCGGTGAGCACGGCCAGCGGATGCGTATAGGAGTGGATGGACTGGTCTGCAAGCACGCGCAGAGACTGGTCGATCAGGGGTTCATTGCGGCCACGCAGGCGCCACTCGGTCTGCAACAATTTCAACAGGCTGGGAATGGTTTCGTACGGATTGCGGATCGGCACAATAAATCTCGCGTCGGGGAATGTCTCGATCAGCGCCTTTACCCGGCCGCAGAAGGTGGGATTCTTGCTCAGGTAGGTGGCTGCACCGTCCAGCGCCAACTGCCGACGCACGCATTCACGATAGAACGACATCAAGCGGCGGCGCTTGCGCGCGGGCCACCGGTCCACATGGTAGAAATCCAGCTCGCCCATGTAGGGGAACATCACGATCCAGAACCCGGAGCTCAGCGACCAGGTCAAGAAGAAGTCGTCCTCCTCGGGGACGAAGAAGCCGGTCTTGTGCATGTCGTCGGTCTTGGCGAACATCTGCTCTTCGACGGAGTCGAGCCGACGGCGCAGTGGTTTGCCAAACCGGGCATCGATCCGCAGCATCAGGCGCAGCAGACGTTTCTGCAGCAGCGACGGAAAGAACAGCTCGTACATCAACGCGTAGCTGAACTGCGGGTCGGCGGCCATCAACCGGTGCAGGTAGGTGGTGCCACTGCGGGCGTGCCCCACACCGAAGATCGGTGCGCGAACTTCGGTGCGCCGCAACGACGGAAATAGCACCGGGTCGAGCGCGAAGCAGATGGCGTGCAACGCGGCGATCAGCGGCACTGCGATCATGAACGTCAGGTACCGCCTGCGCGGTGTCGCCGGATCGTCGCGCAGCAGCCGCAGCATGGTGGCGAAGTTCGACCAGTCGAAGTAGAAGCGCGACCCGCACATGAAATCACCTCACCGACACGATCTTTAGCCGGCAGAGTATGCCCAGATACTTGACATTGTCAAACATATCTCGACTAGGGTGCCCCTATGCAGGTTCTTGCCGCGATGGCCCCCGAGTTGCCGCTGTCCGAGGTCGGCGATTACGTCCGCCGCGTGGAGCTGCTGGGCTTCGACGGCGTGCACATCGCCGAGACGATCCACGACTCGCTGACCGTTGCCGCGCTGGCCGCCGAGCACAGCAACCGGTTGACCATCCGCACCGCGGTCACGCTGGCGTTCGTGCGAAGTCCCACGTTGACCGCCTACTCCGCATGGGACTTGGCAAAGCTGTCGGACGGTCGTTTCGAACTGGGGCTGGGCAGCCAAATCAAGCAGAACATCGAAGACCGGTTCGGCATGCCATGGTCGGAGCCGCAATCGAGGATGCGCGAGTACGTCGAGACATTGCAGGCGTTGTTCGCCGCGTTCGGCAGCGGCGGCCCGGTCCATTACACCGGCCAGAGTTACCGGGTGACCCGACTACAGCCGTACTTCAACCCGGGTCCCAGCGACATGCCGCCTCCGCCGATCTGGCTGGGCGCGGTCAACGCCGGCATGTGCGAGCTGGCCGGCCGGTTGGCGCGCGGTGTGGTCACCCATTCCACGAACTCGGATCCCGCTTATCTGCGCGATGTCATCAAGCCGGCGCTACAGCGCGGTGCCGCTGCGGTCGGCCGCAGCCGCAGGCCGTTGCTCATCGTGTCGACGGCCATCGCCACCGGCCGCACCGACGACGAGGTGAACAGCGAGTGGGAACGTCAACGCCGCATGCTCGCGTTTCTGCTCTCGACGCCGGCGTACGCCGGGGCGTTGAAAAGGCGTGGCTGGACATCGCTGCCGGAACGGTTACGCGCCCTGACCCGCAGCGAACGCTGGGACGATCTGCCGACGGTGCTCGACGACACCGTGCTCACGGCGCTGGTGGTCCGCGGCCGCTATGACCAACTCCCCGAATTGCTTTGGGACAGATATGGAGAACATGCCGACGGCGTGGTCCTGCCGCCGCCGACGGACCCGCTTGACGAGCCGCTGGCCCGTTGCATCCAGGAACTGCGCCAGGGTCCGCGCTCAGTCGATTGACGTCACCATGGTGTCGACGAGAAAACGGGCCAGCAGCCGGTCAAAGTGCCGCAGATCGGCCGCCGACCAGTGCGCGAGTGCCCTTTCCAGGTGTTCACGTCGCACCTCCTGCAGGGCGTGCGCGGCCCGCTTGCCCGCGCCGGTGGCTTCCACCACCGTCTTACGCGCATCAGCCAGATCCGACTGCCTGGCCACCATCCCGTCGTCCTGCAGGCTTTGCACTCGTCGCGCGGCCATGCCGAGATCCATGTGCGCCAGGCGGGCCAGCTGACCCATCGGCAACGGACCCTCGTCGACCAGCACCCGCAACAGCACGTAGGACGGCTGGGACAGCTGCACCGCAGCGGCGGCGGCCTGGCGCTTGAACATCGCCCGACTAGCGCTCAGACGCATGATGCGAGACATCGTCGCGCTGATTGAATCGAGCGTGTCGCGCTTTCGTGCGGTCGTCACACCGACTCCGTTCACTGGCAACAGCGATTGCCACTCCGAAGCTACTTTACTTGACTTAGTCAAGCATAGCGGTGCCGAAGACTGGGACCGACTTTCGAGAACGGACCCACGCGACTCAGCGTAAGTCGATCACCGCGAAGCCACTACGCGACTGACACGATGCGCGCGACGACCTTACCGCCGCGACTGACCTCAATAGTCTGCCCCGCCGCAACGCGATCAATGTAACGACCCGCGCGGTTTCGCAGCTCGTCGAGTTCGATCCGCTGGCCGGCGTCTGCCGCAACACCGGTTGCATCCCCGGCCGCCACAATTCGCGCCAGTATCCGGCCGCCGCGGACCACATAGAGCGCCTCTCCGGTAGCGACCCGATCAAAGCATCGCCCCGCGCGCGTCCGGAGTTGGTCCAGCCCCACCCAACCCGCTTCCGCGGCGTGGGCGGACCGCGCCGGGATCGGAGCCACCCGCCAGTCACCGACTGGCTGGATCTGTGCCACCAACTTGCCGCGACGGACGACATCAAGCGCCTCGCCGGCGGCAACCCGCTCCAGGTACGCGCAGGCGTCACTCCGAAGTTGGCCCAGACCAATCACTTCCGGCATTTTGCTCCGATCCTTCGAGCGACCGATCCGGCAACGGGACGCTCAGGCCATTATATGACTGTACGTGCGGTCAGTGTCAACGGCGGGTGCCGCTGCTCAGCGGGGCGGGGACAGCATCCCCTGCCATCCGTCGTCGCCGGTTCCGGTCGAATTCTCGACGGTGTACTTAACGCCATCGGGCCCGACCAGTTCACCGCGCTGCGGGCTGTAGACGGCTACCGGCGGTTCGTTCCCGGTGTAGACACAGGGATTGGGCTGTTGTCCGCTGCACACCACGGTGCCCGATCCCGGCCGCGACAGCGGGTCGCTGACCGGCGGGGGCGTTCCCGGCACCCGGTCGGCGGGCGCCGGGTTCATCCCGTTGTTGATCGATGGCGCGGGTACCACCAGCCCCGGCTTGACCGGCTGGTCGCAACGCGCGCCGGGTGCGGGGCAGGTCAGGATCTGGTTCGGGTCGCCGTACCACGGGTTGGTTCCCAATGGCTCGTATGGCTTGGAGTCGCGGCATTCCCGCGGCGTAGCAGCGCGTTTGCCGGGCACATCGACACACGGCAGGTTGCGCGCTCCACGCACGGCGTTGGCCGGCGTGTCCTGCGGGATCTTGCAATACGTCCCGGACGGCATCGGCGCCAGGCTGGTATCCGCCGGTGACCTCCACTGCGGCGCCGGGAGGAAGCCCGTCAGACACGGGGGCGGCTGGTTGATCGTCAGATGGGTACCGAGCGAAGCGAAGCCAGGAAACGCCGACGTCACCGTCTGGCCTTCGGCCGCGCCCTGCGGATAGGCAACCAGCAGTTGCTCGACACCCTTGTGATAACGCTTCAGCATTTCCAGCACGATCTCGAGATTCGCCAGCGTCTGCGGCAGCGACTCTCGAACGTCGTTGAACACGGCGTTCACCAGATCGCCAGTCGGCGCCGCCTGGGCCAGGATGCTTTGCACGTGCTGGTCGTTCCCGGCGGTCTGCGCCGCCAAGATGTCCAGGTTGTGCGACCAGCGCTCAATCGCGTCGCCCGAGGTGACCTGGCTGTCGATGATCGGGCCGGAGTATTCGATGATGTCGTCGATATCGGAGATATTGGCCTTGAAGTCGCCGGCGATCGCCTGCGTCGCATCGACGAGTCGCTGCAGCGCGGGACCCAATCCGCCTACGGCTTGCGCTGTTTCGTCGAGCAATGCGGGTATCTTGCCGGCGGGCAGCGCGGCCAGCCCGCGGTTGGCGGCGTCGATTGCCGGCCCGATCTCGGTGGGTATCGTGCCTTTGGTGATGGTCTGTCCCGGCGAGAAGTACCTGCCGGGGTTGCCCGCCGACACCAGGTCCAAATACTGCTCGCCGACCGCCGACATGGAATGCACGTTCGCCGACGCGTCGATCGGGATCTTGAAGCGGTCGGTAATGCTCATCGTCACCAACGCGCCTTTTTCGGTGGGCTCGACGGAAGTGACCGTGCCGATGGTTTCGCCGCGATAGGTCACGTTGGCCGTCTTGTACAGTCCGCCTGAGGCGGGCAGCGTGGCGTTGAGGGTGTACTGGCCGATTCCTACCGCCGTAGGAATCCGTAAGTAGTACCAGCCCAACGCAACTGCCGTCACCAAGCTCAGCAGCGTGAACAGAAATATCTGGCGCCAGATGAATCGGGTCAACATTGCCGGTCGGCCCTCTCGACCAGCGGGCCGCCTGGGACGTCATTGGGGTTGGGCGTGTATCGCACGTCGGGGATCATCGTTTCCGGATCGCGGCCCCACGATTGCTCGAGCGCGCGCAGCGCTCCGGAGAAACCCGTACCGGTGAGGACCGCGTTGTCGACGGCGCTCATGGTCAAATCCAGCGTCAGCGAGAGGTTGAAGTAGTCGCCGCGGAATGCCTTCGGCACGGAGTCGACGTCGAAGGGCCGCACCAGCATCAGCTTGAATGCGCGGATCAGATACGGCGCGGCGCGGCCGAATTCCCGCAACGGGCACTGCAGCGCCACCAGATCCTGGTGCAAGTCGCCTCGTGCTGGGGATAGATACTGGTCGGCCACCTCGCTGAGCCGCCCCACCGAGTCGACCGCATTGATCAGCAGGTTCTGCTTTTCCGCGAAATGCTCTAGTAGCGGCGGGAATTCGGTGAGGACCCGGTCCAGCACATCGGACCGACGACCCACATAGCC
>JALHRH010000049.1 GCA_022841565.1 Mycobacterium sp. | reverse complement strand
GGGTGCCGATGGGATTGAGGTCGGCGCGCGCGTAATCGGCCAGGAGCACCCGCAGTGGGCGGTCGAATTCGCCCGGGCCCCAGTCGCTGAGCGCCTCCTGGCGTTGCGCCTCCGCCATGACCGCCGTGGGGTCGAACGGCGTCACCACTTCAGGTGTTGGCTGACGTCGCCAACCTGGTCGACGAACATGGTGCGGGTGTCGAACCACCACACATCGTCGAGCCGGTGGAAGGTGTCCTGGTAACGGCCGGTGACGATGATCTGCAAGGGCAGCTCGGGGGTGGCTTGCGTGACGCAGTAATACGACGTACTGCGTGCCGTCCCCGCGGCCTCGTCAATGTGCAACTGCACGTTGGTGGTGTTGTGTTTGGTCTTGGGGGTGCCATCGTCGTAGATGCGGGTGGCCATCTCGTACATTTGGCGCACCCTGGCGGGTCCGGCGAACACCGTCTCGGGTGGACCGTCCTCCACCCCGCAGATGCGGCCATGCTCGAAGAGTCGGGCAACACCGTCCAGGTCGCCACCGTCAAGGAGCTGCGCGTAGGTGTAGATCAGGTTGGTGATCGCCATCGCGCTGTCACTCACGTGAAACCACCTCGGCTGTACTCCGTTGTTCCCGCCAGACCCATTGGTGACGTTACTTGGAGCCCTTAGTCGCGACGGCGAGGGGCAGTGTTTCACCGAGCCTGCGTTTTACCGGCTGGGTGAGATCGGGCAGTGCCCGGCCAGATCAGCCGCGGGTGACCTTGCCGGCCTTGATGCACGATGTGCACACGTTGAGGCGCTGCTTGTTGCCGCCGGGACGGGTCACGGCGTGCACGGTCTGCACGTTGGGGTTCCACCGGCGGCTGGTGCGGCGGTGGGAGTGCGACACCGACTTACCGAAGCCGGGGCCTTTCCCGCAGATATCGCACACAGCGGCCATGGTTCAAACTCCTCAAGTCTTGGGGGCCCGGCGACTCCCGGTTGATCAACCGAGCGGGTCGGCCGAACTGAGCCGGAATAGCCCAGGTTAGCCCAGCGGAGTCCCAGGATACCGACTGCGGTCGGCATCCACCAAAACGCCTCACGGCAGCTGTCGCCCCCGCTGACTAGGCTCTTGCACGGTTACTCTGGCGCGCATTGGGGCCTGCAATATGGAGGTGGGGTCGGGTTGAGTACGTCGGATCGTCCGTTGGACGGCTCGGCCCTGCGGGACTGGGCACATACCGTCGTCAGCGACCTGATCACCCATATTGACGAGATCAACCGGCTCAATGTCTTCCCGGTCGCCGACGCCGATACGGGCGCAAACATGCTGTTCACGATGCGTTCGGCGCTGGCTCACGCGGATGCGGACGCCGATCCTGCCGGCGGGGATGTCGGCCGTGTGGCGGCCGCGCTGTCGGCGGGTGCCGTGACCGGAGCGCGCGGCAATTCCGGGGTGATCCTGTCCCAGATTCTGCTCGGTATTGCCGAGGTGACCGTGGACGCGGCCCACGACACCGGCGGCACCCTGCCCGCCATCGACGCGGCGATTCTCGGTGCGGCGCTGTGGCGGGGTGTCGAGCTGGTCGTGGCGTCGATGGGCGGCGAAGAGGTGCCGGGCACCATCGTCTCCGTGCTGCGGGCGGCCGCCGCTGCCGTCGAGCAGTCCGCCGCGGCCGGCGACACGCTTTCGCGCGCCGTCATCGACGCCGGCGACGCGGCGGTGGTGGCGCTGGACAAAACCACCGAGCAGCTCGATGTGCTCGCCGACGCGGGTGTGGTGGACGCCGGGGGACGTGGTCTGTTGGTCATGCTGGACTCATTGCGCTCGACCATCACTGGCAGCGCGCCCGCGCGCTCGAGCTATGAGCGGTCGCCTAAGGCGCGACCTGCCCTGACGCTCGGGGAAGCCGCAGGGCGCGCGGTCCCGCAGTTCGAGGTGATGTACCTGCTGGCCGGTTGCGAGGCGGCGGCGGACACGCTTCGCGACCGGTTGAGCGAACTGGGTGATTCGGTAGCGATCGCGGCGGCGCCGTCGGAAAGCTACTCGGTGCATGTCCACACCGACGACGCCGGTGCTGCCATTGAGGCAGGCATCGCGGCGGGCCAACTGAGCCGGATCGTGGTTTCCGCGCTCAGTTCCGGCGCTGGCGGACTACCCCCGGGCAGCTGGACCCGCGAGCGTGCGGTGCTGGCCGTCGTCGACGGCGACGGCGCTGAGGAGTTGTTCGCCGGTGAGGGCGCTTGCGTGCTGCGGCCGGATGTGGGCACCGACATCAGCGCCCACCAGCTGGTTCGCGCCGTGGTGGACACCGGCGCTGCCCAGGTGATGGTGCTGCCCAACGGGTATGTAGCCGCCGAGGAACTGGTAGCCGGCTGTACCGCCGCCAATGGCTGGGGGGTCGACGTGGTTCCGGTTCCGACCGGATCGATGGTGCAGGGTCTGGCTGCTCTCGCAGTCCATGACCCGGGCCGCTTGGCTGTCGACGACGGCTACTCCATGGCCCGCGCCGCGGGAGCCGCTCGACACGGATCGGTGCGCATCGCCACCGAGAACGCGTTGACCTGGGCCGGCACCTGCAAGCCGGGCGACGGCCTGGGCATCGCCGGCGATGAGGTGCTGATCGTGGCCGACGATGTGGTGGCGGCGGCCATCGGTCTGCTGGATCTGCTGCTGGCCTCGGGCGGTGACCTGGTGACGGTGCTGACCGGCTCCGACCTTGCCGACTCCAATATCTCGGCCGTGGCGAGGGTCCTGGAGCGGCACATCCACGACCGCCATCCGGGTAGCGAACTGGTGGTCTATCGCACCGGGCATCGCGGCGATGTGCTGCTGATCGGGGTGGAGTAGTGGGCGTCGGGCTGGGGGATCGTCTGGATCTGGTTATCGGGGCAAAATCCGCCGACCCGCTGGACGAGGTGTTCGGCATCAAGACCGTCGGCGATCTGCTGCGGCACTACCCGCGAACCTATGTGGCGCGCACTGCGACCCGGGGCGTCGAAGACGCGCGGCCCGAGGAAGGCGAACACATCACCATTGTCGACGTCATTACTGCCACGTCTGCGGGCTGGATGAAGAAGAGGACGCCCAACCAGAAGCAGCGCAAATTTCTCCGGATCACCGTCGGATCCGGCCGCGGCAAGGTGACGGCGACGTTCTTCAACGCCGACTACCTCATGAAGGACCTCACCGAGAAGACGAAGGTGATGCTCTCCGGAGAGGTCGGCTACTTCAAAGGGGCACTGCAGCTCACCCATCCGGCTTTCCTCATCCTGGACTCACCAGATGGAAGAAGCCACGGCAGCAAGTCACTGCGGAGCATCGCGGACGCTTCCGAGAAGTCTCGCGGCGAAGTGGCCATGGAGGAGTTCGAACGTCGCTTCTACCCGATCTATCCGGCCAGCGCAAAGCTGCAGACCTGGGACATCTTCTCGTGTGTGCGGCAGGTCCTCGCGGTCCTCGATCCGGTACCCGATCCGCTGCCCGCGGCGTTGCGTGGCAAGTACCACCTGATCGCCGAGGACGAAGCGCTGCGCGCCGTTCACCTCGCCGAGGACGAATCGCTGCGCGAGCAGGCCCGCCGCCGGCTGACGTTCGATGAGGCCGTCGGACTGCAGTGGGCGCTGGTCGGCCGCCGGCACGGCGAGCTTTCCGAATCAGGACCAGCGGCGCCGCCGCGGTCCGACGGTCTGGCCGCTGAGCTGATGGGCCGGCTGCCCTTCGAGCTGACTGCGGGCCAGCGCGAGGTGCTTGCGGTGTTGTCCGACGATTTGGCGGCCACCCGCCCGATGAACCGCCTGTTGCAGGGCGAAGTCGGGTCGGGCAAGACGATCGTGGCGGTGCTGGCGATGATGCAGATGGTCGACGCGGGTTATCAGTGCGCGTTGCTGGCGCCGACGGAAGTGCTTGCCGCACAACACCTTTTGTCGATAACCGATGTATTGGGCCCGTTGGCGATGGGCGGTCAGCTGGGTGGGGACGACGGCGCGACCCGGGTGGCGCTGCTCACCGGGTCGCTGACGGCCGCACAGAAGAAGAAAGTCCGGGCCGAGATCGCAAGCGGTGCGGCCGGCATTGTCATCGGCACCCACGCGCTGCTGCAGGAGGCGGTGGATTTCCACAAGCTGGGCCTTGTCGTGGTCGACGAGCAACACCGCTTCGGGGTCGAGCAGCGAGATCAACTGCGCGCCAAGGCCCCCGCCGGGATCACCCCGCACCTGCTGGTGATGACCGCGACGCCGATACCGCGCACCGTCGCGCTCACCGTGTACGGAGACCTGGAGACCTCCACCCTGCGTGAACTGCCGCGGGGGCGTCAGCCGATCACCAGCAACGTGATCTTCGTCAGCGACAAGCCGGCCTGGATGGACCGTGCCTGGCAGCGGATCAGGGAGGAAGTCGCCGCCGGTCGCCAGGCTTATGTGGTGACGCCGCGAATTGATGAGAGCGAGGCCGACGCGAAAACGGAAGCGCGCCCTTCGGCGACGGCCGAGGGGACGTTCGCGCAGCTACGTGCCAACGAGCTGGCGGACCTGCGGGTGGGCCTCATGCACGGACGGTTACCCGCCGATGAGAAGGAAGCCGCGATGGCGGCATTCCGCGCCGGCCGGATCGATGTGCTGGTGTGCACCACCGTCATTGAAGTGGGCGTCGACGTGCCAAACGCCACCGTGATGCTGGTGCTGGACGCCGACCGGTTTGGGATCAGCCAGTTGCATCAGTTGCGTGGCCGCATCGGTCGCGGACAACATCCGAGCCTGTGCCTGTTAGCGACCTGGAACTCGGAGGGGTCGCAGTCCGGTAAGCGGCTGAAGGCGGTGGCCGCAACCATGGACGGGTTCGCGCTCGCCGATCTGGACCTCAAAGAGCGCAAGGAAGGAGACGTGCTGGGCCGCAACCAATCGGGGCGGGCTATCACGCTTCGTCTGCTCTCGTTGGCCGAGCACCTGGAGTTCATCGAGGCCGCCCGCGAATACTGTCTGGCCGCCTACGTCGAGAACCCCGCCAACCCCGGTCTGGCTTTGATGGCAGCACCCTTCACCGATACCGACCGCATCGAATACCTGGACAAGTCGTGAAACCCAGGACGTTGTGGGGGCTGGCCGCCGTCGCGGCGCTCGCCCTGATGGTCGCCTACCAGACGGTGGGATCGTCTGCTGCCCGGCATGACGAATTCGCGGCTCGCGCAGACGTTCCCACGGTGCAGCCGGGTGTGGACGTGCTCGCGGGCATCGCCGTTGTCGCGCAGCGCCTGCACCGCTACGACTATCTGCGCTCGGCGTTCGGCGATGCGTGGACCGACGACAACGACGCGCCAGGCGGCCACAATGGCTGCGACACGCGCGACGACATCCTCAACCGTGATCTTGTGGAAGTCGCGCATGTCTACACCAAGCGCTGTCCTGACGCCGTGGCCAGCGGCATCCTGCACGATCCATACACCAACACCGTCATCGCCTTCCAACGCGGCGCCAAGGTGGGCGAGTCGGTGCAGATCGACCATCTGGTCCCGTTGTCCTACGCCTGGGATATGGGTGCCAACGGCTGGCCGGCCGCCGAACGGGTGCGTTTCGCCAACGACCCGGCCAACTTGCTGGCCGTGCAGGGGCAGGCCAACCAGGACAAGGGCGATTCGGCGCCGGCGCAGTGGATGCCGCCCAACGCCGCTTTCGCCTGCCAGTACGCGGTGCAGTTCATCGCCGTCCTGCGCGGCTACTCACTGCCGGTGGACCAGCCCTCCAGCGAGGTGCTGCGTCGCGCGGCGGCCACCTGCCCAGCCGGATGACTGTGAATCTCGCGACGCGCCGCCGCAGCGTCGCGAGATTCACTTCGGCGACGGCGAGTTACGTGCCGGCGTAGGTTTCCGGATCCGGACGAAGCCGGGTGCCGTCGTTGAGCCCGTTCAGTGCATTCATGTGCTCGGCGGCCAATTCGAAGTCGAACACGTCGAGGTTGCCGGCGATGTGTTCGGCATTGGCCGAGCGGAAAACGACTGAATTGCCCAGTTGCACGTTCCACCGCAACAGCACCTGCGACGCCGTTTTGCCGTACTCGCCCGCGATCGAGGTGACGGTCGAGTTGTCCGCCAACTTGCCGAGGACCAGGGGAGTGTAGGACTGCGTGACGATCTGGTGCTCGGCGTTCGCTTTGCGCATTTCGTCCTGGTTGAGCAACGGGTGCAGTTCAATCTGGTTAATTGCCGGCGTGACAAATGTCAGATCGATCACCATCGACAGATGCTCCGCGGTGAAGTTGGACACCCCGATGGAGCGGGCATGTCCTTCGCCCCGGGACTGGATCAGTCCGCCCCAGGAGTGCACGTATTGCCCCTGCGCCGGGGCCGGCCAGTGAATCAGATACATGTCGACGTACTCGAGGCCCAGCCTCTCCAGGCTGGCCTGGCAGGCGTGCTGTGAGCTGGTGAAGCCGTGATCCTCGGTGGCCAGCTTGGTGGTCACGAAAATCTCTGCGCGGGGAATGCCGGACGCGGCGATCGCACGGCCCACCGCGGCCTCGTTGCCATAAGCGGAAGCGGTGTCGATGAGTCGACAGCCCATCTCCAGGGCCGCTGACACCGCACGCTCGGTCTCGTCGTCCGATAGGTCCGCGGTGCCGAGACCGAGCACCGGAATCGTGTTCTCGTCGTTGAGCGTCATTGAAGGAACGGCAGCTGCGCCCGAATCGCCAGTCACGTAATTTTCACCTGCCTGTCTGAAGTGAATGTTCTCGGATCAGGTCCAAGCCGAGTTACGTCGTCCAGGGTTGACCGACTCGGGGAACACGATATTACCGATTTGAATATGCCACCTAATCAACCCTCGGCGAGTGTCCGGGCGCAACTGCTGCGAGGTGGAAGCGCTCTGCCGACCCTGGTCCGAGTTCGCCAGCGCGATGACGACGTAGAGTTGGTCGCCGGAATCGGTTACCGTGCGGCGGTCACCGCCCGACGAGTGTTCTGCTAGGGAGCGGCCCATGACCGAGAGTCTGTCAGGCACACACAACATTGATCCTGCAGCAACGCCTGCGCCGACCGGGTGGATGACGCGCGTCCAGAACGCCGTGACCACCGTTGGCGTCAAAGTCATTCCGTGGATTCCGTCCGCCGCCAAACGGCTACTGACGCGGGGTCGTTCGGTCATCATCGACGGCAACACTCTCGATCCGACGCTGCAGCTGATGCTGGCGGGCCTACGAGCCGCCCGAATCGACGGCCTTATCGTCGACGACGATGCCGCAGCCTCCCGAGCCATGATGCGTTTGAACATGGAGTCGATGCCCGGTGCGCAGATTCACGTCGAGGTAGGCGAAGTCTCGGTGCCCGGCAAAGCCGGTGCGATCCGTGCGCGCCATTACCGCCCGCCCATTGACGGACCGGCGCCGCTGTTGGTCTTCTATCACGGCGGCGGGTGGGCGATCGGCGACTTGGACACCCACGACGCGCTGTGCCGGTTGACCTGCCGTGACGCCGCCACGCAGGTGCTGTCAATCGACTATCGGCTGGCTCCCGAGCATCCGGCGCCCGCGGCGATAGAGGATGCCTACGCCGCGTTCGAATGGGCCTGTGCGCATGCCGAGGAACTCGGTGCGGCCCCCGGACGGGTCGCCGTCGGTGGCGACAGTGCGGGCGGCAACCTGGCGGCCGTGGTCAGCCAGATGGCGCGCGACAACGGTGCGCCCGCCCCGGTGCTGCAGTGGCTGATCTACCCGCGCACCGATTTCACCGCCCGAACCCGGTCGCTGAGTCTGTTCGCCCGCGGCTTCCTGTTGACCAAGCGCGACATTGACTGGTTCACGGCGCAGTACCTTAGAAACTCCGGGATCGACACCAAAGATCCGCGAGTGTCGCCGGCGCTGGCCGAATCGCTGTCCGGACTGGCCCCGGCGCTGATCGCGGTCGCCGGGTTCGACCCGTTGCGCGACGAGGGGCAGGACTACGCCACGGCGCTGCGGGCCGCCGGCACCGACGTAGACCTGCGCTATCTGGGTTCGCTGACGCACGGGTTCGCAAATCTGTTTCCGCTGGGCGGCGACAGTGCTGCGGGAACCACTGAGCTGATTTCGGCGTTGCGGGCGCATCTGAGCCGGTGCTGACCGGCCTCACATAGTGCCGTCGGTAGTCTGGAGGCGCCTGATTGCCGGTGAAGTCAACGAAACGTGAGGATCCCGTGGCCGACAAACCCAAGCGTCCCGCTCGACTCGACCTGAAGTCCGGGTCCGGTGACGGCAAGTTCGGCAGGCTCATCCAAATCGGCGGCACCGCGGTGGTAGTGATTTTCGCTGTCGTGCTGGTCTTCTATATCGTGACGTCCAACCACAAGAAAACCTCCGCCGGCGGGGAGGGCGCGGTCCGCGTGACGTCGGGCAATCTCGTCACCGATAGCGGCCAGCCCAGTGGCAAGCCCAAAGCCGTAGTGGCCTTCTACGAGGACTTCCTGTGTCCGGCGTGCGGCAACTTCGAGCGAGGGTTCGGGCCCACGGTCTCCAAGCTCATCGACATCGGAGCCATCGCCGCCGACTACTACATGGTGACGATCCTCGACAGCCCGCGCACCCAGAACTATTCGTCGCGGGCGGCCGCGGCGGCCTACTGCGTCGCCGACGAGTCCATCGCGGCGTTCCGCCGGTTCCATTCGGCGCTGTACAGCCCGGACATCCAACCCGCCGAGACCGGCACCAAGTTCCCGGACAACGCTCGACTGATCGAGATTGCCCGCGAGGCGGGCGCGGCGGGCCAGGTGCCGGAGTGCATCAACAGCGGGAAGTACATCTCCAAGGCCACCGGGCTGGCGGCTGCCAGCAACATCCGCGCCACCCCGACCATCCGGATCAACGGCGAGGAATACGATCCGTCAACGCCTGAGGCGCTGGTCGCCAAGATCAGGGAGATCGTCGGCAATATTCCCGGCATGGACGAGGCTTCGGCAGCCTCGAAGACGTGAGCCCGTGTCACTCGACGTTGCAGCCGCGGAATCCGGCGACCTGAAATCGACCGGCGTGCGGGTGCCCGCGCTCAGCGCCTGGTGGGTACTGATCGGCAGCGTGCTCGGACTGCTCGCTTCGGTCACGCTGACCGTGGAAAAGATCGAGCTGCTGCGCAACGCCGCTTACGTGCCGTCGTGCAACATCAACCCGATCGTGTCGTGCGGCTCGGTGATGGTGACCTCACAGGCTTCGCTGCTCGGGTTCCCTAACCCGTTGGTCGGCATCGCGGGCTTCACCGTGGCGGTGGTCACCGGAGTACTGGCGGTGGCGAAAGTCCCTCTGCCCCGGTGGTATTGGTCCGGCCTAGCGGTCGGCCTGCTGATCGGTGCGGGCTTCGTGCACTGGCTGATCTTCCAGAGCCTGTACCGCATCGGGGCACTCTGCCCGTACTGCATGGTGGTCTGGGCCGTCACCATCACGCTGCTGGTGGTGGTGGCGTCCATCCTGTTGCGTCCGGGGATGGAGGACCGCGCCGCATTGCGATTGCTGTTCGGGTGGCGATGGTCGATCGTCACGTTTTGGTTCACCGCGGTGTTCCTCTTGATCCTGGTCCGCTTCTGGAACTACTGGTCGACACTCATCTGAGTTAGGGGTCAAGGGTGATCTCGAAAGTGCTGGTGGCCAATCGCGGCGAGATCGCGATCCGGGCGTTCCGAGCCGCCTACGAATTGGGTGTCGGCACTGTCGCGGTCTATTCCTACGAGGACCGCAACTCCTTGCATCGGTTGAAGGCCGACGAGTCATATCAGATCGGGGAAGTCGGGCACCCGGTGCGGGCGTATCTGTCTGTCGACCAGATCGTCGACACGGCGCGCCGCTGCGGGGCCGACGCCGTCTATCCGGGTTACGGATTCCTCTCGGAGAACCCGGATCTGGCCGCGGCGTGTACGGCCGCTGGCATAGCCTTCGTCGGCCCGGACGCCGAAGTGCTTGAGCTGACCGGAAATAAGTCTCGGGCGATCGCTACCGCCCGGGAAGCGGGGCTGCCGGTGCTGGAGTCCTCGGCACCATCGTCGTCGGTGGAGGAATTGGCGCGGGCCGCGCAGGCGATGCGGTTCCCGTTGTTCGTCAAGGCCGTTGCCGGTGGCGGCGGCCGCGGGATGCGCCGGGTCACCGACAGCGCCGCGTTGCCCGAGGCGATCGAAGCCGCGAGCCGGGAAGCTGAGTCGGCGTTCGGGGACCCGACGGTGTATCTGGAACAGGCCGTGCTGCGCCCGCGGCACATCGAAATCCAGATCCTGGCCGATACCCACGGCAACGTGATCCACCTCTATGAGCGTGACTGCAGCGTGCAGCGCCGCCATCAGAAGGTCATCGAGTTGGCGCCGGCGCCGAACCTGTCCCCGGAGTTGCGGGAGAAGATGTGCCGCGACGCCGTGGCCTTCGCCCGCCACATCGGATACAGCTGCGCCGGCACTGTCGAGTTCCTGCTCGACGAGAGCGGCGACTACGTCTTTATTGAGATGAATCCGCGGATTCAGGTGGAACACACCGTGACTGAGGAGATCACCGATGTCGACCTGGTCTCCAGCCAGCTGCGCATCGCCGCCGGAGAAACACTCGAGGACCTCGGCCTGACCCAGGATGGTGTGCGGCCCCATGGCGCCGCGTTGCAGTGCCGCATCACCACGGAGGACCCGGCCAACGGTTTCCGTCCCGATACCGGACGGATCAGCGCATTGCGGACGCCGGGTGGCGCCGGAATCCGGCTGGACGGCAGCACCAACCTGGGCGCCGAGATCAGCGCGCATTTCGACTCGATGTTGGTCAAGCTGACCTGCCGAGGCCGGGATTTCCCGACCGCGGTCAACCGGGCGCGGCGCGCCATGGCGGAGTTCCGGATTCGCGGAGTATCGACGAATATTCCGTTCTTGCAAGCGGTTCTGGACGACCCGGACTTCCAGGCGGGCCGCGTCACCACATCCTTCATCGACGACCGCCCGCACCTGCTGACTGCGCGCACCTCGGCGGACCGCGGCACCAAGATCCTCAACTACCTGGCCGACGTCACCGTCAACAAACCGCACGGCACCCGGCCGTCGGCGGTGTACCCGCACGACAAACTGCCCCACATCGACCTGCGGGCCGCGCCCCCGGCTGGTTCCAAACAGCGGCTGGTCGAGTTGGGGCCGGAGGGTTTTGCGCGCTGGTTGCGGGAGTCGCCGGCGTTGCTCGTGACCGATACCACCTTTCGTGATGCTCATCAGTCGCTGCTCGCGACGCGAGTGCGCACCAGTGGATTGCTGATGGTGGCGCCGTATCTAGCGCGGATGACGCCGCAGTTGCTGTCGGTGGAGTGCTGGGGTGGCGCGACTTACGATGTGGCGCTGCGCTTTCTCAAGGAGGACCCCTGGGAGCGACTGGCCGCGCTGCGTGCGGCGATGCCCAACATTTGCCTGCAGATGCTGTTGCGGGGCCGCAATACCGTTGGCTATACCCCGTATCCGGAGGTGGTCACTTCAGCGTTTGTCGAGGAGGCGACGGCCACCGGCATCGATATATTCCGCATCTTCGACGCGCTCAACAACCTGGACTCGATGCGTCCGGCCATCGATGCGGTGCGCGAAACCGGCTCTGCCATAGCCGAAGTCGCGATGTGCTACACCGGCGACCTGTCCGACCCGGGCGAGCGACTATACACCCTCGACTACTATCTGCGGTTGGCCGAAGGCATCGTGGCGGCCGGAGCGCATGTGCTGGCCATCAAAGACATGGCCGGGCTGTTACGGGCACCCGCGGCCCACACGCTGGTCAGTGCACTGCGGAGTCGTTTCGACCTACCCGTGCACGTGCACACCCACGACACACCGGGGGGCCAGCTCGGCAGCTATATGGCGGCGTGGCAGGCGGGGGCTGACGCGGTTGACGGGGCGGCGGCGCCGATGGCGGGCACCACCAGCCAGCCGGCGTTGAGTTCGATCGTGGCCGCGGCCGCCCATACCGAATATGACACCGGTTTGTCGTTGTCAGCGGTGTGCGCGCTGGAGCCATACTGGGAGGCGCTGAGAAAGGTGTACGCGCCGTTCGAGTCCGGTCTTCCCGGCCCCACCGGGCGGGTTTACCACCACGAGATTCCGGGCGGCCAGCTGTCCAATCTGCGCCAGCAGGCGATCGCGTTGGGACTCGGTGACCGGTTCGAGGAGATCGAAGAGGCCTACGCCGGCGCCGACCGGGTGCTGGGCCGGCTGATCAAGGTGACTCCGTCGTCGAAGGTGGTCGGCGATCTTGCGTTGGCGTTGGTCGGTTCCGGGCTCAGCGCCGACGAATTCGCCTCGGATCCAGCTCGTTTCGACATCCCCGACTCGGTACTGGGTTTCCTGCGCGGTGAGCTGGGCGATCCGCCCGGCGGGTGGCCCCCGTTGCGTGACGCGGCACTGGCCGGTCGTGCGCCGGCCAGGCCGGCCCCCGGTCTGACCGCCGACGACGAGAACGCGCTGTCGGCGCCCGGGCCGAAGCGGCAGGCAACGTTGAACCGGCTGCTCTTCCCGGGACCAACAAAGGAATTCGAGGAACACCGGGATAGCTACGGCGACACCTCGCAGTTGTCGGCCAACCAGTTCTTCTACGGCCTGCGCCAGGGCGAAGAGCACCGGGTGAAACTGGAGCGCGGCGTCGAATTGTTGATCGGGCTGGAAGCCATCTCCGAACCCGACGAACGCGGGATGCGTACCGTCATGTGCATCATCAACGGCCAACTGCGGCCGGTGTTGGTGCGCGACCGCAGCATCGCCAGCGCGGTTCCGGCCGCCGAGAAAGCCGACCGCGGCAACCCGAATCATATTGCGGCGCCGTTCGCCGGCGTGGTTACCGTGAGCGTGTCCGACGGCGACCGGGTGAGCGCCGGGCAGACCGTCGCCACCATCGAGGCGATGAAGATGGAAGCCCCGATCACCGCGCCCAGCGACGGCACCGTGGCGCGGGTCGCCGTGTCGAGCACCGCGGCGGTGGAGGGCGGGGACCTGCTGGTGGTGCTGAGCTGACGCGCATCATCGGCGGCGTTGCCGGGGGCCGTCGGCTTACGGTTCCGCCACGGGGAACCCGACCGACCACCGACCGGGTGCGCGAGTCGCTGTTCAACATCCTGACGGCGCGACTGGACCTGACTGCCTTGGCGGTGCTCGATCTCTATGCGGGTTCGGGTGCGCTCGGGCTGGAGGCACTGTCGCGGGGGGCCGTGTCGGCGCTGTTCGTGGAGTCCGACCGGCGCACCGCCGCGGCGCTGGCGCGCAATATCGCGGCGGTGGGTCTGCCCGGCGCTGTGCTGCGCAAGGGCGCGGTGGCCGCGGTCCTGGCGGCCGGGACGTCATCGCCGGTTGATCTGGTGCTCGCTGACCCGCCCTACGACACCGAAACCGGCGATCTCAACGGCGTTCTGGTTGCGCTGGGTGCGCACGGCTGGGTGCGGGAGGGGACCGTCGCGGTGGTCGAGCGCGGTGTTGCCAGCGCCCCGTTGACGTGGCCGACGGGCTGGTCCGCTTGGCCCGAGCGGGTTTACGGCGACACTCGTTTGGAGCTGGCCGAACGAGGTCCAGCCCGCTGATAGCGTGGTTGACCATGAGCGGCGCCGTATGCCCCGGGTCCTTCGACCCGGTCACGTTGGGCCACATCGACGTCTTCGAACGCGCCGCCGCCCAGTTCGACGAGGTGGTGGTCGCAATCCTGGGCAACCCGGCCAAGAAGGGCATGTTCGACCTCGACGAGCGCATCGCCATGATCGAGGAGTCGACAACTCACTTGCCGAACCTGCGGGTCGAGTCGGGGCAAGGTCTGGTGGTCGACTTCGTGCGTGCCCGCGGGATGAACGCCATTGTCAAGGGTCTGCGCACCGGCACCGATTTCGAGTACGAGCTGCAGATGGCGCAGATGAACAAGCACGTGGCCGGGGTCGACACGTTCTTCGTGGCGACCGCCCCGCGATATTCGTTTGTGTCGTCGTCGTTGGCCAAAGAGGTGGCGATGTTAGGCGGTGACGTGTCGGAGCTGCTGCCCGAGCCGGTGAACCGGCGGCTGGCCGAAAAGCTTTCGGGCAGTAGGTAACTCGCGCTACGGGGTGGGGGGCGCAGTTCGGCGGATACGCACTGTTGATCCCGGCCGCCATCAGCCTGGCGTTGGGCAGCAGCTAAGTATTGCTGATCCGCAATCCGCCAGCCAGCCAGCGGCCGGCTGACACGGTGGTCGCTGTCACCAGGGCCTGAGGTCGCGGCTGCCGGGCGGCTCGGTTCAAGCCGAGCTCAAATCCTCGGTCACAGCACTGAATACGTCGATGAGAACCTTCGCCTGACGGGCGTCGACATGTTTCGCGAACCACCGCTGCACGTCCCTGACGTGGGGTGACCACGCCGATTCCAGGGCGCGGCGTCCCTGAGGCGTCAGCTTGACCAGCGTGGCGCGGCGATTCGCCGGATCCTGCTCGCGTGTGACGTGACCGACTCGTTCCAGGTTGTCGACGATCCGGGTGATGCCGCTTGGGCTATAGACCAGGGCCGCGGCCAGATCCTTCATGTACATCGCCTGTCCCGGCGCCCTGGATAGCTGCACCAAGGCGTCCAGGGTGAGAAGGCTCATGCCGTGCTCGGCGCGCAGTCCACTGTCGAGCGCACGCTGCAGTAACGCATGCGACCGCACGTAGAGCTCCCACGCCTGCTCCTGTTCGGCCCCGAGCTCGGTGAGTCGAGCCCCCCGCCACGTGCCACCACCACGATTTTGCTTCATATGCGCATAGTAACAAAACTAACACTTGCTATAGCAACAGTTGTTATGCATATACTGTGTATGGCAAGTAACAACGAGATTTCGGAACGGAGCGCACATGTCGTTCGTCATCACGAATCCGGAAGCGCTGGATGCGGCGTCAAGCAACTTGGCGAGCATCAATTCGGCCCTGGCCGTACAAGTTGCGGCAACAGCAGGCCCGACCGCCCGGGTAGTTCCCGCGGCCGCCGACGAAGTGTCGGCGCTGACGGCGGCGAAGTTCTCCGCGCACGGGCACCTGTACCAGGCCGTCAGTGCGCAAGCTGCCGCGATTCACCAGCTGTTCGTGGCGTCCCTGGACGCCAGTGCTCATTCGTATGCGGCCACCGAGGCCGCCAATGTTGTTGCAACACAATAAGAAACAACGGTGAAGACAATGGATTTCGGGGCTATCCCGCCGGAGGTAAACTCCGCCAGACTATATTCCGGTCCCGGCGCGGAGCCGATGCTGGCCGCAGCGACGGCCTGGGACAAGCTGGCCGGCGAACTGGACTGGACGGCCTCCTCTTACTCCTCGGAGATCTCGTCGCTGACCTGCACGTGGGCGGGTTCGGCATCGGCGTCGATGGCATCTGCGGCCGCACATTATGTGGCGTGGATGAGCGCCACCGCGACCCTTGCTGAGCAGGCGGCCACCCAGGCGCTGGCCGCGGCGTCGGCATACGAGGTGGCATTAGCCGGTACGGTGCCTCCGCCGGCGATCGCGGCCAACCGCGCGCTGTTAGCGACGCTGGTTGCGACCAACGTTTTGGGCCAGAACAATCCGGCGATCGCGGCCGCCGAAACCCACTACAGCCAGATGTGGGTTCAGAACGCGGCCGCCATGTACGGCTATGCCGAATCTTCGGCCGCTGCGGCCATGCTGACCCCATTCCCACCGCCACCCCAGATCGCCAAACCCGCCGGGTTGGCCGCCCAAGCGACCTCCCTCGCCCACACAGCCGCGATCTCGGCCGGCACGGCGACGCATGAGGTTCTGCATGCGACGGTGGTGGCACTTCAGACGCTGAATCTCAGCGGTGACGTCATCTCGTCATTAGAGCTCATGTGCATGGTGCCGAATGCCCTCAAGGCGCTCAACCCGTACGCCGCGGCGGCTACCGCGCCCCCCGCGGTGCCGTTCGCCGCGCTGGCATCGGCTCAAGTCGGCGCCGAGAGCGCCGCGCTACGGTCAGCTGGCGTGGCCAACGGCGGTAGTACGGCATCGGCAACGCTGGGCAGGGCGGCCACTATCGGGGGCCTGTCTGTGCCGCCGGCTTGGGTCACGCAGACGCCGGCGATCGGCCCCGCCGCGATGACCGCGCCGGCCGCCGGCCTCAGCGCCGACCCAACGGTCGGAACAGCCGGGTCAGAGGTTGCCATGGCAAGCGGACTGGGCAGTGTGGTAGGCGGGATGGCCGGGGCGGGTCGGGCCACTCCCATACCCGGTGCTTCAGTCGCCCGAGAATGGCTGCGGGCCAATGTGCTTCCGCAGCCGCAGTACCTCGGATAGCGCAGCGGTGCCTCCGGTGACGGGATTCTGCGGCCAATTCCGCGGGTTTAACTACGCGAGCCGCATGCTCATGATCAACCAGTTCGGGGCCAGCATCGGCTTCTACATGCTGATGCCGTACCTGTCCAGCTATCTGACTGGCCGGCTCGGGCTCGCAGCCTGGGCCGTCGGTCTCGTGCTGGGTGTGCGCAACTTCAGCCAGCAAGGCATGTTCTTCGTGGGTGGGACGCTTGCCGATCGGCTCGGCTACAAGCCACTGATCGTGACCGGCTGTCTGCTGCGCACCGGCGCGTTTGCATTGTTGGTGTTCGCCCAGTCGCTACCTTCCGTCCTGATCGCCTCAGCGGCGACAGGTTTCGCTGGGGCGCTATTTAACCCCGCGCTGCGGGCTTACCTGGCCACCGAGGTCAACGAGCGCCGAGTCGAAGCGTTCGCCACGTTGAACATTTTCAATCGAGCGGGAATCTTTCTCGGTCCGCTGGTCGGACTGGGATTGGTGGCATTGGACTTCCGGATGAGCGTCCTAGCCGCTGCTGCGGTCTTCGCTGCACTGACCCTCGCACAGCTGTTTACGCTGCCCCAGCACAAAGTCATCCGGCCCTCGGAAGGGACCACGAAGCCGTCGATCATCGCGGACTGGAGGACAGTTCTACAAAACCGGCCCTTCTTGCGCTTCGCCGCGACCATGATCGGCTCCTACGTGCTGTCATCCCAGATCTATCTCGCGCTTCCCATGCAAGCCGCAGTCCTGGCGCCACGTTCCCAATCACAGCTAGTGGCAACGATCTTCGGGATATCGGGCCTCGTCACGATCACCGGCCAGCTGCGCATCACACGCTGGTTTTCCGCGCGCTGGACGCCTGGGCGCAGCCTGCTCATCGGCGTGACGTTGATGGCCGCGGCCTATACCCCGCTAGGCGCAATACCCGACGGGCACCTGCTAGGGACCCCTGCTGGGATCGCCGCATTGTTGATCTCGGTCGCACTACTCGCCATCGCCTCTGCGGCAGTGTTTCCATTCGAGATGCACATCGTGGCATCGCTGTCTAGCGGTCGGCTGGTAGCAACACACTATGGCTTCTACAACACCATCGTTGGAGCCGGAATCCTGGTCGGCAATTTGGCAATCGGGGCACTACTGGGCGCCGCACGACGGCTCGATGCGAACGAACTGGTCTGGGGCGCGCTGATCCTCGTGGGACTCATCGCTGCGATCGGGCTGTACCGCGGTCAGCGTGTCTGGCTTGTCACAGACCGTCTGGACTCATGACACCGCCGTGAAGCGCCGACGCCAGCGGCGAATTCGCCAACTAACGCGACGAGCGCCCCACACTTTGGGCGGAAACATCGAGTCGGTCCGGTGGTTGGGGTGGGACCTGCCGAGGTCCGATTTTCAGCTGGAGAATTGGTGACATCGCCACCAGGCGCGGCGCGCGCGCCTTCGGCAGCCAAGGACTCTGCCGTCTGCAGTGCACCCACACCCCGGTGGCCTGCGAGATCAACTGATACTAGATCACACCAACCCGACTCTTAGAATGGGATCCACTCGTAAACGGGCACTGGCCAGCAACATTGACGAAAAAGTTGCTGGCGTGGCTGATCGGCGGGCCGCCGGTGAATAGACCCGTCACCGCTGTCCATGATATTGAAAACAGCGTGTGGAAACGGACCTAGCCGTTGCCGGGCTAGGTCCGTTCGCTTACGTTGCCGTGGACTAGCTGGGGTCGAAGCAGGTGTAGAAGGTCTGCGTGGCGTAGTCGTAGCAGGTGTAGGTGCCGTACTCGGGCTGGTGGCTCGGAGCTGCGTTGGCGGTGCCGGCCGCGGCCCCGAAGGCAGCCAGGCCGATCGCCGAGGCCAGCAATGACATGCCCGCCAGGGCGCGGAAACGAGTGGTGAACATTTGGTACCTCGCTATGCGTTGTGTTGTGGGCGGCGGTATTGCCGTTGCCGCAAGACTGGTGGACGCCGCTTGACGAAACCTTGTGGGATTCTTGGCGGGCGCGATGCGGGTGCGGTCGTCACCGCGAGTTCGATCGTGCCGGCGATGCTCGCGGTATAGCGCACCGATCACCGATTGAGTTACGGTCCTGCGCAGAGTTGCTTGACGGGATCGAGGACTGCCAAGTCGGGAACCGTGCTGATCACCGGTGCTTTTGGACTGGTTGGTGCTGAGACCGTCAGACGATTCGCGGCCGATGGGTGGCGGGTGATCGCCACGGCGCATCGCAGAGCATTCGAGGAGCTACCCCCACGCGTGAAAACCCGTTGGACCCACGTGACCGACCCCGCACAGGTCCGTTCGATGGTGGCGGAGGTGTCCCCGGCCGTGATCGTCCACCTGGCGGCCGTGATCCCGCCGTTGGCGTACCGCGACGCCGCATTTGCGCGCACGCTGAACGTCGACGCCACCGCCGCTTTGGTGCGTGCCGCCGAGAATCAACCGATCCCACCACGCTTCCTGCATGCGTCCAGCGCAGGCGACGAGTCACACCGGTTGCGCCAGGGTGAGATTGCGCCGGCCATGGTGGCCGCTCAGGGCATGGTCGGTGTGGTGCCGCAGGGGCGGCCGGGTGATCCGAACAGTGACGACGGCTGGTACCCCAACGCCGATCGGATGGATGTGGCCGCGGCGCAGCGGGTGTTGCGATTCCAGCACCATTCGTGGCCCGACATGCTGGCCGAGATGAGGGCGCAGGCCGGCTGGAAGCGTCATACGAACCGGCTCATCGTCCCGTTGGCGCGCCAGTTCCTCAAAAACCAAGCGGCGTACCGCAAATAGCCAGGCCGTTATGCCGATGCGTGGGCGGCCCTGGGTGCACGATTCGGCAACACGGCGGTCGACACCCCCAAGGCCTAGAAGACGATGGTCTGGTTGTCGTGCACGATGACGCGGTCGTGGCAGTGCCACAACACCGCGCGCGACAGAACCGCGCGTTCGACGTCGGCGCCGACGCGCACCAGGTCGTCGACGGTGTCCGTGTGACTGACCCGCACCACGTCTTGTTCGATGATCGGCCCCTCGTCGAGGACCTCGGTGACGTAGTGCGCGGTGGCGCCGACCAGTTTGACGCCCCGCTCCCGAGCCCGCTTGTACGGTGCCGCGCCGATGAAGGCCGGCAGGAACGAGTGGTGGATGTTGATCAGCGGACAGCCGACGGCTGCCAGAAACTCCGGCGTGAGAATCTGCATGTAGCGGGCCAGAACCACCAAATCCACGTTGCCGCTGAGTAATTGGAGTTGGCGCTGCTCGGCCTCGGCGCGCGTGTCGCGGGTAGCGGGAATATGGATGAACGGGACGCCGAAGGGGCGCACCCGCTCCGCCAGATCGGGGTGGTTGGCGATCACCATCGCGATGGACATCTGCAGTTCGCCACGCCGGTTGCGCCACAACAGGTCCAGGAGGCAATGGTCATCCTTGGACGCCATGATGGCCACCCGCTTGGGCCTGGCGGCCTCGGTGAACCGGTAGTCGATCCCGAACTTGCCGGCGACCGTATCGGCGAATTCGCGTTCCAGTCCGTCGATGGCAGCGGTCAACCCGGGAAGGTGAAAGATCGCGCGCTGCAGGAACGTTCCGCCTTCGGGCGCCGTGGAATGCTGGTCCAGCGAAATGATGTTCGCCCCGGCCTGAGTGAGGAAGGTGCTCACCGCGGCGATGATGCCGGGGCGGTCGTGGCAGCGGAGCAACAATCGTCCGATGTCGGGCTCGTTCGGTGTTGACACAGGTCCCTTTCGCCTCGAATGTCGCAGGCCAGCGTACCGCCGACGTCCACTGGTAGCTACGGCGTCGCTGACGTGCTGCTGCGGTGCAGTTCCGGTTGGCGGGCAACATTGCTGGCGGTTCCGTACGAAGCCGACCCGCAACGGTCCGTTACCGGGATGCCAGCCGGACGGTACCCATCGATACCCCGGCGGCCGGGAGGCGCCGCAGCAAGACATCGCCCATCGCCGCTGCCGGGGTGAGTACACCGCGCAATTCGGAGAGCCCATCGCGTTCGAGCGCCAACGCGAGGCAGCTCTCGCCAAGCATGCCGGCCGTCCCCGTGTATGCGTCGAGGCGCTGCCCGAAAGTCGCCATGTAGCGGGCGCCGGAGGTGGTGGTGGTATAGGTCTCGAACCGGTAATGGCCGCGCAGCCGGTTCTTCTCGCGTGGGCCGGTGCCGGGTTTCGGGGCGACGCGTTCCACCATACGCTGGGGTAATCGTCTCAAGTATCTGTTGCCTAGACCGATAGCGCCGGCCAAGGCGCCGGTTACAGCCGCGGAGGCGAGTGGGGCCGCAACAGACTTGCCCAGACTCATCGTCTCGGAGTAATTGAACCGCTGGCCGTAGGACCAATTCTGTAAAGCATTGCTACGCCGGACAATTCGGGTGTTAAATGGTGCCAGTACATGTCCGCCGACCCAGTATCGAGCAAGCTCGGGTGCCACGAGACGCCCTCGACGCAAAATAAAGTCCGGCTGAGGGCCCAGCTCGGGTTCGGCAGGGCGATCCGGTGAAAGTGTGTACGGGTCGGCGATGAGCCGGCGGGCTTCGGCGTCGCCGGATGCGGCCCGCATAGACCCCAGATACGAGGCAATTGTGCCGCCGGAGCCGCCGATCTGCATGAACGAGCGAAGCACCAGGTTGGTTTCGCCGAGTTCCCCGGCACCGTCCTCGGTCACCCGGCGATACAGCTGAAAGACGCTCATGTCCGAAGGGATCGAATCGTATCCGCACGACAGCACGATCCGGGCGCCGGTGTCGACGGCCCGCTTGTGGTAAAGATCGATGCTGGTTCGGACGAACATCAGCTCACCCGTGAGGTCGGCATAATCGGTTCCCGCGTCGGCGCACGCCTCCACGAGTGGCAATCCGTACCGGAGATAAGGGCCGACGGTGCTCGCGACCACTTGGGTCCGGGCGGCCATCGCCTGGAGTGTGGACGGCAAGGAGGCGTCGGCGATGATCAGTGGCCAACCCTGTGCGTTGAGCCCGAGTGTCTTTCGCACCGCCTTGAGCCGTTCGCTGCAGCGGCCGGCCAAGGCGATGCGAGCGTTCGACCCCACTTTTGCGAGATAACCGGCAGTCAGCGAGCCCGAGTATCCGGTGGCGCCGTACAAGACGATGTCGAACTCGCGATCGGCTGGACTCATGGCCCCAAAGCTACCGCGCGCGATCACGACTTTCTCAACCCACCGTCGCGTCAGTGGCAGCCGTGGATGTGGTTGTGGTGGTGGTCGTGGGACTGGGCATCCGGCGATCCACCCATCATGCGCAGCATGGGCATCCCACCGGAGGTGAAAAACCGCACAACCAGCACAGCGGCGATCGCCAGCAACACGATGTTCAGCCAGGTGGTGTAGTTCCAGGTGATCCCGGACGACATCACCATGGCGTTACGCTGGCTGGGGATAAGACCCACTGTGCCGAAGAGCAATTCGACCAGATACCCGGCCGCCACCATCGCGGCGTAAAAGGTGCCGAGCAGCGTCAGCATCATCCTGGTGCCGTAGTACTTACGGTAGATGTTGAGGATCGGCAGGATCAGCAGGTCGGCGAATATGAACGCGATCACGCCGCCGAAGCTGATGCCCCCGTTCCACAACACCGCGGCGAGTGGCACGTTGCCGATCGAGCAAACGAACGACACGATCGCCACTAACGGTCCGACAATCGGCCCCCACACAGCCGACCAGGTCGGGTGATTGGTCAAAAAGAATTCCTGCCAGAAGGTTTCGGGCACCCAGGCCGCGATCGCCCCCGCGATGAACAAGCCGATGACAAGATCACGCAGGATCGCCAACCATTCCATCACGAACACGTGCGATACCGAGGTGAACCCCGGCCCCGAGATCAGGCGCCGCCAGAAAGAACCGTCGCCCTGGATCGACATGTCCATGGCGGCATGGCCTTCCATCGAGCCGGCCAGGCCCACTTCAGCCTGCTCGCGGGCGGCGTCGATCAGCCGCTGACGCACGAACAGCCGGAACAACAATGCCAGGACGATGATCATCAGCGGACCGCCGACGAACTCGGCAGCGGTGAATTGCCAGCCCATCAACAGCGCCAAGATGATGCCCAACTCCACCACAAGATTGGTCGAGCCGATCTCGAATGCCATGGCGGCGGTGAAATTGGCGCCCTTGCGGAACAGCGACCTGGCCAGCGCCACCGCGGCGTATGAGCACGACGACGACGCCGCGCCGAGTCCTGCCGCGACCGCAAGAGTCCGCGGCCGGTCGTCGCCCAACAGCCCCACGATCGTCGAGCGACGCACCACCGCCTGCACGACCGCGGACAGGGCGAACCCCAGGATCAACGCCCACAGGATCTCCCACGTCATCGAACCGGTCAGGGCCAGGGCATGACCGAGGGCGCCCAGCACTTTGTCTGCCATGAAGATCTCCGATCAGTCGTGTCCGTTAACATATACCCCATATGGGTATACGTTAACTTCCGGTCGCGAGGTCATAATGCCTGATTAACGCCGCTCAGGCAGCAGAACTGTCAGCAGAATGTTGCTTTCGGCGTCCGGGTCGTGCTTCGGCCACTAAGCTTGGCGGTTCGTGCGCCGGGAGCGAGGCTCCGCACACCAGCTCAGCTGAGACGAGGGAACGATGAAATCACACGTGACAGCCATTCTGCTGGCGCTCACTGCCTCCTTGGTGCTCTCGCTGGCTGGATGCGCCTCTGCCCCAAAGGAATCCGAGGGTCCTCCGGCTACGGGCACGACGACAGATTCCCCGCTGATGGGTGACATCCGGCAGTCGGTGGACGTGACGAAGGCATTGACCAGCGTCCATCTCGCCGTCCGGACCAATGGTCAGGTCGACAGCATGCTCGGCATCACCAACGCCGACGTCGACGTCCGCGCCAATCCGCTCAACGCCAAAGGCTCGTGCACATATAACGGCCAGGCGGACGTGCCGTTCCGGATCAAGGACGACAACATCTCGGTGAAGCTCTTCGACGATTGGACCAACCTCGGCTCGGTGTCTGATCTGTCCGCCACCCGCATGCTCGATCCCGCCAACGGTGTAGCGAAACTGCTCTCCGGCGTCACGAACCTGCAGTCCCAGGGCAGCGAGGTGATCGATGGAGTCAACACCA
>JALHRH010000048.1 GCA_022841565.1 Mycobacterium sp. | reverse complement strand
TGAACGGCCAGTCGCTGGAAACAGTCAGCAGCGTCTCGCGCAGGATCTGGTCGGCCACGTGATCACGGGGGATGGGTCCATCCAGCGACGCCGTCTGGGCCAACGCCTTGTCCACTGTCGTCAACGCCGTGTCGACCACCTCGGCGTTGAGCTGGACCAGATCGGCCACCCGCTCGCCATTCCACACCTGCCAGTCCTTGCCCGAGCCCCATGAGCTGGGCGGTAATTCGACCGCCGAGCCGACGAATCCGGCCGCCATGGCATCGCTGAGCGTCCCTACCTTTACGCCGGCTTCGGGCAGTGCGCGCAGCACGCGTGCCAGCCAGGTCGGGCCCTCGTACCACCAATGGCCGAACAACTCGGTGTCGAATGCGGCGACCACGTGGGCGGGCCGCCCGATCCGCTCGGACTCAGACATCAGCCGGTTGCGCACCACTTCGACGAAGTCGGCGACGTGGACGTCAACCGCGCGATCGGCACGGTCGGCGTCATAGGGGGCCTTGCCGTCGGATCCCACGTTGCGTCCGGTGACCCGGGCCGGCTTGAGACCGGTCAAGTGGTCATAGGTGTGGAAGTCGCGGTAGGCGGCGTGTCCGGGGTAGCCGGACTTGGGCGACCACACCCGGTAGCTGACCTGCAGGTCACGTCCGAACGCGACTACGTCGCTGGTCCCGACCGGACGGCCCAGCGCGGTGTCGCCGTGCAGCGAGGGTCCGTCGACCATGAAGTGGCTGACGCCGGCCGCCGCATAGTCGTGCTCCATGCCGGGGGCATACGCGCATTCGGGCGCCCAGATCCCGGAAGGTTGTTGCGCCAGGCGCAGGCGCGCGTCGGCCAGGCCCTCGCGCAGCGCGAACTCCCGCAGCCGCGGAGCCAGCAGTGGCTGGAACGGATGGGCCAGCGGACCGCCGAGCAATTCCACCGCGCCGGTGTCCATCAGGCCACGCAGCAGCGGGCTGCCGCCGTGCCGCCATCGGGTCGCGAAGTCCTCGAGCTCCTGGTCGGCTTCCTCGCATTCGCGAATGCCGAAGGCGCGCAACGCTTCCGGTGTGCAGGATAGGTAGCCGGCCGATTTGGATCCGGGCAGCGACCGCACGCTGGCGGCTTCGGCGGCGCGCAGCCGCCAGTTGGCCAGCCAGTGATACATGCCGTCCAGGCAGTACGGGTCGTCGAGCTGTGCGTTGACCACGGGCGTCATGCCAAGGGTGATCAAACCGCTGCGATCCTCGTCGGCCAGCGCACTCAGCACCCGAAACAGCGGAAGGTATGACGCCGCCCAGGACTGGTAAAGCCATTCCTCGCCGACCGGCCAGCGACCGTGATGGGCAAGCCAGGGCAGGTGCGTGTGCAGCACCAACGTGAACATGCCGGACACCCGGTCGTGTGAACTGGTCAACCGCGCACCGCGATCGCGACCAGATCCAGGCTGTCATCGATGTCACACGCGGCCCGGTCGAGGAGGTCGAAGTCGGTGGTGGCCACCGCCGCGACGTCCGCCACCAACTCGGGTGACCAGGGCGAATCGGCCACCGCACGTTCGATCTGCGCGTCGATGATCGAACCACCGTGTCGGGCATCCATCTCCTGCAGTCGCGGCCCGTGGAACAGCCCGCTCATCGACACCTCGGAAAATCCGCCGTGGACCAGCAGCTCGGTGAGTTCGTCGGCGTTGAGCTCGCGGGTGTGGAAAGGGTTGATAGGTGTGTCCAGGCCGGGGGAGAAGGTGATCCGGTTGGGCGTCGACACCATCAGCAGTCCGGCGGGTCGCAGCACCCGCGCGCACTCGCGAATGAACTGGCCCTGATCCCATAGATGCTCGATGACCTGGAAGTTCACCACAACATCGACCGAGGCATCGGGGAGCGGCAACTCGGTCAGGTTCGCATGCACCACCATTACGCGGGGGTAGCGATTGCGGACGTGAGCCACCGCAGACCCGTCGTAATCGACCGCGACCACCCGGCGAGCGATACCGGCAATCAGGTCCGCACCGTAGCCCTCGCCGCAGCCGGCCTCCAACACGTCACGACCGGCGCAGCGCGGCGCCAGCCGCTCGTAGACCACCTCATGGCGGCGGAACCAGTAATTCTCGATGTCGAGGTCAGGGATGGTGCGTTCGCCCGTCAGCGTCAACCCCGCATCGACCGCCGCGGCGTGGTCGATCCGGTCCGGAGTATTGGGGACAAGTGCACTCATTGTTAAGGCAGGCTAATGCCTGGCTTACGAATCGCGAACTGGGCGTGGATCCGGGGTAGTCGCGGGCTATCGGCCTCGCCCGCCGACGATGCGGTTCGTGGCCACGAACCGAGGTGGGGGTACCGCCCGCTTGCGGGGGAGAGGGGGGCAATCGGCCCTGTACGACCCGCTATGGTGTGAGGGCAGACCGCGAGAAGTTACCCACAAGTAACATGGCGTATGCGGTTGCGGAATGCGTGACCGAGGTCCTGCAGTCGACCGCTGCGGGACTCCTTCGAGGAGGACGAACCACACTCATGACGAACATCGTGGTCCTGATCAAGCAGGTTCCAGACACCTGGTCGGAGCGCAAGCTCTCCGACGGGGACTGGACGCTCGACCGCGAGGCCGCTGACGCGGTCCTGGACGAGATCAACGAGCGCGCCGTGGAAGAAGCGCTGCAGATCCGGGAGAGGGAGGGTGGCGAAGGGTCGGTCACCGTGTTGACCGCGGGCCCCGAGCGCGCCACCGAGGCGATCCGCAAAGCTCTCTCCATGGGCGCCGACAAGGCCGTCCACCTCAAAGACGACGGTCTGCACGGTTCCTGCGTGGTGCAGACCGCGTGGGCGCTGGCCCGCGCACTGGGCACCATCGAAGGCACCGAGCTGGTGATCGCCGGCAACGAGTCGACCGACGGCTCGGGTGGCGCGGTGCCGGCCATCATCGCCGAGTACCTGGGCCTGCCCCAGCTCACCCACGTGCGCAAGCTGTCCGTGGAGGGCGGCAAGATCACGGCCGAGCGAGAAACCGACGACGGCCTGTTCAGCCTTGAGGCGACACTGCCCGCCGTGGTCAGCGTCAACGAAAAGATCAACGAGCCGCGCTTCCCATCCTTCAAGGGCATCATGGCCGCCAAGAAGAAGGAAGTCACCGTCTTGACGCTGGCTGAGATCGGGGTGGAGCCCGACGAGGTCGGCCTGGCCAACGCCGGGTCGACGGTGCTGTCTTCCACACCCAAGCCGCCGAAGACCGCAGGCGAGAAGGTCACCGACGAGGGCGAGGGCGGCAACGAGATCGTCAAGTACCTGGTCGGCCAGAAGATCATCTGAGCGCAACTTCGAGAGACGTAGAGAGCGAATAACCCATGGCTGAAGTTCTGGTGCTCGTTGAGCACGCCGAAGGGGCCCTGAAGAAGGTCACCTCCGAATTGATTACCGCGGCGCGTGCCCTTGGCGAACCGGCCGCCGTCGTCGTCGGCGCGTCCGGTACGGCCGCACCGCTAGTGGACGGGCTCAAAGAGGCTGGCGCCGAGAAAATCTACGTCGCCGAGTCCGACGTGGCGGAGAGCTACCTGATCACCCCGTACGTGGACGTGTTGGCCTCGCTGGCCGAGTCCAATGCGCCCGCAGCGGTGCTGTTGGCCGCCAACGCCGACGGCAAGGAGATCGCCGGCCGGCTGGCCGCCCGCATCGGGTCCGGTCTGCTGGTGGACGTGGTCGAGGTGCGGGAAGGAAACAAAGCCCTGCACTCGATCTTCGGTGGCGCGTACACCGTCGAATCGCAGGTCAACGGCGACACGCCCGTGATCACCGTCCGCGGCGGCGCTATCGACGCCGAGCCGCGTGCCGGCGCCGGTGAGCAGGTCAACGTGGAGGTGCCGGGCCCCGCCGAGAACGCGACCAAGATCACCAAGCGCGAGCCGGCCGTCGCCGGCGACCGCCCCGAGCTGACGGAAGCCAGCGTCGTGGTGTCCGGTGGCCGCGGCGTGGGCAGCGCGGAGAACTTCAGCGTGGTCGAGGAGCTGGCCGACTCGCTGGGGGCCGCCGTCGGCGCCTCGCGTGCCGCCGTCGACTCCGGCTACTACCCGGGGCAGTTCCAGGTCGGCCAGACCGGCAAGACCGTGTCGCCTCAGCTGTACATCGCGCTGGGCATCTCCGGGGCGATCCAGCACCGGGCCGGCATGCAGACGTCGAAGACCATCGTCGCGGTCAATAAGGACGAAGAAGCGCCGATCTTTGAGATCGCTGACTACGGCGTGGTCGGCGACCTATTCAAGGTCACCCCGCAGGTGACTGAGGGAGTCAAGGCCCGCAAAGGCTGATCGGCCGGTATTGCGCGACGACGGTGGCGCGGGCTGCGGCTCACCCAGCCGCTACAACGCGCGCAGGCGCCGAATGCGGTCGGCGATAGCCCGCTGCGAGACCGCTGCGTTCGGTGCCAGTGCTTCGAAGGCGTGCGGACAGCCGGGATGTACGTGCAGTTCGGTGGCGACACCGGCGGCGGCTAGGCGGCGCGCGTAGGTGACGTCTTCGTCCCGGAAGACATCGAGGTCGCCGACATCGATGTAGGTCGGGGGCAGCCGTGAAAGGTCGGATGCTCGGGCGGGAGCGGCGTACTGACTCACGCCGTCGGTTCCCATGGCGTCGCCCAGCAGCGCCTGCCAACCGGTGATGTTGTCGTCGTATGTCCAAGTCAGAAAGGGCGATATCTGCGGATCGGGCACTGTAGTCCGGTCGTCGAGCATGGGGTAGAGCAACAGCTGAAGTGCCACGGCCGGACCGCCGCGGTCCCGGGCCATCAAGCAGACTGCCGCAGCGAGCCCGCCACCGGCGCTGTCACCCATCACGGCAAGTCGAGCGGGATCGAAGCCCAACTGGACGGCGTGGTCGGCCAGCCATACCAGCGCGGAGAAACAGTCCTGCACAGGCACGGGATGGGCGAATTCCGGGGCCGTCCGATAGTCGACGAGCAGCATCGGCACGCCAGAATCCGCCACATAGCGACGGGCCAGCCAGTCGTACATCGCGCGGAGTTCGGTCATGCCCAGGATCATTCCGCCACCATGCACGTAGAGCACTGCACTACCGGATCCCTCAGCTCGCAGCGGCCGGTACCAGTCGGCGGTCAGCGTGTCGCCGTCATCGGTGCGCACGCTGAATTTCTGCACCTCAACTCCGCCTGCGAGCGATCGGGCGGTGATCAAACCCTCGAACATTCGCCGACTGTTGGATCGCCGCGTGGCAACGTCGCCGACCGGCGGTGGTTCGCGCTCGGCGGCGGCCGCCGTCAGCGGCGCCAGCTCAACGAGCACGTCGGGGTCGATAGTTAAACTCACGGACGGTCAGGCTGGTAGGCGATCGGCGGCGAAGCCTGCGACCAAAGACTCCGTGGTTGTCGGTGTGACAACGTTCATGTCGGCATCGTAGATCCCACTGAGCAGGCGCCACGCCCCCTTGGGCAGCATTCTTCGTCGGCAATGGTCGCCCCGTGACGTCGCCGAGAAAGGGTTTTGTCGGCGTCCGGCGGGTCGACGCGATATTTCGTCATCTCACGTGCATCGACATGTCAGCGGGCCGATGCCGGTTAGCTGAACACCTGCGTCACGTTGGTGCCATGAGCATCGCATCCGTTCTCATACCCAGCGACAAGCCACGTGGCCCGGCGACACGGTCGTCGTCCGGACCGCACTATTCCCTGTTGCTATCCACCGATTCCAGCCTTATCGAAGCCGCACAGCGCCTGCGCTACGACGTGTTCAGTAGCACGCCCGGCTTCGCCCTGCCCGCCGCTGTTGACGGCCGCGCGGGTCTGGATGGGGACCGGTTCGACGAGTACTGCGATCACCTACTGGTTCGCGACGACGACACCGGCGAGCTGGTCGGCTGCTACCGGATGCTGCCGCCTGCCGGTGCCATCGCCGCCGGAGGTCTCTACACCGCAACGGAGTTCGATGTCCACGCCTTCGACGCGTTACGGCCATCGCTGGTGGAAATGGGGCGCGCCGTGGTGCGCGAAGGCCATCGCAACGGCGCGGTGGTGCTACTGATGTGGGCGGGCATTCTGGCCTACCTGGATCGCTGCGACTACGACTACGTGACCGGCTGTGTATCGGTGCCGGTCTACACCGGCGGCGAGCCTGCGGGCAGCCAGATTCGGGGCGTGCGCGACTTCGTGCTGAAGCGGCACCCGGCGCGGTATCGGGTGCGGCCGTATCGGCCGGTGTGCGTCGACGGCAAGCTGCTCGACGACATTGCGCCGCCCAGCCGGCCGGCCATCCCTGCGCTGATGCGGGGTTACCTGCGGCTGGGAGCCCGAGCGTGCGGAGAGCCCGCGCACGACCCGGACTTCGGTGTCGGCGACTTCTGCGTACTGCTGGGCAAGAGTGACGCCGACACCCGCTATCTCAAGCGGTTGCGTTCGGTGTCGGCCGCCGCCGACATGGGAAGCGCTGTTGCCGGCGGCGGCCAGTGAACACCTCGCACACCCTGGCCGAGCATTCATGGCTGCCCCGTGCATCGTGTGACGTCCGCTGCCTGGACGCCGTGGTGGCGTCGTGGATGGTGAGGTTACGGGCCGCGTTGCGCATGACGCTGGTGCTCATGCTGGCCCCCGGGTTGCCTGTGCTCGGCGTACCGCTGCCGGGGCGCACCCACCTCCAACGTGCCTACTGCCGGGTGCTGCTGCGCAGTCTGGGTGTACGAATCTCGGTGTCGGGCAACCCGATTCGAAATCTGAGCGGAGTCCTCGTGGTCAGCAGCCACGTGTCTTGGCTGGATGTATTCGCGATTGGCGCCGTCCTGCCCGGATCATTCGTCGCGCGAGCCGACATGTTCACCGGGCTTGCCACCGGGCTCGTGGCGCGGATCCTGAAGATCATCCCGATCGAGCGGACCAGTTTGCGGCGGTTGCCCGCCGTGGTGGACGCGGTGGCCCGGCGATTGCGCGCCGGTCAGACGGTAGTCGCTTTCCCGGAAGGCACCACGTGGTGCGGCCTGGCTTGCGGGAGCTTCTACCCGGCCATGTTCCAGGCCGCGATCGATGCGGGTCGTCCGGTGCAGCCGCTGCGCCTGAGCTATCACCACATAGACGGGCGCATGTCGACCGCACCGGCCTACGTCGGCCGGGATACCTTGCTGCGGTCGGTCTACCGGGTGGTCTGCGCGCAGCGGACCGTTGCCCGGGTTCGTGTCGAATCGCTGCAATTACCAGGCGGCGACCGCCGCGCCCTGGCCCGTCGGTGCCAGTCCGCGGTGCGCTCGGGTATACCGGCGAATTCGGGTCACGCACTGGTGGCTTGAGAGCCCCTGCGCGCTTCGGAGGACAATGGCGTCAGCCGACTGCGGAGGTAAGTATGAGTCGATGGCCGAAGCCCGATGTTGCGGGTCCCGGGCAGGAGTCCGTGTGGGACTATCCCCGCCCACCGCGGCTGGAAGCCTTCACCGGTCGGATCACCGTCGAACTGGGTGGTCAGGAGATTGCGTCGACGCAGCGCGCCTGGCGGGTCCTGGAGACCAGTCACCCGCCGACGTATTACCTGCCTCCCGACGCGTTTATCGAGGGTGCGCTTCGGCCCGCGGCCGGTTCGTCATGGTGCGAGTGGAAAGGCCAGGCGAGTTACTTCGACCTGGTGACGGCGACCCGGGAGGCCCCTCGCGCCGCCTGGACCTACCAGCGGCCCACTGCCGCGTTCGCACCGATCGCGAACGCGATCGCGGTGATGGCCGCCCAGGTGGACCGCTGCACGGTCAACGGTGAACAGGTGATTCCGCAACCCGGCGGGTTCTACGGGGGATGGGTCACCAGCTGGATCGTAGGCCCGTTCAAGGGAATTCCGGGATCGATGGGTTGGTAGCGCACGAAGGGGAAACCTAGGTTCATGACGTTTGACGTGCACCGGGTGATCGCCGCACCGCCGGAGGCGGCATGGGACATTCTCGTCGACCTGGACGCCTGGCCGCGCTGGGGTCCTTCGATCAACCATGCCGAGCTCGATGAGCCTTACCAACACCTATCTCTTGGGGCGACGGGAACGGTCCAGACGGCGCTGCTGGTTAGGGTGCCGTTCGTCATCACCGAATTCGTGCCCGGCAGATGCTGGGCTTGGAAAGTGGCCGGCATTCCCGCCACCTGGCACCGGGTGGATCCCGATGGCGGCGGTGCGCGGATCACCCTCGGCGTGCCCTGGTGGGCGCCGGCCTACCTGACCGTATGCGCACTTGCGTTGCGCCGGATGGAAAAACTGCTGCTGTCGGCGTAGTCCGCGTTAGGGCACGCGTTAGGGCGGGTTGTCGGCAAGGCGGTGCTGCTGTGCCACCACCTCGTCGAGATCGGTCAGCCGTCGCATCCCCGCCAGCGGCTGTGCCATGCGCCGGTTCCGTCCCAGCTCCTCGGAGTGGCGCGCCAGAAACCACCAGTAACCGCCGGTGAAGGGGCAGGCCTGCTCGCCGACCCGGTGGCTGGGCCGATACCGACAGGGGGCGCAGTAGTCGCTCATGCGGTTGATGTACGCCCCGCCCGCCGCATAGGGTTTAGTGGCCATCAACCCGCCGTCGGCATGCAATGACATGCCGATCACGTTGGCCACCATGACCCACTCGTAGCCGTCGACGAAAGAGCGGTGAAACCAGTCGCTGACGGCCGCGGGATCCCAACCCCGTTGCAACGCAAAGTTGGACAGCACCATCAGGCGCGGGATGTGATGGACCCAGCCGTGATCGCGCACCTGCTCCAGCACGTCCTTGAGGCAGTTCGCACGCACCGCATCGGCATCCAGCTCGGCGAACCAGGACGGCAGGCCGGCTGTGGCATGTAATGCGTTGCGGTGTCGGTAGTTTCGGCCGAAATGCCAGTAAACGTGCCAGACGTAGTCACGCCACCCGATCAGCTGGCGGATATAGCCCTCGACGCTGCTTATCGGTGCCCTGCCGCTGCGATACGCGTCTTCGGCGGCGTCGGCGCAATCCAGCGGATCCAGTAGGCCCAGGTTCATCGGCGCCGAAAGCAGGCTGTGCGCCATGAACCGGTCGCCGTTGAGCATGGCGTCTTCGTGAGGTCCGAAGTGCGGCAGCCGGTCCCGCAGAAAGACGGCCAGGGCTTCCCGCGCTTCGGCTGCGGTGACGGCGAACTCGCGCGGCCCGTCGCGACCGACGAACGATACCGCGCCGTCGCGTTCCCAGCGGTCCAGATCGCCGCGGACCTGTTCGTCGATCTCGTCTTCCGCAGGCTGCCAGGGGTGCGGAACGCCCAGGACGGCCACGCCTTTGGGAGCCGGTTCGCGATTGTCGGCGTCGAAATTCCAGCGTCCCTCGACGGGCTCGTCACCGTCCATCAACAGGCCGAATCGGCGACGGGCAGTGCGGTAGAAGTTCTCAAGCCGCAGGGTTCGCTGTGATTTCGCCCACTCGGCGAAATCCTCCCGGCTCGTGCAGAATCCTCGAGCCGCCACGACATCGACCGACGGTAGCGACCGCACGAAACGGTCGGCAGCCCACGAGGTGGGCTGACAGACGCTGACCGGCTCCGTGAGCTGATCGAGTGCCTCCCGATAGGTGCGCGTCTGCAGAAACACAGCCTGCTCACCAAGCTCAGCCGCCCGATGGCGCAAGGCCGAGAGCACCAGGTGAGCCTTGCGTCGGTGGAACCGCCGACGTCCGAATGCGGCCTGCGACTCGATCAGCAGCACCGGTTGGGCCGGGTCGTCCAGGAAGTGTGGGCCAAGTTGATCGGCGAAGCACCACCGCCGGACGCCGGCGCTCATTCGGTTCCCATCATGCTCACTGTGTCTACCTACCCACCCAGCCGACCGTCTCACGCTCTTGGAGTCCCTTCTGGCAGGAATCGTCGAAACAGGGCCGGTATCGTGGACGGGTCATGGTCTACCTCGATCACGCCGCCACCACCCCGATGCACCCCGCAGCCATCGAGGCGATGACCGCCGTGCTCGGCACCGTGGGCAACGCGTCCTCGCTGCACACCACCGGGCGCACGGCGCGTCGGCGAATCGAGGAATCCCGCGAGTTGATCGCCGACAAACTGGGTGCGCGTCCCTCGGAGGTCATCTTCACCGCGGGCGGCACCGAGAGTGACAACCTGGCCGTCAAGGGGCTGTACTGGGCCCGTCGCGACGAGAACGCGGGCCGTCGGCGCATCGTGACCAGCGAGGTGGAGCACCACGCCGTGCTGGACAGCGTGAACTGGCTTGTCGAGCACGAAGGCGCCGAAGTCACCTGGCTGCCCACCGAGGCCGACGGTTCGGTGACCGCCGCCGCCCTGCGCGCGGCGCTCGACGGCGGCGACGACGTGGCACTGGTATCGGTGATGTGGGCCAACAACGAGGTCGGCACCATCATGCCGGCCGCCGAATTAGCCGCCGTTGCCGCCGAGTTCGGTGTCCCGATGCACAGCGATGCGGTGCAGGCGGTGGGACAGCTGCCGGTCGACTTCGGCGCCAGCGGGCTCTCGGCAATGAGCGTGACCGCGCATAAGTTTGGTGGTCCCCCCGGGGTGGGTGCACTGCTGTTGCGTCGCAATGTCTTTTGTGTGCCGCTGCTGCACGGCGGCGGGCAGGAGCGCGACATCCGTTCCGGGACACCGGACGTCGCCAGTGCGGTGGGGATGGCGGTGGCAGCCCGGATCGCGGTCGACGGACTGGACGCCAACAGCGCGCGGCTGCGGGGGCTGCGTGACCGGCTAGTCGAAGGCGTGCTTGCTGAGATCGAGGATGTCCGGCTCAACGGCGCCCGGGACCTGCGGCGGCTTCCGGGCAACGCGCACTTCACCTTCCGCGGCTGCGAGGGCGATGCGTTGTTGATGCTGCTGGACGCCAATGGGATCGAGTGTTCGACCGCGTCGGCCTGTACGGCCGGCGTGGCGCAGCCGTCACACGTGTTGATCGCGATGGGCGCCGATCCGGCCAGTGCTCGCGGATCGCTGCGTCTTTCGCTCGGACACAACAGCGTTGAGGCCGATGTCGATGCAGCGCTGCAGGTGCTGCCGGGTGCCGTGGCTCGCGCGCGACGGGCGGCCCTGGCTGCCGCGGGGTCGGCTCAGTGAAGGTTCTTGCCGCCATGAGCGGTGGTGTGGACTCATCGGTGGCCGCCGCGCGCATGGTTGACGCCGGGCATGATGTCGTGGGGGTGCACCTGGCGCTGTCGAGGACGCCGGGCACCCTGCGCACCGGGTCGCGTGGCTGCTGCTCCAAAGAGGACGCATCCGATGCGCGCCGTGTCGCTGACGTACTCGGAATCCCGTTCTACGTATGGGATTTCGCGGAACGATTCCAAGCGGATGTGATCGACGACTTCGTGTCGTCCTACGCGCGGGGGGAAACGCCGAATCCCTGTATCCGCTGCAATCAGCAGATCAAGTTCTCGGCCCTGTCGGCGCGCGCGCTGGCATTGGGGTTCGACCGGGTGGTCACCGGGCACTACGCGCGGTTGTCCGGCGGCCGGCTGCGCCGCGCCGTTGACCGGAACAAGGATCAGTCCTACGTGCTGGCGGTATTGACTGCAGCGCAGTTGAAAAACGCCGCCTTCCCGATCGGCGACACTCCCAAGCCGCAGATCCGCATCGAGGCGGCCCGGCGCGGCCTGGCGGTCGCCGAAAAACCAGACAGCCATGACATCTGTTTCATCCCCTCCGGCAACACCCAGGCGTTCCTCGGCGAGCGCATCGGCATCCGCCGCGGGGCGGTGGTCGATAACGACGGCGCGGTACTGGCCGAACATGACGGCGTCCACGGCTTCACCATCGGCCAGCGCAAGGGCCTGGGCATCGCCGGGCCGGGTCCGGACGGTCGTCCCCGCTATGTGACGGCGATCGACGCCGGCACCGCCACCGTGCATGTCGGGAGTGCGACCGAACTCGAGGTTCGGGCACTGACCGGACGGGCACCGGTCTTCACCGCCGGAGCCGCGCCGTCCGGTCCGATCGAATGTGCGGTGCAGGTGCGCGCGCATGGCGAGACCGTGGATGCGGTAGCTGAAATGATCGACGGCGAGCTTGTTGTGCAATTGCGGGTGCCGCTGCGCGGCGTAGCGCGCGGTCAGATGCTGGTGTTGTATCGCCCCGACCCCGAGGGCGACGAGGTGATCGGCAGCGCCACCATCGCCGGCACCGGGCGGGCCTAGCCTCCCGGCACATTGGCCGCGATGTTCGTCATCACGATCTCGGATACCGAGTCAGAGAAGCCGCAGAAGGTGACCTCCAGCAAGGCCACCGAGAGCACCCGGTAGTCGCGTCCGCACGAACCCGGCCGCATGTGGAGTGAGTCCGCGTCGGCGTCCCACGAGTTGACGAAAAGCCACCCCATCGAACTGTCCGCGCACCCCTTGACGGTGCCCACCAGCAAGTCGAAGGCGTGGCGGGCAGCGGCGGCGTCGTGATAGCTCGCGGCGCCCTCGGAGATCAGCCGGCCGCGGGGCGGGTCCTGGAACGTCGTCTTGTGGAATGCCTTGACGTCGGGTCCGAACGTCGCGGTCTCGGCGAACACGAACCGGCACTCCGGCGGTGCGGTCACGGCCAAATCCTCGATGTCGACCGGGTATCTGCCGTCCATCGAGGGAATGATGTTCAGATGTTCACCCGCACCGGTGATCGACCGCATCCGCGACTGGTCCAACAGCACCGCACCCGCGTCCAGCACGTCCAGCGGGACAGCGCCGAAAGCCGGCAACGCTTCGCCGCTCACCACGCGGGTGCACGCCGCTGTCAGCACTATCGCAAGACACGACATTGACATGCCGGCGACTCGTCTGATTCTCGCCATCTGCTGCCCTTCTGGGTCGAACCTACCCGCGACGAACGGCGCTAAACACCCCTGCTCGGCGCTGCGTGATGTGATGTCGAATACGGTTGCCGGGTGAGTGTTTTCGCACAGGGCACCGGCATCGGATCATGGCCCGGCACCTCGCCGCGACGGGCCGCCGAAGTCGTCGTCGGCGAATTGGCCGGTGCGCTGGCCCATCTCGTCGAGCTGCCGGCCCGGGGTGTGGGCGCTGACATGCTCGGGCGGGCCGCGGCCCTGCTGGTCGACGTGGCCCTGGACACCGTGCCGCGGGGCTACCGCATCGTGTCCCGTCCCGGCGCGGTGACGCGCCGGGCCGTCAGCATGCTCGACGAGGACATGGACGCGTTCGAGGAGGCATGGGAGATCGCGGGGCTGCGGGGTAGCGACCGGGTGACCAAGGTACAGGCCCCCGGGCCGGTCACCTTAGCGGCGGGGCTGGAACTCAGCAATGGCCACCGCGCGATTACCGATGCCGGGGCACTGCGAGACCTGGGCGCGTCGCTGGCCGAGGGTGTGGGCGCCCATCGCGCGGCATTGGCCCGTCGGCTGGACACCCCGGTGGTGGTGCAGTTCGACGAGCCGACGCTGCCGGCCGCGCTGGGCGGTCGGCTTTCCGGGGTCACCGCGTTGAGCCCGGTTCCCGCGCTTGACGAGGCGGTAGCCGAGGCGCTGCTGACGAAGTGCGTCGAGGTGGTCGGCGGGGCCGTCATGCTGCACAGCTGCGCTCCGGATATTCCATGGGATATGTTGCAGCGCAGCGGGATTGGTGCGGTGTCGATAGATGTCAATACGCTGCGGGCGGCCGAGTTGGACGGTATCGCGGCGTTCGTCGAGTCGGGCGGCACCGTCGTGTTGGGCGCGGTCGACAGCCGCGATCCGCAGCGCCGGCCGCCGGTCGAGGAGGTGGCCGCCAGGGTGGTCGCGGTGACCGATCGGCTCGGTTTCGGCAGGTCGGCCCTGCGCGAGCGCGTCGGCGTGGCCCCGGCGTGTGGATTGGCCGGCGCCACGCCGCAGTGGGCGCGCGCCGCCGTCGGGCTTGCCCGCGACGCCGCGCAAGCATTCGCTGACGACCCCGACGCGATTTAGCCCGTTACGCCGGCTTGCGCGAGATGGCCGTGAGGGCTGTGGTTGGGCCCCCGGCCACGACCGTAGCGGCAATCTCGGCGAGGCCGCCGCGGCGCGCTTCGATAGCCTGCCAGGGTGACGTCTCCGGAGGTGCTGCGCCCGGAAGTCTTGCGCGAGTGGCAAGAACTGGCCGAGGAGGTGCGTGAACACCAGTTCCGCTACTACGTACGCGATGCGCCGATCATCACCGACGCGGAGTTCGACCAGTTGCTGCGCAAATTGGAGGCGCTGGAGGCGCAATACCCTGAGTTGCGCACGCCCGATTCGCCCACCCAGCTGGTCGGCGGGGCCGGGTTCGCGACGGACTTCGAGGCGGCCGAGCACCTCGAGCGGATGCTCAGCCTGGACAACGCGTTCAGCGCCGCGGAACTCGGTGCCTGGGCGGCCAGGGTCGAAGCGGAGGTTGGTGCTGGCGCGCATTACCTGTGTGAGCTCAAGATCGACGGCGTCGCGTTGTCCTTGGTATACCGGGACGGAAGACTGGCCCGGGCGGCCACCCGCGGAGACGGCCGTACCGGCGAGGACGTCACGCTGAACGCGCGCACCATCGACGACGTACCGCTGCGGCTGGCTCCCAGCGACCAGTATCCGGTGCCCAAGGTGCTGGAGGTGCGCGGGGAGGTCTTCTTCCGACTTGCCGATTTCGCGGCCCTGAACGCCAGCCTCGTCGACGAGGGCAAGGCGCCGTTCGCCAATCCGCGCAACAGCGCCGCGGGCTCGCTGCGCCAGAAGGACCCGGCCGTCACCGCTCGCCGCAAGCTGCGGATGATCTGCCACGGGTTGGGGCACACCGAAGGGTTCCGTCCGGTCAGCCAGCACGCTGCGTACCTGGCGCTCAAAGACTGGGGTTTGCCGGTCTCGCAGCACACCACCGTGGTCAACGGGCTGGCTGCCGTGCAGGAACGCATCGACTACTGGGGCGAGCATCGCCACGAGGTGGACCACGAGATCGACGGGGTGGTCATCAAGGTCGACGAGACGGCGTTGCAGCGCTGGCTGGGCTCCACGTCGCGGGCCCCGCGCTGGGCGATCGCCTATAAGTACCCGCCGGAGGAAGCCCAGACGAAGTTACTCGACATCCGGGTCAACGTGGGCCGCACCGGGCGAGTCACACCGTTCGCCTTCATGACGCCGATCAAGGTGGCCGGGTCCACGGTGGGACAGGCCACGCTGCACAACGCCTCGGAGGTCAGGCGCAAAGGCGTGCTGATCGGCGATACGGTGGTGATCCGCAAGGCCGGCGACGTCATCCCCGAGGTACTGGGGCCGGTGGCCGACCTGCGCGATGGCTCGGAACACGAATTCGTCATGCCCACAACATGTCCCGAGTGCGGCACCACCCTGGCGCCGGAGAAGGAAGGCGACGCCGATATCCGTTGCCCCAACTCGCGGCGCTGCCCGGCGCAGTTGCGTGAGCGGGTTTTCCATCTGGCCAGCCGCAACGCCCTGGACATCGAGGTGTTGGGCTATGAGGCGGGCGTCGCGCTGTTGCAATCGGAGGTGATCGCTGACGAAGGCGATGTGTTCAGCCTTTCCGCAGATGACCTGCTGCGTACCGAGCTGTTCCGGACCAAGGCCGGCGACTTGTCCGCCAACGGCAAACGGCTGCTGGCCAACCTCGAGAAGGCTAAGGCCGCTCCGCTGTGGCGGGTATTGGTGGCGTTGTCGATCCGCCATGTGGGGCCGACAGCGGCGCGGGCGCTGGCCGCGGCCTTCGGCAGCCTGGATGCGATCGCGGAAGCGACGACCGAACAGTTGGCCGCCGTCGAAGGGGTGGGAAGCACCATCGCGGCGGCGGTCACCGACTGGTTCGGTGTCGACTGGCACCGCGAGATCGTCGACAAGTGGCGCTCCGCCGGGGTGCGGATGGCCGACGAGCGCGACGACAGTGTGCCCCGCACCCTGGCCGGGCTGACCATCGTGGTGACGGGCTCACTGACCGGCTTCTCCCGTGACGATGCCAAGGAGGCGATCGTTGCCCGCGGTGGCAAGGCGGCCGGGTCGGTGTCGAAGAAGACCTCATACGTGGTCGCCGGTGACGCGCCGGGATCCAAGTACGACAAAGCCGTCGAACTCGGCGTGCCCATTCTGGACGAGGACGGGTTCCGAAAGTTGTTGCTGGAGGGGCCTATTGTCGAGGCCGACACCGGAGACTGAAACGGTTGCGTCGGCCGGCAAACGATTCGGTCTACCAAAGGGGCCCGGCGCGGAGCTTATCGTGGTCGGTATGACCGAGCCTTCCGACTGGCACGAAACGGCATCACCGTGGTCGCCCCGCGAGGCCGAGTTGCTTGCGGTGACGTTGAGCCTCCTACACGAACTCGGTTATGACCGGTTGACGGTGGACGCCGTGGCCAACACCGCACGTGCCAGCAAAGCCACCGTCTACCGCCGCTGGCCATCCAAAGCCGAGTTGGTGTTGGCCGCGTTCATCGAGGGAGTCCGTCAAGTAGCGGTGCCGCCGAATACCGGCACGTTGCGTGGCGATCTGCTATGGCTCGGCGAAGTCATCTGCCACCAAACGCAGAAGCTGGCCGGAGCCATGCGCGCGGTGATCGCCGAGGCGTCGCACAACCCCGCACTCAGCGACGCCATCGAACATCAGTTCATCGCGCAACGTAAAGCCGTTGTCCGGCAGATACTTCGGCAGGCCGTTGAGCGAGGCGAGGTCGACGAGGCCGCCATCACCGACGATCTTTGGGATCTACTGCCCGGGTATCTGATCTTCCGCTCCATCGTGCCGGCCCGGCCGCCCACCGCGACGACGGTGCAATCGCTCGTCGACGACTTCCTGATGCCAGGCCTCACCCGTTCGCTGGGGTGAGATCACCCTCATGTGGGTGTGGCAAGCATTGGCACGATGGGGTACGGTACGGTACCGTACTGTGGTCGGCGTCGTCATCATTAGCGGCTGAGTGCCTCGTACCTTCTGATCGTCGAAAGGTCAGTGGATGAACGGGATTTCGATTGTGGCTCTGGTGAAGAAGGGTTGGATGGCGATCGTCGCGCTGGTCGTGCTCGCGGCTGCGGCGCTCACGATCTATCGTCTGCACGGAATCTTCGGCTCACCTGGCGACACGTCGGCCGCCGACGGCATCTCCAATGAGATCGTCCCGTTCAACCCCAAGGAAGTGGTGTTGGAGGTCTTCGGCGCTCCAGGTGCCGTGGCGACAATCGACTACCTCGACGTCAACGCTCAGCCTCAGCAAGCGCTCGGTGCACGGCTGCCGTGGTCGTTCACGATCACCACGACGGAACCGGCGGTCCTGGGCAGCGTTGTGGCACAGGGTAACGGCCCCATCTTGGGCTGCCGGATCACCGTCAACGGTGAAGTCAAGGACGAACGCAGTGTCAGTACGCCCGAGGCCTACACCTACTGCCTGGAGAAGTCCGGATGAGCGCCTCGGAACTTAGGCGGCCGCGGATACCCCACGCCATCCGCCGACTCTCGGTGCCGATCGTGTTGTTCTGGGTGGCTCTAGCGGCCATTACGAACATCGCGGTGCCGCGATTGGAAAAGGTTGCCGAGCACTACAACGTGGCGCTGAGTTCACCCGATGCGCCCGCGCTGCGGGCAACGATGCGCATCGGCCAGGTGTTTCATGAGTTCGACACCGACAGCACCGCAATGGTGGTCCTGGAAGGCAGCGACACCCTCGGTGCGCAAGCTCACCAGTATTACGACACGCTGATCCGCAAGCTAGAGCAGGACCGTAAGCATGTCGAGCATGTTCAGGACTTCTGGGGCGACACCCTGACCGCGGCGGGGGCGCAAAGCGCGGACGGCAAAGCCGCGTATGTGCAGGTGAATATCACGGGAAACCAAGGTTCGGGGTCGGCCAACGAGTCGGTGCGAGCTGTCCGCCACATTGTTGACCAAACGCCCGCACCACCGGGCATCAAGGCATACGTGACCGGAGCGGCGCCGCTCATGGCCGATCAGTTCGACGTGGGCAGCAAGGGGACGGTGAAGGTCACTCTGATCACCATCGGCGTGATCGCATTGATGCTGCTGTTCGTTTACCGTTCGTTTTTCACGATGTTACTGATGCTCGTGACGGTCATCATCGAGATGGCCTCCGCCCGGGGCATCGTCGCGTTTCTCGGCAACGCCGGGATGCTCGGGTTGTCGACGTACGCGACAAATCTGCTCACGCTGCTGGTGATCGCAGCCGGAACCGACTATGCGATTTTCGTTGTCGGTCGCTACCAGGAAGCCCGCACCGCCGGGCAGGATCGAGAAGCCGCCTATTACAGCATGTTTCACGGAACGGCCCACATTGTCCTGGGTTCAGGACTGACGGTCGCGGGGGCCGTTTGCTGCCTGGTCTTCACGCGGCTCCCTTACTTCCAGAGTCTGGGCATCCCTGCAGCGATGGGCATTCTCGTAGCTCTTGCCGCCGCGCTGACGCTGGCTCCCGCCGTGCTGACATTGGGCGCTCGGATGGGGGCTTTCGAACCCAAGCGTGGGTTGAGAACGCGCGGATGGCGCCGCATCGGCACCGGCATCGTCCGCTGGCCCGGACCGGTTTTGGTCGTGGCATGCGCGCTGGCGATGATTGGATTGCTCGCCTTGCCCGGGTACAAGACCAGCTACGACTCGAGTCCCTACATGCCCGCCGGTGTTGCGTCCAATGTCGGGTACGCGGCTGCTGACCGGCATTTTTCTCGGGCCAGGCTGGAGCCCGAATTGCTGATGATCGAAGCGGATCACGACCTGCGAAACCTTGCGGACATGCTGGTGCTGGACAGGCTGGTCAAGGCGGTGTTCCACGTACCCGGCATCGCCCAGGTGCAGTCCGTTACCCGCCCATTGGGTGCTCCTCTTGATCACAGCTCGCTCGCATTTCAGATCAGCTCGCAAAGTGCCAACCAGATCCAGAACCTGCCCTACCAGCGCGACCGCGCGAACGACTTGGTCAGACAGGCCGGCGAACTATCGAGATCGATTGACATTCTCAAGCAGCAATACACCCTGCAGCAGGAACTCGCCGCCGCCACCCACAGCGAGGCAGCCGCGTTTCACGCCACCGTTACCACCCTGAACGACTTGCGCGACAAGATCGCGAATTTCGATGACTACTTCAGGCCCATTCGTAGCTATTTCTATTGGGAAAAACATTGCAGCGATATCCCTACCTGCTATGCGCTGCGGTCGGTCTTCGACGCGCTGGACAGCATCGACCAGCTGGCGTCGAAATTCGGAGAACTGACCGCCATCCTGGACAAGATGGACGCGCTGCAGCCGAAGCTGGTGGCATTGATACCAGACCAAATCGCCAGTCAGCAGACCAATCGTGACCTGGTGTTGGCGAACTACGCCACCATGTCCGGCATCTACGCACAGACCGCGGCTGCGATCGAAAACGCGACGGCGCTGGGTCACGCTTTTGATGTCGCGAAGAACGACGACACCTTCTATCTGCCTCCGGAGGTTTTCGATAGCGCCGATTTCAAGCGCGGTCTCACGAAATTCATGTCGCCAGACGGCAGGGCCGCTCGCCTGATCATCACCCATGAAAGCGATCCCGCGACGCCCGAAGGCATCTCGCATATCGAACCGATCAAAAAAGCCGCGCAGGAAGCCGTCAAGGGCACTCCGTTGAGCTCCGCCAAGTTCTATCTCGGCGGTACCGCGGCCACCTATAAGGACATCCAAGACGGGGCCAAGTACGACCTGATGATCGCCGCAGTTGCGGCGCTCAGCCTGATCTTGCTGATCATGATGATGCTGACGCGGAGCCTGGTTGCTGCCCTGGTCATCGTCGGCACGGTCGCGCTCTCGTTGGGTGCCTCATTCGGGCTGTCGGTGCTGGTCTGGCAGTACCTGTTCGGTATCCAGCTGTACTGGGTAGTGCTTGCGCTGGCGGTGATCCTGCTGTTGGCGGTGGGGTCCGACTACAACCTGCTACTGATCTCGCGGTTTCGCGAGGAGATCGGCGCGGGGGTCAAGACAGGCATCATCCGAGCCATGGCCGGTACCGGTTCGGTGGTCACTTCGGCGGGCCTGGTATTCGCGATTACCATGTGCGCGTTCGTGTTCAGTGGTTTTCAGGTGCTTGGCCAGATAGGCACCACGATCGGCTTGGGGCTGTTGTTCGACACGCTGATCGTGCGTTCATTCATGACGCCGTCGATAGCGACGATGCTGGGGCGGTGGTTCTGGTGGCCACAACGGGTACGTCCACGCCCGGCCAGCACGATGCTGCGGCCCTATGGGCCGCGCCCGGCGGTGCGGCAACTGCTGCTGTGGGAGGACGGCGATCCGGCGGTGACACGCGGATCGCTTTAGCGCCAGCACCGCGCCGCCAGCTTTTGGCGGCGCATCGCAGCGTAAGCTGGTCGGATTGGCGGGGCCTGTCCCCGCGTCCTGGGCCCGCAGGTGGCGCCGCACCGCGTATACGCTGTTGAGACACCGAGCTTTTCGGGGTGACGCCCGGGACGCTGCCGCGCGACGATGACAGCGCGCCGATTCTTGCTGCGATGAGCGCCGTGCATATCGAGAAGGCCCACGCCGACGCGACTTCTCGCTACCACCGAAGAATCTCCGCTGCAGTGTACGCTGACGTCTCTTGTGCAGTATGGTTCACTACCGTAACGTCATGGCCATCCACTCGCGGCTCCTGCCGAGTGTGGGATCATCGCCCGATCATCGAAAGGTCACGGGTGAAAGGGATTTCGAAGATGTCCCTGGTCAAGAGGGGATGGATGGTGCTGGTCGCGGTGGTGGTCGTCGCGACCGCGGGGTTTGCCATCTATCGCTTGCACGGAATGTTTGGCGGCGGTCAGCACGGCTCAGCTCAGCAAGGAATTTCCAACGAGATCGTCCCGTTCAATCCCAAACACGTCGTTCTCGAGGTCTTCGGCGCCCCGGGGGCGGTGGCGACCATCAACTACCTGGACGTCAACGCTCAACCCCAGCAGGTCGTCAATGCCGCGCTACCGTGGTCGTTCACGATCACCACCACCGAACCAGCGGTGTTGGGAAACGTTGTGGCACAAGGAAACGGCGGCACCCTGGGCTGCCGGATCACCGTCAACGGCGAAGTCAAGGACGAACGCACCACCAACACCGCCCAGGCTTACACCTTCTGTTTGGACAAATCCGGATGAGCAATGGGCAACTGCCACGTATTCCGCGCACCATCCGCCGACTGTCGGTGCCGATCCTGCTGTTCTGGGTGCTACTCGCGGGCGTCTCCAACGCCTTGGTGCCGCAACTGGAAGAGGTGGGCAGGACCCACAACGTGGCGCTGATCATGGCCGATGCGCCGTCACTGCAGGCGACCAAGCGCATCGGTAAATTGTTCCGGGAGTTCGACACCGACAGCACGGCCATGGTGGTGCTCGAAGGTGATCAGCCACTCGGCGCAGCCGCCCACCGGTACTACGACACGTTGATCCACAAGCTGGAGCAGGACCGCACGCATGTCGAGCACGTGCAGGACTTCTGGGGGGACACGCTGACCGCGGCGGGGTCGCAGAGTGCTGACGGCAAGGCCGCCTATGTGCAGCTCAACCTCGCTGGAAACCAGGGATCGGCACTGGCCAACGAATCGGTGGGTGCCGTCCGGGAGATCGTCGAACACACGTCACCTCCGGCGGGCGTCAAAGCCTACGTCACCGGCGCGGCCCCGCTCATCGCCGATCAATTCGACGTGGGCAGCAAGGGGACCGCGAAGGTCACCGGCATCACCGTCGGAGTCATCGCGCTGATGCTGCTGTTCGTCTACCGCTCCTTCTTGACGACGCTCCTGGTGCTGGTGACGGTCCTGATCGAGATGGCCGCCGCCCGCGGCATCGTCGCCTTCCTCGGCAACGCCGGGATCATCGGGTTGTCGACCTATGCGACGAATCTGCTCACCTTGTTGGTGATCGCCGCCGGAACAGACTACGCGATCTTCCTGGTCGGCCGCTATCAAGAAGCCCGCAGCGCCGGTGAAGACCGAGAAGCCGCCTACTACACCATGTTTCGTGGAACTGCCCACATTGTTCTGGGGTCGGGCCTGACGGTCGCCGGAGCGGTGGCCTGTTTGAGTTTCACCCGGCTGCCGTATTTCCAAAGCCTAGGTATTCCAGCCGCACTGGGCATTCTCGTCGCGCTGATGGCCGCCCTCACCTTGACTCCGGCCGTGCTGACCCTAGGCGCCCTGGTGGGCATCTTCGAGCCCAGGCGCCAAATGCGAACCCGCGGCTGGCGGCGGATCGGCACGGCCATCGTCCGCTGGCCCGGCCCAGTACTGACGGTGGCGTGCGCGCTGGCCTTCATCGGGCTGCTCACCTTGCCGGGCTACAAGACGAGCTACGACACCCGGCCCTACATGCCCGCCAGCGCGGCGGCCAACGTCGGATACGCGGCCGCCGAACGGCACTTCTCCCGGGCCCGCTTGGAGCCCGAGTTGCTGATGGTGGAAACCGATCACGACATGCGCAACCCGGCCGACATGCTGATCCTGGACCGGGTGGCCAAGGCGGTATTCCACCAACCCGGCATCGCGCAGGTGCAGTCCATCACCAGGCCGCTGGGCACCCCGCTCAACCACACCTCACTGGCCTTTCAAATCAGTGCGCAAAGCGCCAATCAAATCGAAAACCTCGGGTATCAGCGAGATCGAGCGGACGATGTACTCAGGCAGGCCGGTGAGCTGTCCACCTCCATCAGTATCCTGAGACAGCAGTACGTCCTGCAACAGGAACTCGCGGCCACCACGCACAGCGAAGCTCAAAGCTTTCGTGACACCATCGCCACCATCAACGAGCTGCGGGACAAGATCGCCAACTTCGACGACTTCTTCAGGCCGCTCCGCAACTACTTCTATTGGGATAAGCACTGTTTCGACATCCCGGCTTGCTTCGCGATCAGGTCGGTGCTGGACGCACTTGACGGGATCGACCAGCTCAGCGCCAGGTTCGAAGACCTCACGTCCACGCTGGACAAGCTCGACGCGCTGCAGCCCAAACTGGTGGCCTTGATACCGCCCCAGATCGCCAGCCAGGAAACAAATCGCGAGCTGACGATGGCCAATTACGCCACCCTGTCCGGCATTTACGCCCAGACCGCGGCGGCCATCGAGAACGCGACGGCGCTAGGACGCGCCTTCGACACCGCCAAGAACGACGACACCTTCTACCTGCCACCGGAAGTCTTCGACAACCCCGACTTCAAACGTGGGCTGAAGCTATTCCTCTCGCCCGACGGCAAGGCCGCCCGAATGATCATCACCCACGACGGCGACCCCGCCACCCCGGAGGGCATTTCCCATATTGAACCGATCAGAAACGCCGCGCACGAAGCCGTCAAGGGCACGCCGATGGCCGAGGCGAAGTTTTACATCGGCGGCACCGCGGCCACCTACAAGGACATCCAGGACGGCGCCAAATACGACCTGATGATCGCCGGAATCGCGGCACTGAGCCTGATTCTGTTGATCATGATGGCGCTAACCCGCAGCCTGGTAGCCGCACTGGTCATCGTCGGCACCGTGGCACTTTCGCTGGGTGCGTCGTTTGGGTTGTCAGTGTTGGTGTGG
>JALHRH010000047.1:15108-23400 GCA_022841565.1 Mycobacterium sp. | reverse complement strand
GCCGTCCCGGCCGAGCGGGTCAAGATCCTGTCCACCGGCGGCATGCTCGAGGCCGCGCACCAGACCCGCGCCCGCAAGGTGCTGGTCGCCACCGAAGTTGGGATGCTGCACCAATTACGAAGGGCCGCACCGGAAGTCGACTTCCAAGCGGTCAACGACCGCGCCTCCTGTAAATACATGAAGATGATCACCCCCGCCGCCTTGCTGCGCTGCCTGCTTGATGGCGCCGACGAGGTTCAGGTGGATCCAGACGTCGCGGCGGCGGGCCGGCGCAGCGTGCAGCGGATGATCGCGATCGGCCAGCCGGGCGGTGGCGAATGACAACCCGGCCCCTCTGGCGCGACAACGCCGACGTCGTCGTCATCGGCATGGGCGTCGCGGGACTGGCCGCCGCGCTGGCCGCCCACCGCGCCAGCGCTCGGGTCGTCGTCCTCAACAAGGCGGCGCAGACACGGGGCGTCACGGCAACCCATTACGCCCAGGGCGGCATCGCGGTCGTGTTGCCCGACAACGACGACTCCGTCGACGCCCATGTAAGCGACACGTTGGCGGCCGGCGCGGGACTGTGCGAACTCGACGCGGTGTACTCGATCGTCGCCGACGGCTACCGCGCCGTCACCGAATTGGTCGGTGACGGAGCCCGATTCGACGAAGCCGCGCCCGGCACCTGGGATGTGACCCGCGAAGGCGGCCATTCGAAGCGGCGGGTGGTGCATGCCGGAGGCGATGCCACCGGAGCTGAGGTGCAGCGCACGCTCGATCACGCCGCCAGAACGCTGGACATCCGTAGCAGCCACGTCGCGCTGCAGATCCTGCACAGCGACGCGGGCGTGACCGGAGTATCGGTGGCCCGCCCGGATGGCGTCGGCGTCATCAGTGCACCCTCGGTAATCCTGGCCACCGGCGGTCTCGGCCACCTCTACAGCGCGACAACCAACCCGAACGGTTCCACCGGCGACGGCATCGCCCTGGCCCTGTGGGCCGGGCTTGCGGTCAGCGATCTCGAGTTCATCCAGTTCCACCCGACCATGCTCTACGTGCCGGGAGCCCGCGGCCGCCGGCCGCTGATCACCGAGGCCATCCGCGGCGAGGGTGCGATCTTGGTTGACAGCCAAGGCAATTCGATCACCGCCGGCGTTCACCCGATGGGCGATCTGGCCCCGCGTGACGTGGTCGCGGCCGCCATCGACGCGCGGCTGAAGGCGACCGGCGACCCGTGCGCCTATCTCGACGCGCGCGGCATCGCGGACTTCGCCTCGCGCTTCCCGACCGTCACCGCCGCATGCCGAGCGGCCGGGATTGACCCGGTCCGGCAGCCCATCCCGATCGTTCCGGGTGCGCACTACAGCTGCGGCGGAGTGGTCACCGACGTGCACGGCCGGACGGAACTGCCCGGCTTATACGCGGCAGGCGAGGTGGCCCGCACCGGAATGCACGGCGCCAACCGGTTGGCCTCCAACAGCCTGTTAGAAGGTCTCGTGGTGGGTGGCCGTGCCGGACAGGGAGCGGCCGCGCATGCGATGGCCGCGGGATGTCGGCGCGCGAAGATGCCCGAGCCGATCGTTCACACCGCGCCGCGGCGCCGGGACCTGCAACACGCGATGAGCCAAGACGCCTCGGTGGTACGCGACGCCGCCGGGCTGCGCCGGCTGGCCGACGCGCTGCGCGCGGCGCCGAGCCGCACCGTGACGTGCCGTCAGGATGCCGAGGATGTGGCGTTGACACTGGCTGCCCGCACGGTGATGGCCGCGGCGCTGGCCCGTACCGAAAGCCGGGGTTGCCACCACCGCGCCGAGTACGCGTCGGCCGCTACCGACCAGGGGCGCAGCACTCCGGTGCGGCTGGGTGCCGACGGCAGCTCCGTGCAGGTCGAGACATTAGCAGCAGTGGGCTGATGAAGCTGGACGCGGCCGAGCGCGCCGATGCGCTGGCGACCATTCGGCGGGCCCTGGACGAGGACCTCCGTTACGGGCCGGACGCCACCACTCTGGCAACGGTGTCGGCGGGTGCGGTAGCCACGGCGTCGATGGTGCCCCGCGAGGCCGGGGTGATCGCCGGTGTGGACGTGGCGCTGCTGGCGCTCGACGAGGTGATCGGTAGCGATGGTTATCAGGTGCTGCACCGCGTGGCGGACGGCATGCGGGTGGGGCCGGGTGAGCCGGTGCTGACCGTGCGGGCCGAGACGCGCGGCCTGTTGACCGCCGAACGGACCATGCTCAACCTGGTGTGCCACCTATCCGGTGTTGCCACTGCGACCGCGGCGTGGGTGGAGGCGGTGGAGGGCACGAAGGCGAAGATCCGCGACACCCGAAAGACGCTGCCGGGCCTGCGCGCGCTGCAGAAGTACGCGGTGCGGGTGGGCGGCGGTATCAACCACCGAATGGGCCTGGGCGATGCTGCGCTGATCAAGGACAACCACGTCGCGGCCGCCGGGTCGGTGGTGCAGGCGCTGCGTGCGGTGCGGGCCGCCGCCCCGGAGTTGTCCTGCGAGGTCGAGGTGGACTCACTCGAACAGCTGGACGAGGTGCTGCCGGAGAAGCCGGAGTTGATCCTGCTGGACAACTTCCCGGTGTGGCAGACGCAGATGGCGGTGCAACGTCGCGATGCGCGTGCGCCGACGGTGCTGCTGGAATCCTCCGGCGGACTCAGCCTGGGTACTGCCAAGACCTATGCGGGGACCGGGGTCGACTACCTCGCAGTGGGCGCGCTCACCCACTCGGTGCGCGTTCTCGACATCGGCCTGGATATGTAACAGCGCTTAGTGCTCGGGTGGCGGGGCCGGCCTCCGGTTCACCCGCACCGCGATGCGCGGCAGCAGCCTGCCCGGTGACCGCTGGATGTCGTAATCCCAACGCAACCCCTGCCACAGTTGCCAGCCCCGCCAGCGGGCCAGCAGACACAGACCCGCGCCGACCACGGTCGCGCTCACCATCCCGGCCGACGGACGGTCCAGGTAGTCGAAGGCCACCGCTACGACACTGGCGGCCACCGCGCAGGTGGCGTAAAGGGTGTTTCCGCCGAATATCTGTGGGGTACGTCGCACCACGAGGTCGCGCATCGCGCCGCCGCCCACCGCCGTGATGGTGCCCAGCAGGATGGCGGGCAGCCAGCCCAGCCCGACATGGAGCGTTTTCTGGGCACCCGCCGCAGCCCAGCAGCCCAGGGCAAAAGCGTCAACCATCGGGAAGACCAGTGCCCACAATCGGTCGTGAACCGGGGTCAGGAAGGCGACGATCGCTCCGGCGATAACGGCCAGCGCATAGAAGTAATCGGTGAGGGCGATCGGCGGGCCGTGCTGCAGCAAGGTGTCCCGGATCAACCCACCGCCCAGGCCCGACAACGTTGCCAGTGCGGCGAACCCGATGGGATCCAGGTGCATTTCGCGCGCCACGATTCCGCCGAGTATGGCGTTGCCGAACACCCCGGTCAGGTCGATGACCCGCAGAAATTCACCAACCGTGTCGGTCACGCCAATACGTTAAACCGTCAGGACCAGGCGTGCCGCGGCCTTGGCCGCGTTGAGTGCGGCCGTGTCTCCGCTGGTGCGCGACAGAATCAGCGCTCCTTCGATCAGGGAGATCACCGCAAGCCCAGCCTGTTCGGAGCGAGCTGCGGACCAACCGTCCCGGCGCAGGCGGTCCTCGATCGCCGCGCGCCAACTCCGGAATGCGCGCGCGGCGGCGTCGCGCACCGCGGGACTGCCATGAACCGCTTCGGTGGCCAGCGGCTCGACGGGGCAGCCGTCGCGGGTGTCGCCGGCCAGGCCGGCCGCCAGCACGTCGATCCACCGATCGACGATGTCGGCCACCGCGTCGTCAGTGGCGAGGAGTCGGCGCAACAGCTGTTCGATGGCCGTCCCTACGGTGCTGACGACCGCCGCGGCCAGCTGCTGTTTTCCCTGCGGGAAGTGGTGATATAGCGAGCCGGGTTTGACGCCCGCTTCATCGAGGATCTGGGTCAGCCCGGTCGCCGCGTATCCCTGGCGGCGGAACAGGGTGGCTGCGGTGGCGATAAGCGCGGTGCGGCTGCGGTCGGGTCGCGGCATACCCTTGACATTACTTGAATGATCACTCAACAATGTTGCAATGAGGCAACTAATGCACGCAGACGTCGGGAGCTACACCTGGCAAGACGCCGCCGATCCGGTGATTTCGGCGCCCGGGCAGGCACTGGTTCGGCCACTGGCGGTCGCGTGCTGCGACCTCGATGTCGCCGTCTGCGCCGGCCGGTTACCGTTGCCGCCGGGATATGCCGTCGGCCACGAGGGGCTGGCAGAGGTCGTCGTGGTCGGCGACGACGTCACCGGCGTACGGGTGGGCGACCGGGTGGTGGTGCCGTTTCAGATCAACTGTGGAACCTGCCGCGAATGTCGCCGCGGTGTCACGGGATCGTGCGGCTCACTGCCGCTACTGGCTACGTACGGTATGGGCCCGATCGCCGGCCTCGACGGCGGCGGTTTCCTCTCGGATCTGGTGTTGGTGCCCTACGCCGATGCAATGCTGATCCCGGTGCCGGACGGGGTCGATCCGGTGGCTATCGCCTCCTTGTCGGACAACATTCCCGATGGTTGGCGCACGATTGGGCCGTTCGCGGATGAGTTAGCGGCGCTCGACGAGGCCGATCGGCGTGTGCTAGTGGTCGGCCGGGCGTCGATCGGGTTATATTCGGCGGCTCTCGCGGCTGCCCTGGGAGCCCACGTCGACTACGTCGACACCGACGCGCACCGGCTGTCGGCTGCGGAGAAGCTGGGCGCCACCGTGCACGACAGGGTGAAGCCCGCCAAGGAGTGGGATCCATATCCCGTCACCGTCAACACCTCGGCCGACCCGGCGCTGCTGGCGGCCACATTGCGCGCGACCTGGCCCGACGGCGTGTGCACCGACACCGGCATTTACTTTCAGCCGACCATCGAGTTGGCGCTGCTGCCGCTGTACACCCGCGGCGCGCGGTTCGTCACCGGCCGGGTCAACGCCCGCGTCGCCATCCCGCAGGTTCTGGCGCTGCTGGCCAACGGCTGCGACCTGTCTCCGGCCGTCGACCGCGTGGTGCCGTGGGAGGACGCGCCGGCGGCCTGGCCGCAGATGACCGGAAAGACCGTTTTCATCAGAAGCTAGGGGGTTGGTGCGGCTTCGCGTGTGCGGCTACCGCGCGCAAATCGCGATTTTTCCTCGGTCGCTGCACACCCAAAAACGGTCACTGCGCACTCAACGATGCCGCTCAGGCGATATCGCCGACGAAGACCGCCATTCGGCGCAACTGGCTGCGGGCCATCTTGGGCAGACCGTCGGCCTCGGGGCCGGCGGTGCCGGCCGGCAGGATCCGCGCATTGGTGATGTGGACCGCACGGCGGGCGTATCGCACGTCGGCCTCGCCGGCAGCCAGCACGTTCTTTACCCAGTCGGTCTTGCCGTGGCCTAGCGCGATCGCCAACACATTGCCCTTGCGGTAGGTGGTCACGATGGTCTGGTACGGCTTACCGGACTTGCGTCCGCGGTGTTCGATGGTCGCAGTGCCGGGCAGGAACCGCGCGATCGGCTTCAGCAGTGGGTTGATGTACTTGACCTGGATGTTTTCAAACCACACCGGGAAGATCATCGGGACGCCGGGGGCGTTGTTGGGGTGTCGATCCCTTGCAGACATGGCTGGCTCCTTTTACCCGCGCACTGTACCGGCCGAATATCGACTTGAGCTGCTCTGGGACAATGATCACCGTGACCACATCGCCTTCGCCACTGGCTCGTATTGACTTGCGGGGTGTGGAGTTGACGGCTGCGCTATTGCGGGCTGAGCTGCCACGCGCGGGCGTCGACGTGGAGGCCGTGCTGTCCACGGTGCGTCCCATCGTCCAGGCCGTCGCCGAGTGTGGGGCGGTGGCTGCGCTGAACTACGGCGAGGAGTTCGACGGGGTCCGGCCCGCGGCGGTGCGGGTCCCAGTCAGTGCGCTCGAGGCAGCTGTCGTCGGGCTGGACGGTGATGTCCGGGAAGCGCTGCAGGTGATGATCGAACGGACCCGCGCCGTCCACGCCGACCAGCGCCGCACCGACACCACGACCACGCTCGGCCCGGGCGCCAGCGTCACCGAACGCTGGGTTCCCGTCCAACGAGTCGGTCTGTATGTGCCGGGCGGCACCGCGGTGTATCCGTCCAGCGTGGTGATGAACGTGGTGCCTGCCCAGACGGCTGGTGTCGACTCGCTGGTGGTCGCCAGTCCGCCGCAGGCCGCGTTCGGCGGGCTACCGCACCCGACCATCCTGGCCGCGGCCCACCTCCTGGGCGTCGACGAAGTCTGGGCGGTCGGCGGCGCCCAGGCGGTGGCGTTGCTGGCCTACGGCGGCACCGACATCGGCGGGGCTGAGCTGGTACCGGTCGACATGATCACCGGACCGGGCAACATCTACGTCACCGCGGCCAAACGGCTGTGCCGCACCCAGGTCGGCATCGACGCCGAAGCCGGCCCCACAGAGATCGCGATCCTCGCTGACCACACCGCCGACCCCGCACACGTGGCCGCCGACCTGATCAGCCAGGCCGAACACGACGAGATGGCCGCCAGTGTCCTGGTGACCCCCAGCCCCGAGTTGGCGGATGCCACCGACGCCGAGCTCGCCGCCCAGCTGCAGAGCACCGTCCACCGCGAACGGGTGACCACTGCGCTGTCCGGCCCGCAATCGAAGATCATCCTGACCGACGACCTCGATGCGGCCGTCAAGGTGGTCAACGCCTACGCCGCTGAACACCTGGAGATCCAGACCGCTGACGCGGCGCAGGTGGCCACCCGGATCCGTTCGGCCGGAGCCATTTTCGTCGGACCCTACGCCCCGGTGAGCCTCGGCGACTACTGCGCCGGCTCCAACCACGTGCTGCCCACCGCCGGCAGCGCCCGTCACTCCAGCGGCCTGTCGGTGCAGACCTTCCTGCGCGGCATCCACGTCGTCGAGTACACCGAGGCCGCCCTTAAAGACGTCTCCGGTCATGTCGTCACGCTGGCCAAGGCCGAAGACCTGCCGTCGCACGGCGAGGCCGTACGCCGGAGGTTCGAGCGATGAATTCAGCGGGGACTGGACCGACCCTCGATGATCTGCCGCTGCGCGATGACCTGCGCGGCAAGTCGCCCTACGGCGCGCCCCAGTTGGATGTCCCGGTGCGGCTGAACACCAACGAGAACCCGCACCCGCCCACCCAGGCGCTGGTCGATGACGTCGTGCGCTCGGTGCGTGCGGCGGCCGGTGACCTGCACCGCTACCCCGACCGCGACGCGGTGGCGTTGCGCACCGATCTGGCCGCCTACCTCAGTGCCCAGACCGGCACGCCGATCACCGTCGAAAGTGTTTGGGCCGCAAACGGTTCCAACGAAATACTGCAGCAGCTGCTGCAGGCCTTCGGCGGGCCGGGCCGCAGCGCGATCGGATTCGTCCCGTCCTACTCGATGCACCCCATCATCTCCGACGCCACACGCACCGAATGGCTCCAAGCCGCCCGCGCCAACGACTTCAGCTTGGACGTCGATCAAGCGGTCGCCGCCATCAATGAACGCCGCCCCGACGTGGTGTTCGTCGCCAGCCCGAACAACCCTTCGGGACAGAGCATTTCGCCGGCCGACCTGCGCCGGCTGCTCGACTCAGTGCCGGGCATCCTGATCGTCGACGAGGCTTACGGGGAGTTCTCATCGCAGCCCAGCGCCGTCACCCTGATCGCGGAGTACCCGACCAAGCTCGTCGTCACTCGTACCATGAGCAAGGCGTTCGCCTTCGCCGGCGGGCGCTTGGGGTATCTGGTCGCCACTCCGGCCCTGGTCGAGGCCATGCTGCTGGTTCGGCTGCCGTATCACCTGTCGTCGGTCACCCAGGCGGCCGCCCGGGCGGCGCTACGGCACGCAGACGACACACTGGGCAGCGTCGCCATCCTGATCGCCGAACGGGAACGAGTGTCAACGGAATTGACCGACATGGGATTTCGGGTCGTTCCCAGCGACGCCAACTTTGTCCTGTTCGGAGAATTCGCCGACGCACCGGCCGCCTGGCGGCATTACCTGGATGCCGGCGTCCTGATCCGCGACGTCGGCGTCCCCGGCTATCTGCGCGCCACCATCGGACTGGCAGAGGAGAATGACGCGTTCTTGAAAGTGAGCGCCCAGATCGCCGCCGCGGATCTAGCCGGCCCCAGCTTCGCCGGAGCGGGTCGCGACCATATTTCAGGAGCGATCGCAAGCGCGGCGGAGCCGGGCGCGGCGGGTCGCGACCATATTTCAGGAGCGATCGCAAGCGCGGCGGAGCCGGGCGCGGCGGGTCGCGA
>JALHRH010000047.1:0-15098 GCA_022841565.1 Mycobacterium sp. | reverse complement strand
GCGGGTCGCGACCATATTTCAGGAGCGATCGCAAGCGCGGCGGAGCCGGGCGCGGCGGGTCGCGACCATATTTCAGGAGCGATCGCAAGCGCGGCGGAGCCGGGCGCGGCGGGTCGCGACCATATTTCAGGAGCGATCGCAAGCGCGGCGGAGCCGGGCGCGGCGGGTCGCGACCATATCTTAGGAGCATCGTGACAAAGCAGAACCGGCGTGCGCGCGTCGAGCGCCGCACCCGCGAATCCGACATCGTCATCGAACTCGACCTTGACGGCAGCGGCGAGGTGGACGTTGACACCGGCGTCCCGTTCTACGACCACATGCTCACGGCGCTGGGCTCGCATGCCAGTTTTGACCTCGTAGTGCGTACTAAGGGCGACGTGGAGATTGAGGGTCACCACACCATCGAGGACACCGCGATCGCTTTGGGCACCGCACTCGGGCAGGCCCTCGGCGACAAGAAGGGCATTCGCCGTTTCGGGGACGCGTTCATCCCGATGGACGAGACCCTGGCGCACGCCGCAGTGGACGTGTCCGGCCGTCCATACTGCGTCCACACGGGGGAACCGGATCACCTGCAGCACACCACGATTGCTGGGAACTCGGTGCCCTACCACACCGTCATCAACCGGCACGTCTTTGAGTCCCTGGCCGCCAATGCCCGTATCGCGCTGCACGTACGGGTGCTGTACGGGCGCGATCCGCACCACATCACCGAGGCGCAATATAAGGCCGTCGCGCGCGCGCTGCGCCAGGCCGTCGAGCCCGACCCTCGTGTGTCTGGTGTGCCGTCCACCAAAGGTGTTCTGTGACTGGGAAATCCGTCGTAGTCCTAGATTACGGCTCCGGTAATCTGCGCTCGGCGCAGCGCGCGTTGGAGCGGGTCGGCGCCAAGGTAGAAGTCACCGCCTCCGCAGAGGCGGCGCTGGCCGCCGACGGGCTGGTGGTACCCGGAGTCGGCGCCTTCGAGGCGTGCATGACCGGCCTGCGCAAGATCGGCGGGGAGCGGATCATCGCCGAGCGCGTCGCCGCTGGACACCCCGTGTTGGGCGTCTGCGTGGGCATGCAGATCCTGTTCGCCCGCGGCGTCGAGTTCGGGGTGGAGACAACCGGGTGCGGTCAGTGGCCTGGGGCGGTGACCCGGCTGGATGCGCCGGTGATTCCGCACATGGGGTGGAACGTGGTGCATCCCGCACCCGACAGCGTGCTGTTCCGAGGCATGAGCGCCGGCACCCGGTTCTATTTCGTACACTCCTACGCCGCCCAGCGGTGGGAAGGTTCGCCCGAAGCGATGTTGACGTGGACGACGCATCAGGTGCCGTTTCTGGCCGCGGTCGAGGACGGTCCGCTGTCCGCAACGCAGTTCCACCCAGAGAAGAGCGGGGACGCCGGGGCCGCCGTCCTCAGCAACTGGGTCGGGGAACTGTAGCCATGTCGCTGATACTGTTGCCGGCCGTCGACGTCGTCGAGGGGCGGGCCGTGCGCCTGGTACAGGGCAAAGCCGGCAGCGAAACCGAGTACGGCTCAGCGCTGGACGCGGCGTTGAGCTGGCAGCGGGACGGCGCCGATTGGATCCACTTGGTCGACTTGGATGCCGCGTTCGGCCGCGGTTCCAATCGCGACTTGCTCGCCGAGGTGGTCGGAAAACTTGACGTACGGGTCGAACTATCCGGCGGCATCCGCGACGACGATTCCTTGGCTGCCGCACTGGCCACCGGCTGCGCCCGGGTCAATGTGGGCACCGCGGCGCTGGAAAACCCGCAGTGGTGTGCCCGCGCCATCGCCGAGCACGGCGACAAGGTCGCCGTCGGGCTGGATGTCCAAATCGTCCCGGGAAATCCGCATGGCGCACACCGATTGCGGGGGCGCGGCTGGGAGACCGACGGGGGCGACCTGTGGGAGGTGCTGGACCGCCTGAACGCCGAGGGGTGCTCGCGGTACGTCGTCACCGACGTCACCAAGGACGGCACCCTGGGCGGGCCTAACCTAGACCTGCTAGCCATGGTCGCCGAGCGCACCGATGCGCCGGTGATTGCCTCCGGTGGCGTGTCCAGCCTGGACGACCTGCGCGCCATCGCGAGGCTGACCGACCGCGGGATCGAGGGGGCCATCGTGGGCAAGGCCCTCTATGCGGGACGGTTCACGCTGCCGCAGGCGCTGGACGCGGTGCGGGGTTAAGCACGATGGATTTGGATGCGTTAGTTCAACAAGCATCGGGCATCCTGGACGACGCTATCGAGCCGTTCCTGGCCGGCCACCGCGCCGATTCGGCGGTCCGCAAGAAGGGCAACGACTTCGCCACCGAGGTCGACCTGGCGATCGAGCGCCAGGTCGTCCAGGCCCTGATGGCAACGACCGGAATCGAGGTGCACGGCGAGGAATTCGGCGGCGCCGACGTCGAATCGCCGTGGGTGTGGGTATTGGATCCCATCGACGGCACGTTCAACTACGCGGCCGGGTCGCCGATGGCGGGAATCCTGTTGGGACTGCTGCGTGACGGCGAAGCCGTGGCCGGACTGACCTGGCTGCCCTTCACGGGACAGCGTTACACCGCAGTTTTGGGCGGTCCATTGATGAAAAATGATGAGCCGCAACCGAAGTTGGCGCCTGCCGAGTTGGCCGACGCGCTGGTCGGCGCCGGTTCGTTCAGCGCCGACTCCCGAGGCCGGTTCCCGGGTCGGTACCGAGTGGCGGTGCTGGAGAATCTGAGCCGGCTGTCGTCGCGGTTGCGCATGCACGGCTCCACCGGCATCGACCTCGCCTATGTCGCCGACGGAATATTGGGCGGGGCAATAAGTTTCGGTAGTCACGTGTGGGATCACGCCGCCGGCGTGGTGTTGGTGCGGGCCGCTGGTGGCATCGTGACCGACTTGGCCGGCGAACAATGGACCCCGGGATCGCGTTCTGCGCTGGCCGCCGCGCCTGGCGTACACGCCGAGATTCTCGAGATCCTCCGCAACACAGGGCAACCGGAGGACTACTGACATGCACCACAGCGTTGACGGTCTCGCGGTGCGCGTCATTCCGTGCCTGGACGTGGACGACGGGCGCGTCGTCAAGGGTGTCAATTTCGAAAACTTAAGAGACGCAGGTGATCCCGTCGAATTGGCGGCGGCATACGACGCAGAGGGCGCCGATGAACTCACCTTTCTCGACGTTACCGCGTCCTCGTCGGGACGGGCCACCATGCTCGATGTGGTGCGCCGCACCGCCGAGCAGGTATTCATCCCGCTCACCGTGGGCGGCGGGGTGCGCACTGTGGCCGACGTTGACACCCTGCTGCGCGCAGGGGCGGACAAGGTGTCGGTCAACACCGCGGCCATCGCCCGCCCCGACCTACTGGCGGAGTTGGCAAGGCAATTCGGTTCGCAGTGCATCGTGCTTTCCGTTGACGCACGGACGGTGCCGGAAGGTTCGCCGCCGACACCCTCCGGATGGGAAGTCACCACCCATGGTGGCCGGCGGGGAACCGGAATCGATGCGGTGCAGTGGGCGGCCCGGGGCGCCGAGTTGGGGGTGGGGGAGATCCTGCTGAACTCGATGGACGCCGACGGCACCAAAGCCGGTTTCGACCTGGCCATGTTGCGTGCGGTGCGCGCGGCGGTCACGGTGCCGGTGATCGCCAGCGGCGGAGCCGGAGCCGCAGAGCATTTCGCGCCGGCGGTCGACGCGGGAGCAGATGCGGTACTGGCGGCCAGCGTCTTTCACTTCCGGGAGTTGACCATCGGGCAGGTCAAGGCCGCCATGGCCGCCGAGGACATCACCGTGCGGATCACCGCCGCATGACCCTCGACCCACAGATTGCGGCTCGCTTGAAGCGCAACGCCGACGGATTGTTCACCGCCGTGGTACAGGAGCGCGGCAGCGGCGAGGTGCTAATGGTCGCCTGGATGGACGACGACGCCCTGGCCCGCACCCTGGAAACCCGGGAAGCCACCTACTTTTCGCGATCCCGCGGCCAGCAATGGATCAAGGGTGCGACGTCCGGGCACACCCAGCATGTGCATTCGGTGCGCCTGGACTGCGACGGCGACACGGTGCTGTTGACCGTCGATCAGGTCGGGGGAGCCTGCCACACCGGCGACCACAGCTGCTTTGATGCCGCGGTACTGCTAGAGCCCGACCGCTAGCGGGGGGCGACGTCCAGGCCGTTGGCCGCCGCCAGCGCGGCGCGGGTCCACTCGCGCCGTTCCACGTCCGGCTTGATGAGGTCCCGGCGGATTGCCTCGATGTCGACGGCCTTGCCGTCGGTGACCGCTGCCGGCACGCGGAAGATGAATGACGGTCGGTCGGTGGTGATGGCGAGCAGGGCGTCGGTGTCGGTGAGACGGTTGGCGCGTATCACGTTTTCGGCCCACTCTGCTGGCCTGCGGCCACCGAAATCGTTGACGTACACCACCCACAACCGGGTGCCGCGCCCGTCGTAGAGCTTCCTGAGGGCACGTTCGACGATGACGCGCTCGCCGGGCCCCAGCACATGGGCAGCATCGGTGACAGGGTCGGCCAATGTGAGCGCCGGGGGGGCCGGGCGACTGCCGGTCGGCGAGCCGCTGACTTGTGTGCTCGAGGGACCCGCGGCCTGCTGCCCGCCGGGTTTGCCCCGCATTACCAGCAGCGCGAGAATCGCGGCCACCGCAACCAGCGACACAGCCGCCAGCGTCGCGATCACCGAGGCGCGGTGGCCGCCGCGGCGGGCGGGCTCCGGCGCCGTGATCACCTGGGTCGGTGCGTCGATGGGCGCAGTGGGAGCTGCTACCGCAGCCGCGGGAGCTGTAGCGGCCGTTGTACCCGGCTGGGACGCCAGCGCGGCGGCGAAATCCGAGCAGGACGCGAACCGCGCGGACCGGTCCTTGGCGAGTGCTCTGGCGATAATGGGATCGAGGTAACCCGGCTCCGGTCGCCGTTCGCTCAGCAGCGGTGGCGGCGCTGACAAATGCTGGGTGATCACCACCGCAGGGTTGGAGTGCTGGAACGGGGCGCCCCCGGTCAGCAACTGATATGCGGTGCAGCCCAGCGCGTACTGGTCGGCGCGCCCATCGAGATCGGAACCCTGCAGCTGTTCGGGCGCGCAATAGGCGGTGGTGCCCATCATCATGTTGGTGGCGGTCAGACCGCTGATCTCACCGAGTTCACGGGCGATTCCGAAATCGGCAAGCAGAATCCGCCGCCGCGGCGCGGTATCGCCCAACAGAATGTTGGCGGGTTTGACGTCCCGGTGCAGCAAACCCCGGGAATGTGCGTAGTCGAGCGCATCGGCCACAGCGGTCACGATTTCCACGACCTCTTGGAGCGGCATTCCGGACGGGTACCGGTCGCGCAGCAGTCTCGCGGCGTCGGTTCCTTCCACGTAGTCCATCGACAGCCATAGCTGCCCCTGATACTCGCCACGGTCGTGAATGCCGACGATGTGTTCGTTATACAGGCTGCCGGCCAGATCGGCCTCGCGGTTGAACCGTTGTCGGAACTCCAGGTTCGAGGTGAACTCTGCGGGCAGGATCTTCAGAGCGTCGCGTCGGGGCAGGCGAGGGTGTTGCGCCAGGTAGACCTCGCCCATTCCACCGGCGCCGAGCCGTCGCACGATGGTGTAACCGGCGAAGAGCTCGCCTTCCTGCAGGCCCTGGACTGGGTCTCGGTCAGCGCGTGTCGGCATGGGAGCATGCTACTGAGGTGTAGGTAGGCGGACTTAGGCGCTGGTAAAGTTGGCGCGCTGTGGATTTCGCTGACGGACCCAGAACGGTTCGGTTGCGAACGCTGAAGTGGCGGCCGAGTCGGTTCTCGGTTACCGTAATCGGTTGCATTGGACCGTGTTTCGGCGATGCCGGGGGTATGCCGGCTTGGAGATTGCGGCCCCACCCGGTTTCGGCGTGCATGCGGCCGGCTGAGCCAGATGAGGCACGAGACCGCAATTCGCCGCGCTTTGGGGTCGGTGCGGGCTCAGCGGCTGCGCAACGTCTCCAGCGCCTTGTCCGCGTGGGTGTCCATGTTGATCTCGCTGGAAATCACCTTGAGCACCGTGCGGTTGGTGTCGATAACGAACGTGGTGCGCTTGACGGGCAGGAACTTGCCCAGTAGGCCGCGCTTGACCCCGAACTGAGTGGCCACCGTGCCCTCGCTGTCCGACAGCAGCGGGTAGTCGAAGTGCTGTGTGTCGGCGAACTTGGCCTGTTTGCCCACCGGGTCGGTGCTGATACCGACCCGGTTCGCGCCCACCGCGGCAAATTCGGCCGCCAGGTCGCGGAAGTGACAGGCCTCCTTGGTACAGCCGGGCGTCATGGCTGCAGGATAGAAAAAGAGCACCACGGGTCCGTCGTTCAGCAGGTCGGTGAGTTTGCGCGGCGTGCCCGTCTGATCGGGAAGCTCGAAGTCGGCCACCGTGTCACCAATGTTCATAGCCGCAACGCTACGCCAGCACCTGACGACCGCCGCTGGCGTGCGGAGGCCGTCACGCCGGTGAAACCTCCGCCGCGTCTGGTTGGATGGTCCGGTGCATGCCAACCTCGCAGCCACGACAACGCGGGAGGATTTCCGCGCGCTGGCGGCCGGGCACCGGGTGGTCCCGGTGACTCGCAAGGTGCTGGCCGACAGCGAAACTCCGCTTTCGGCATATCGCAAGCTCGCGGCCAGCCGCCCCGGGACGTTCCTGCTCGAGTCGGCAGAGAACGGTCGGTCGTGGTCGCGCTGGTCGTTTATCGGCGCCGGCGCGCCTACGGCGTTGAGCGTGCGGGACGGGCAGGCGGCGTGGCTGGGCGCGGTGCCCAAGGATGCTCCCGCCGGGGGAGACCCGCTGGATGCGCTGCGCGCCACCTTGGAGGTGCTGGCGACCGCCGCCCTACCGGGGTTGCCGCCGCTGTCCGGTGGCATGGTCGGCTACTTCGCCTACGACATGGTGCGGCGGCTGGAGCGCCTGCCCCAGCTCGCTGTCGACGACCTGCAGCTGCCGGACATGCTGTTGCTGCTGGCCACTGATGTGGCCGCGGTGGATCACCATGAGGGCACCATCACTCTGATCGCCAATGCGGTGAACTGGAATGGCACCGACGAGCGGGTGGACTGGGCCTACGACGACGCGGTCGCGCGACTCGACGTGATGACTGCCGCGCTGGGCCAACCGCTGCCGTCCACCGTCTGCACGTTCAGCAAACCCGAGCCGGTGCATCGCGCCCAGCGCACTGTCGAAGAATACGGCGCGATCGTCGACTACCTGGTGGAACAGATCGCCGCCGGTGAAGCCTTTCAAGTTGTCCCGTCGCAGCGGTTCGAAATGGACACCGACGTCGACCCCATTGACGTCTACCGCATGCTGCGGGTAACTAACCCGAGCCCGTACATGTACCTGCTGCAGATCCCCAATGTTGCAGGGGCAGTTGATTTTTCGATCGTCGGATCGAGTCCTGAGGCGCTGGTCACCGTGCAGGACGGTCGGGCGACCACGCATCCGATCGCCGGAACGCGGTGGCGGGGGCAGACCGAAGAAGAAGACGTGCTGCTGGAGAAGGAGTTGTTGGAAGACCAGAAGGAACTTGCTGAGCATCTGATGCTGGTGGACTTGGGTCGCAACGACCTGGGCCGGGTGTGCACACCGGGCACCGTCCGTGTCGAGGACTACAGTCACATCGAGCGCTATAGCCACGTCATGCACCTGGTGTCCACGGTGACGGGATTGCTGGCCCCGGGCCAAACCGCGCTGGATGCGGTGACCGCATGTTTTCCGGCCGGCACCCTGTCAGGGGCACCCAAGGTGCGGGCGATGGAACTCATCGAGGAAGTGGAGAAGACCCGCCGGGGCCTATACGGCGGTGTGGTGGGCTACCTCGACTTCGCCGGTAACGCCGACTTCGCGATCGCCATTCGCACCGCGCTGATGCGCGACGGCACCGCCTATGTCCAGGCGGGTGGCGGCGTGGTGGCCGATTCCAATGGGCCTTACGAGTACACCGAGTCGAGAAACAAGGCGCGGGCGGTGCTCAACGCGATCGCCGCGGCGGAAACGATGACCGTCCCTGGCGTGACCGGTGCCGATGCGGGCCACGGAACTGCCCGAAAAGGAAGCGGGCAATCGAGGCATCGCGGCAGTGGCTGAAACCCCTGATACCCCGCGCCGCGGCCGGCGCATCATTGCACTCGCCCAGTTGCTGCTGGTGTTCGCTGCGGCTGCCCTGTGGGTCGCGTCTCGGTTCACCTGGGTCGCCATCCGGTCTTTCGACGGACTGGGGCCGCCCAAGGAGATCGCGCTGTCGGGTGCGTCCTGGTCGACGGCGCTGCTGCCGTTGGCAATCGTGAACTTGGCCGCCGCGGTCGCGGCGTTGGCGGTGCGAGGCTGGCAGTTGCGCGCCCTGGCGGGGCTGCTAGCGGCGGTCAGTTTTGCGATCGGCTACCTCGGTGTCAGCCTGTGGGCGCTGCCGGATGTGGCGGCGCGCGGCGCTGATCTGGCGCACGTCCCGGTGGCGACGCTGGTAGGCAGCGCACGCCAGTACTCCGGTGCGTCGGCGACGGTGCTGGCCGGGGCATGCACCCTGATGGCCGGGGCGTTGTTGATGCGCGCGGCGTCGTCTGTCGGATCCGCTCGTTCGGGCGGTACGAAATACCTGGCGCCCGGAGCGCGACGCTCCGCGGCGCGCGGTTCGTTGGCCGGGGAAGCCGACGTCGGGGACCATGCTCGGCCCCAGGGCGGGCAGCCGCAGCTTTCGGAACGGATGATTTGGGATGCTCTCGACGAGGGCCGCGACCCTACCGATCGGCCGCGCCACCCGGACACCGAGGGGCGGTGACGGACCCCGTTGTGACGGTCGCTACCCTTCTTGCACGCCGTCGAAATCGGTTGGCGAGCGTGGGGTGACCCAGAGTCACAGCGGGTTACAGCAGGAAGGAACCGCAGGTATGAGTCCGGCCAACGTGCTTGACTCCATTCTTGAGGGAGTCCGGGCCGATGTTGCCGCGCGCGAAGCCCGCGTGAGTCTTTCTGAAATCAAGGCCGCCGCCGCGGCCGCCCCACCGCCGCGCGACGTGATGGCGGCGCTGCGCGAGCCCGGTATCGGCGTGATCGCGGAGGTCAAGCGCGCCAGTCCGTCGAAGGGGCCACTGGCGCCTATCGCCGACCCGGCTAAGCTGGCCCGCGCTTACGAAGATGGTGGCGCACGGATCATCAGTGTGCTGACCGAGGAACGACGGTTCAACGGCTCGCTCGACGACCTCGACGCGGTGCGCGCCGCGGTGTCGATTCCCGTGTTGCGCAAAGACTTTGTTGTGCAGCCCTACCAGATCCACGAGGCTCGTGCGCACGGCGCCGATATGTTGTTGCTCATCGTTGCCGCGCTGGACCAGTCGGTCCTGGTGTCGATGCTGGACCGCACCGAGTCGCTCGGCATGACAGCGCTCGTCGAGGTGCACACCGAAGAAGAAGCCGATCGTGCACTGAGGGCCGGAGCCAACGTAATCGGGGTCAACGCCCGCGATCTCACCACGCTGGAGGTCGACCGGGACTGCTTCGCGCGGATTGCTCCGGGACTGCCCAGCAAGGTGATCAGAATCGCCGAATCCGGCGTGCGACACACCGGTGATCTGTTGGCGTATGCCGGCGCGGGCGCCGACGCCGTGCTCGTCGGCGAGGGTCTGGTGAAGAGCGGTGACCCACGTGCCGCGGTCGCCGATCTTGTCACCGCGGGAACTCATCCGTCCTGTCCGAAACCGGCTCGCTAGCCATTGATGTGCTGCGCACGCACTGAGTCTTGGTAATGGCAGACCTATCGAGCCCGGATATTCCGCGCACCAGTGCCGCCATCGTCGAACGCACCCATTATGACCCGGACGCGGGCGGTCATTTCGGCGTTTATGGCGGGCGCTATGTCCCCGAGGCGCTGATGGCTGTCATCGAGGAAGTGACCGTCGCCTACGAGAAGGAACGCGTCGACCAGGATTTCCTGGACACGCTGGACACGTTGCAGGCGCAGTACGCCGGTCGGCCGTCGCCGTTGTACGAGACGACCCGGCTGGGCCGGCACGCGGGGTCGGCGCGGATCTTTCTCAAGCGAGAAGACCTCAACCACACCGGTTCTCACAAGATCAACAATGTGCTGGGTCAGGCGTTGTTGGCTCGCCGGATGGGCAAGACCCGGGTCATCGCCGAGACCGGCGCCGGCCAGCACGGTGTCGCCACGGCCACCGCGTGTGCGTTGATGGGTTTGGACTGCATCATCTACATGGGCGCTGTCGACACCGCGCGCCAGGCGCTCAACGTGGCCCGGATGCGACTGCTCGGTGCGCAGGTCGTTTCCGTGGAGACCGGATCGCGGACCCTCAAAGACGCCATTAACGAGGCGTTCCGGGACTGGGTCACCAACGCCGACAACACCTACTACTGCTTCGGCACCGCCGCCGGTCCGCATCCCTTCCCGACCATGGTGCGTGATTTCCAGCGCATTATCGGCATGGAGGCGCGCGTACAGATCCAGCGGCAGGCAGGCAGGTTACCCGACGCGGTGGTGGCATGCGTCGGTGGTGGATCCAACGCGATCGGCATCTTTCACGCCTTCCTCGACGATCCCGGTGTGCGGTTGGTGGGCTACGAAGCCGCCGGTGACGGCGTCGAGACCGGTCGGCACGCGGCGACGTTCACCGGTGGGTCGCCCGGCGCTTTCCAGGGTTCGTTCTCCTACCTGTTGCAGGATTCGGACGGTCAAACGATCGAATCGCACTCCATCTCAGCGGGTTTGGACTATCCCGGGGTAGGCCCGGAACATGCCTGGCTCAAAGACGCGGGACGTGTTCAGTACGAGCCGATCACCGACACCGAGGCGATGGACGCCTTCGGCCTGTTGTGTCGCTCGGAAGGCATCATTCCGGCTATCGAATCCGCGCACGCGGTGGCCGGCGCTCTGAAGTTGGGTGCCGAATTGGGAAGGGGCGCGGTCATTGTGGTGAATTTGTCCGGCCGTGGCGACAAGGACGTGGAGACCGCCGCAAAGTGGTTCGGCCTGATGGACCATTCATGACCGTGCAACAGAGCCAGGCCAGCAGACTGGGCCCGCTGTTCGATTCGTGCCGGGCGGAGAACCGTGCGGCGTTGATCGGCTACCTGCCCACCGGCTATCCGGATGTTCCGACCTCATTGCAGGCCATGACCGCACTGGTCGAATCCGGTTGCGACATCATCGAAGTCGGAGTGCCCTACTCCGACCCTGGGATGGACGGCCCCACCATCCAGCGGGCGACCGAGCAGGCGTTGAGTGGGGGAGTCCGGGTTCGCGACACGCTGACGATTGTCGAGGCGATCAGTGCTGCCGGTGGCCACGCCGTGGTGATGACTTACTGGAATCCGGTGCTGCGCTACGGGATTGATGCTTTTGCTCGCGACCTGGCAGCAGCGGGAGGTCAGGGACTGATCACTCCCGACCTCATCCCCGACGAGGCCGGGCGGTGGATTGCGGCGTCTGAGGAGTACGATTTGGATCGCATTTTCCTGGTGGCCCCGTCTTCGACGCCCGAACGGCTGGTGACCACCGCCGAGGCTTCGCGCGGTTTCGTGTACGCGGCCTCGACGATGGGTGTCACGGGCGCGCGTAATGCGGTATCGACGGCCGCGCCTGAACTGGTGAGAAGGGTGAAGGCGGTGGCTGACATACCGGTTGGCGTCGGCCTGGGCGTGCGGTCGGGAGAGCAGGCCGCGCAGATCGGCAGCTACGCGGACGGGGTGATCGTCGGGTCGGCGCTGGTTTCGGCGTTGGGTTCGGGTGTGCCGACGCTGCGTGCATTGACCGAGGAACTCGCCGCCGGCGTGCGCCAAAGGAATTCCGCATGATTTTCGCTATGTCCCAGACGTGGCTTGCCTACATCCCCAGCCCGCCGCGGGGCGTCTGGCACCTGGGGCCGCTGCCCATTCGTGCCTACGCGATTTTCATCATCACCGGCATCATCGTCGCCTTGCTGATCGGAGACCGGCGCTGGGCGGCCCGTGGCGGCCAACGGGGCGTCGTCTATGACATCGCGCTGTGGATGGTGCCATTCGGTTTGATCGGTGGCCGTCTTTACCACCTGGCCACGGATTGGCAGACATATTGGGGCCCGGGTGGCGCGGGTCTGAGTGCGGCGGTGCGGATATGGGACGGCGGCCTGGGCATCTGGGGTGCGGTAGCGCTCGGCGTCGTGGGCGCCTGGATTGGCTGTCGGCGCCACGGAGTCCCGTTGCCCGCGTTCATCGATGCGGTGGCTCCCGGCGTGGTGTTGGCGCAGGCTATCGGACGGCTCGGAAACTATTTCAACCAAGAGCTCTACGGGCGTGAAACCACGATGCCGTGGGGTCTGGAGATCTTTTACCGCCGCGATCCTGCCGGATACGTCGACGTCCATTCGCTCGACGGCGTCTCGACGGGGCAGGTAGCGCTCGTCGTGCAGCCGACGTTCCTCTACGAATTGATATGGAACGTCCTGGTATTCGGCGTCTTGCTGTTGCTGGACCGGCGTTTCACGCTAGGCCATGGGCGACTGTTCGCGTCCTACGTCGCGCTGTACTGCATCGGGCGGTTCGGCGTCGAGTTGCTGCGTGACGACACTGCCACACACATCGCGGGCATCCGGATCAACACGTTCACCTCGACGTTCGTCTTCATCGGCGCGGTGGTCTACCTCATCCTGGCGCCGAAGGGCCGCGAGGATCCGGCGTTGTTGCGTGGCCGCGGGGCCGACGACGGCCAGGAGGAGGTATCCCAACCCGAGCCGGCAGAGGAGTTGGTGACTGTTGTCGCGGCTTCTGCGGCAACGGCCGCCGGGACCGCTGGCGGTGACGCACCCGACGGGCCTGCGGAGCCTGAAACCGAGCAGGCTGCGGTAGCCAACGATGAGCCCGAGACGCTGCAGGCAGAGGTCGCGGCGGAGTCTGACGTAGCTGAGTCCGAGGAGTCCGAACCTGAGGATTTGGAGGGTCCGGACGATTCCGAGCCGGCCGAAACTGTCGAGGCAGAAGCCGACGACGTGGAGATCACCGAGTCTGACGTCCAGCCTGAGTCCGCTGTGCCGGCGGCTGATGCGATCGAGGCCGTCGCCGAGGAGCGAGCGACTGAGTCGGAGGAAGCTGGCGAGGCGATAGCCGAGGAAGCAGCGGCGGAGGCCGCTGCCGTTGCGGAGGTCGCTGACATCCAGCCCGAATCTGAAGCCGCAGGAGTCGACGCCGACGCCGAGACTGGCCAGGCTGAGGCCGAACAGGCTCAGCTCGCCGCACCCGATAATGTGCCCGGCGGCCACCCGCTGCTTGGCAGCGATGCCGTCGTTGTTGCCTCGACCGAGGTGCACGACGTGGCGGCTGTTGATGCGGACTCTGAATCCGCTTCGGTTGAACCAGCTGAATCGGACCGCGCCGCGACCGGAGAAGCCGAAGCCGAAGAGCCCTCTGCTGCGGAGGTTGTTGAGGAGAGCCCCGAACCCGAGGCCGCGGATGTCGATAGTGCGGTGGCACAGGCGGAACCCACGCCAAGCGAGCCTGAGGCAGTCCAGTCTGAGGACGTCGGCGCGGAATCCGAGTCAGAAGAAACGGGTTCCGGGAATACTGACCTAGCCGACGAAGTGGAGTCGGGCGAGTCTGACGGCGACGACGCCACCCCGCCTCCCCGTTCGAATTCGGCCGCAACCGCGGGGACCGAGGCAGCGCGGCAGCGTTGGCGATTGCGGCTCAGAAGGCAGCGTTCGTAATGTCGCTGTGTAATGCTGCCATTCGCGACTGAATGCGTTGCACTGCTACATTTTTCGCTGCGTCAGTCAGCTATCCCGCGACGGCACAGCCGTGAGCGGCAGGAGGTAAGTCCCATGCCGGCCACCCACCCGCTTTAGAGCTCGACTCTAAACAAGGCCTTTGGTTTGACAAAGTATAAGAAGTCATCGAGGCTGCCGGAGTGGTCGAAGCCGAGCTTTCCGCGCTCGCAAAAGGTAGAATGATACGAACCGTCATCGGTAACGAAACTATTCAAGCAATCATTGGTTTGAGTCCTACTTGTATCGGATGAACATCCAGCTGGTATGACACCCGAATTAATCTTGTATTGCCGATCGTTGGACTGACGTTCCAAGCGGCGGTCCATATCATCCGCCCACGCTCGCGTATGGAAAAACAAGCGTTTCTGCCTGACCAAGTAGAACGCATTATCGGGCTCAGTCGCTGTAATACCTTGAAGCTCCTCATACGTACGCAAGCTTCCTGGCAGGTGATGGCCAGCGCTGTCAACAGGAAAGGCACCAAAAGTACCGGTTAGATCCAGGATTGATTGGGCGCCCACAGATGGGTGAGGGTGATCGCCGACTCCGGCAAGAAGGTGCTCACCTCCACCCGTTGGTATGCCGACATGCGCCCAACGCTACCCAGCAACATACGGACCTCAGCGCACCAAATGGGCCCCGCCGATGTGACTACGAGCGGTAGTGATGGATCGCTAAGCCCCCAGCACGTCGGCTCGGGCAATAACCGGCGGTATCTGGCATGCTAAAACCGTGACTGACCAGCCGAGGTCCGGCGCCACCGAGCCTGGCCCTCCACAGCAGGGCCCGGGATATCCGCCGCCGCCCTTGCCGCCGCCGTATCCGTCGTACCCGCAATACGGCGGCGGCTACGACCCGTCGGCGCCGTTCGGTCGGCACCCCGTTACCGGGCAACCGTATTCGGACAAGTCCAAGACCGTCGCGGGCCTGCTGCAACTACTCGGACTGTTTGGTCTCGCCGGCATCGGGCGCATCTACGCGGGGTACATAGGGTTGGGGATTGCGCAACTGCTGGTCGGCTGGGTGACGTGCGGGCTCGGCGCCTGGGTGTGGGGCATCATCGATGCGGTGTTGATCCTGACCGACAAAGTCACCGATCCGCAGGGTCGTCCGTTGCGCGATGGAACCTGACCCGCCCGCGCCGCCAGCGCCAAGGTATGTCGCCGCAGCGGGGTCTGCCGTCCTGCTGGCCGGCGCCCTGGCGTACATCGGGATCGCCGATCCGCACCACCCGAATTCGGTTTACCCGCAATGTCCGTTCAAAATGCTCACCGGCTGGAACTGTCCGGCTTGCGGTGGCCTGCGAATGACTCACGATCTGCTGCATGGTCACCTGATGGCCAGCGTCTACGACAACGTCTTCC
>JALHRH010000046.1 GCA_022841565.1 Mycobacterium sp. | reverse complement strand
GCGCAAGAGCGAACTGATCGCTGCCATTCAGCAGAGCCGAGGACAGGCGAACGGCAAGTCCTCCGGTGACGCGGCACCGCACGAATCGCCGAAAGCCGCTGCGCCGGCCCAAGACGACACCGCTCAGCAGCCCCCGGCCACCCTGACGGCGACCCCGGACGCGCCCTCTCCGGAGCCCCAAGACGCCGGCGAAACGCCGCGACGGGAACGCCGCAGCGCCTCCCGGCAGGCCGGAACTGGCAATAAGGGCGAGAACGCCGACGAAACCGACAGAGGGCCGGGTCGCGACCGGGGCGAGCGTGGCCAGGGCGAGCGAAGCCAGGGCGAGCGTGGCCAGGGCGAGCGAGGCCAGGGCGAGCGTGGCCAGCTAGAAGCCAAGGCCGAAGAACGCTCCGCCGATTCGGGCAACGACCAAAGCGGTGACCAGCAGTCAGGAGGCGGTCAGCAGCGGGGTGGTGGCGGTGGCGACGACGACGGTGACGGACGTCAGGGACGGCGGGGACGCCGCTTCCGTGACCGCAGGCGTCGTGGCGAGCGCACCGGCGAGGCCGGGGAAGCCGAGCTGCGCGAGGACGACGTCGTACAACCGGTAGCCGGCATCCTGGACGTTCTGGACAACTACGCATTCGTCCGCACTTCGGGCTACTTGGCCGGTCCGCACGACGTGTACGTGTCCATGAACATGGTGCGCAAGAACGGCTTGCGCCGCGGTGACGCGGTGACCGGCGCGGTTCGTGTGCCCCGAGAAGGAGAAGCGGGCGACAAGAATCCGCGGCAGAAGTTCAACCCGCTGGTGCGGCTGGACAGTGTCAACGGCGGACCAGTCGAAGACGCCAAGAGGCGGCCCGATTTCCAAAAGTTGACGCCGCTGTACCCCAACCAGCGGCTGCGGCTAGAAACCACGCCCGACCGGCTGACCACCCGCGTCATCGACCTGATCATGCCGATCGGCAAGGGCCAGCGCGCGCTGATCGTCTCGCCGCCCAAAGCCGGTAAGACCACCATCCTGCAGGACATCGCTAACGCGATCACCCGCAACAACCCCGAATGCCACCTCATGGTCGTGCTCGTCGACGAGCGGCCCGAGGAGGTCACCGACATGACCCGCTCGGTCAAGGGGGAGGTCATCGCCTCCACCTTCGACCGGCCGCCGTCAGACCACACCTCGGTCGCCGAACTGGCCATCGAGCGCGCTAAGCGCCTGGTTGAGCAGGGCAAAGACGTTGTGGTGCTGCTCGACTCGATCACCCGACTGGGCCGCGCCTACAACAACGCGTCGCCAGCCTCGGGCCGGATCCTGTCCGGTGGTGTCGACTCCACCGCGCTGTACCCGCCCAAACGCTTCCTGGGTGCGGCTCGCAACATCGAAGAAGGCGGATCGCTGACCATCATCGCCACCGCGATGGTCGAGACGGGCTCCACTGGTGACACGGTCATCTTCGAGGAGTTCAAGGGCACCGGTAACGCCGAGCTCAAGCTGGACCGCAAGATCTCGGAACGACGGGTTTTCCCCGCGGTCGACGTGAACCCGTCGGGCACCCGCAAGGACGAGTTGTTGCTCTCCCCAGACGAGTTCGGCATTGTGCACAAGCTGCGCCGGGTGCTGTCGGGTCTGGACTCCCACCAGGCGATCGACCTGCTGATGTCGCAGTTGCGTAAGACGAAGACGAACTACGAATTCCTGGTGCAGGTGTCCAAGACCACGCCGGGCAACATGGACAATGACTAGCTGACGATCGACGATCGCGACACTGCAGCCACGCACCCGACACGCCGACAGGCGTGTACCTGGTTTCAGTTTCGGCGCGAGCGGGCTCGAGGAATGTCCGCGCGCGTCTGGGCGTTTTGAATCGGTAGCAGTTGACCTGGCATAATGGGCGCTCGACAAGCGAAGAGGACAGCATGAAAACTGACATTCATCCCGCCTATGAGGAGACCACCGTGGTCTGCGGTTGCGGGAATTCCTTCACCACCCGCAGCACCAAGCCCGGTGGCCGCATCGTGGCCGAGGTCTGCTCACAATGCCACCCCTTCTACACGGGCAAGCAGAAGATTCTCGACAGCGGCGGCCGGGTGGCCCGCTTCGAGAGGCGCTACGGCAAGCGCAACGCGGACAAAGCTGCGGCCGACAAATAGCTAGCTTTCCGACGCCCGAACTGTGCGATATCAGCACAGGCCGGGCGTCGGTTCGCGTTTGCGGTAAAGCAGCTAGTAGGAAGGTGACATGACGCAGCCGGTGCAGACGATTGACGTCCTGCTCGCCGAGCACGCAGAACTCGAGCGGGCCCTGGCCGATCCCGGACTGCACAGCAGGCCCGACGAAGCGCGCAAGGCGGGACGTCGTTTCGCTCGTCTGGCGCCGATCGTCGCGACCCACCGCAAACTGGTGTCGGCGCGCGGAGATCTAGAGACCGCGCGCGAGCTGGTCGTCGACGATGCCTCGTTCGTTGACGAGGTCACCGAATTGGAGGCCCGGGTCGCCGAGCTGGACACCCAACTCACCGACATGCTGGCACCTCGCGACCCCCATGACGCCGACGACATTCTGCTCGAGGTGAAGTCCGGTGAAGGCGGCGAGGAATCGGCGTTGTTCGCCGCTGACCTGGCCAGGATGTACATCCGCTACGCCGAGCGGCACGGCTGGACGGTGACGGTGTTGGGGGAAACCACTTCCGATCTGGGCGGCTACAAGGATGCGACACTGGCGATCTCGAATCGGACGCCGAGTGATGGCTCCAGCGCCGACGGGGTGTGGTCGCGGATGAAATTCGAGGGCGGAGTGCACCGCGTGCAGCGGGTTCCGGTCACCGAATCGCAGGGTCGCGTCCACACGTCGGCCGCCGGCGTGCTGGTCTACCCGGAGCCCGAGGAGGTCGGCGAGGTGCAAATCGACGAGTCTGACCTGCGGATCGACGTCTACCGGTCCTCTGGCAAGGGTGGCCAAGGTGTGAACACCACCGACTCGGCGGTCCGGATCACCCATTTGCCCACCGGGATCGTCGTCACCTGCCAGAACGAACGCTCGCAGCTGCAGAACAAGACCCGCGCACTGCAGGTCTTAGCCGCGCGCCTGCAGGTACTCGCCGAGGAACAGGCGCTTGCCGATGCCTCGGCGGACCGTGCCAGCCAGATCCGCACGGTCGACCGCAGCGAACGCATCAGGACCTACAACTTCCCCGAGAACCGCATCACCGATCACCGCATCGGTTTCAAGTCGCATAACCTCGACCAGGTTCTCGACGGCGACCTGGACGCGTTGTTCGATGCGCTGAGCGAAGCCGACAAACAGGCCCGGCTGCAACAGGCGCCATGAGCCCCCTGCGGCAGGCGATCGACTCCGCTGCGGCCCAACTGGCCGAAGCGGGAATCGACTCCGCGCGTTGGGATGCCGAAGAGTTGGCAGCCCATCTCGCCGGCATCGACCGCGGCCGGCTCGCCATGCTGGATCCACCCGGTGACGACTTCTTCCGGCGCTTCCACCAAGCCGTCGCGGCGCGTGCCGCGCGAGTGCCGTTGCAGCACCTCATCGGGACGGTCGGGTTCGGACCGGTGCTGCTGCGCGTCGGCCCGGGCGTTTTCATCCCGCGGCCCGAGACCGAATCAATGCTGGAATGGGCCACCGCGCAACCCCTTCCCGCGCGGCCGGCGATCGTCGACGCATGCACCGGCTCCGGTGCATTGGCCATTGCGTTGTCGCTGCGTTGGCCGGCGGCCCGAATCGTCGGCGTCGACGACTCCGCGGCGGCACTGGACTATGCCCGTCGCAACGCCGCGGGCACCGGCGTGGAACTGGTGCTCGCCGACATCAGCATGCCGGGCCTACTGCCGGACCTCGACGGCCAGGTAGACCTCGTCGTGTCCAACCCACCCTATGTGCCCGACGATGCCGTGCTGGAACCTGAAGTGCTGCAGCATGATCCGTCACACGCTGTGTTCGGCGGTCCGGACGGGATGGCGGTGATACCCGCCGTTGTCGCCCGGGCCGCGAGTTGGCTGCGCCCCGGCGGTATGTTCGCCGTCGAGCACGACGACACCACGGCGGCACTGACCGTCGAATGCATCAACAGCACAGGTCTGTTCACCGACGTTGTGGCGCGAAAGGATCTGACTGGACGTCCGCGATTCGTGACGGCCCGAAGGAGCGGCATGCATGAGTGAGGTTTTCGACTGCGCCGACCCCGACCGGCGGGCGCGCGGGATCACCGCCGCGGCAGGGGCACTCAAGGCCGGGCGGCTGGTGGTCATGCCGACTGACACCGTCTACGGCATCGGCGCCGACGCTTTCGACAGGACAGCGGTGGACGCACTGTTAGCAGCCAAGGGCAGGGGCCGTGACATGCCGGTGGGTGTGTTGGTCGGTTCGTGGCACACGATCGAGGGCCTGGTCTACGGGATGCCGGACGGCGCGCGCGAATTGGTCCGCGCGTTCTGGCCGGGCGCGCTCAGCCTGGTGGTGTTGCAGGCGCCGTCTTTGCGATGGGACCTCGGGGATGCGCACGGCACGGTGATGCTGCGGATGCCGTTACACCCGGTGGCCATCGAGTTGTTGCGCGAGGTGGGACCGATGGCGGTGTCCAGTGCCAACGTCTCCGGCCAGCCCGCCGCCGGTGACGTTGCGGAGGCCCAGCGCCAACTCGGCCCGCGCGTCGACGTCTATCTCGACGGCGGGCCTTCCGCGCAGCAAGCCGCCTCGACGATCGTCGACTTAAGCGGTAACGCGCCACGCATCCTGCGCGAAGGTCCGGTGAGCACCGCCCGCGTCGCCGAGGTCCTCGGCGTGGACGCGGCCAGCTTGCTCGACTGAGGCCGCGTTCGCCGAGTGGATACATGACGGCGAAAACAAGGCCCGAAGCCCGCTCCGGCTGCACGGTTGGTGCAGCAACGCGACTGCCCGGGTCTCAGGTTGGTGAAGTACGGTCTCGGGGTGTCCAGCGATGTGGCCAGCCTTGCCGGCGGTTTACTCGCTCTCTCCGATCGCAGCGCCGGAGTCCCGCTGCGCGAGCTTGCGCTGGTCGGACTGACCGCCGCGATCATCACCTATTTCGCGACCGGGCCGGTACGCGTGCTGGCCACCCGACTGGGCGCCGTTGCCTACCCCCGCGAACGGGATGTGCACGTCACCCCCACCCCTCGCATGGGCGGGCTAGCGATGTTTCTCGGCGTCGGCTCGGCCGTCTTCCTGGCCTCACAACTGCCGGCGCTTACCCGCGGATTCGTCTACTCCACCGGCATGCCCGCGGTGCTGGTCGCCGGCGCCGTGATCATGGGTATCGGTCTGATCGACGACCGCTGGGGTTTGGACGCGTTGACCAAGTTCGCCGGTCAGATCACCGCAGCCAGTGTGCTGGTCACCATGGGGGTCGCCTGGAGCGTCCTGTACATCCCGGTGGGAGGCGTCGGCACGATCGTGCTTGACCAGGCGTCCTCGATTCTGCTGACACTGGCGCTGACGGTATCGATCGTCAATGCGATGAATTTCGTCGACGGCCTCGACGGGCTGGCCGCCGGGCTGGGCCTCATTACAGCCCTGGCCATCTGCATGTTCTCGGTGGGTCTGCTGCGTGACCACGGTGGTGACGTGCTCTACTATCCGCCCGCGGTGATCTCCGTGGTGCTCGCGGGCGCCTGCCTGGGATTTCTGCCGCACAACTTTCACCGGGCCAGGATCTTCATGGGCGACTCCGGTTCGATGTTGATCGGGCTGATGTTGGCCGCGGCTTCGACGACCGCCGCCGGCCCGATCTCGCAGAACGCTTACGGCGCTCGCGACGTGTTTGCTCTGCTGTCACCGTTCCTACTGGTGGTGGCCGTCATGTTCGTGCCGATGCTCGACCTGCTGCTGGCGATCGTGCGTCGTACCCGGGCGGGCCGCAGCGCCTTCACTCCCGACAAGATGCACCTGCATCATCGCCTGTTGCAGATTGGCCATTCACATCGTCGGGTGGTGCTGCTCATTTACTTGTGGGTCGGCATCGTCGCCTTCGGCGCGGCGAGCACGATCTTTTTCGACCCGCGGCACACCGCGGCGGTCATGTTGGGAGCAATCGCCGTCGCGGGCGTGGCAACCGTGATTCCGCTGCTGCGCCGCCGCGACGAGTACTACGACGATCAGTAGTAGGCCCGTCTACCTTGTGGTACGGTGCAGGTAGAACCCCGAAATAAACCTCGCGGGTGGTCGGCACCCCGGCCCGTCGGATGGGTTTCCGGTCGCGCCGAATGAAGACCGACACAGGGAGCTACCCCTTGGGTAAATCCAGCGTGACCTTTGCGATACGCTCGGCGGGCCACGGATCAGTCGATCGCGTGGTTCCCGCTCCATCGACCCGGGATTGAGGTGCTGCAGTGACGACACCAGCGCAGGACGCGCCGTTGGTGTTTCCCGCTGTTGCATTCCGGCCCGTTCGGCTCTTTCTCATCAGCTTGGCAGTGACCGCGGTAGCGACTGCGGTCGCGGGCTACGCCGGCCACCCGGTGGTCGGGGCGTTCTTCGGAATCGGGTTGCTGCTGGGTTTGCTCAACGCCCTGCTGGTGCGGCGTTCGGTTGAGGCGATCACTGCGCGCGATCACCCGCTGAAGCGGTCGATGGCCATCAACTCGGCGTCACGCGTCGCGATCATCACCATCCTGGCGCTGATCATCGCCTTCATATTCCGGCCCGAAGGCTTGGGCGTGATGTTCGGCCTGGCACTCTTCCAGGTGCTACTAGTGGCATCAACTGCGCTGCCGGTGTGGAAGAAGCTGCGGACCGGCGACCCGGACGGACGACTCGCCGGCCAGCAAGAGGGCCAGCAAGAGGGCCAAGAAGGTGTAGTAGTGACGGGATCGGAAGGCACGGAAGGGAGGAGCGTCGGCGATGACTGAGTCGATCCTGGCCGCTCAAATCGAGGTGGGCGAGCACCACACCGCCACCTGGTTTGGTATGACAGTCAACACCGACACCGTGCTGTCGACAGGAATCGCCGCGCTGATTGTGATCGCGCTGGCGTTCTATCTCAGGTCCAAGGTCACCTCGACCGACGTGCCCGGCGGCGTGCAGCTGTTCTTCGAGGCCATCACCATCCAGATGCGTAGCCAGGTCGAAGCCGCGATCGGAATGCGGATCGCGCCCTTTGTGCTGCCGCTCGCGGTGACGATCTTCGTGTTCATCCTGATCTCCAACTGGCTGTCGGTGCTGCCGCTGCAGTACACCGAAAAGGATGGCAAGACCACCGAGCTGCTTTCGTCAGCCGCAGCTGACATCAACTATGTGCTGGCGCTGGCCTTGTTTGTGTTCGTCTGTTACCACGCGGCCGGGATTTGGCGCCGCGGCATCATCGGCCACCCGGTCAAGCTGCTCAAGGGGCACGTGACGATCCTGGCGCCGATCAACATCGTGGAAGAACTTGCCAAGCCGATTTCGTTGTCGCTCCGGCTTTTCGGCAACATTTTCGCCGGGGGCATTCTGGTCGCGCTGATCGCGCTTTTCCCGCCGTACGTGTTGTGGCTGCCGAACGCGATCTGGAAATCGTTCGACTTGTTCGTCGGCGCCATCCAGGCCTTCATCTTCGCGCTGTTGACGATCCTGTACTTCAGCCAAGCGATGGAACTAGAAGAGGACCACCACTAGAAAAATCCTGGTAAACCGCTACCAGAGTTATCAAGGAGGATAAGTATGGACCCCACTATCGCAGCCGGTGCCCTCATCGGCGGTGGACTGATCATGGCCGGTGGCGCCATTGGCGCCGGTATCGGTGACGGTGTCGCCGGTAACGCGCTGATCTCCGGTGTGGCCCGCCAGCCCGAGGCACAGGGACGGCTTTTCACCCCGTTCTTCATCACCGTCGGTCTGGTTGAGGCCGCCTACTTCATCAACCTGGCGTTTATGGCGCTGTTCGTCTTCGCCACGCCCGTCAAATAATTCGCTGTGATGGGTGACCCGACCTCTCTTGCTTCGGCTGTGAACTTTGCAGCAGAGGAAGGCGGCCAAAGCAACTTCCTCGTCCCCAACGGCACCTTCTTCTTCGTGCTGGCCATCTTCCTGGTGGTGCTTGGAGTCATTGGTACGTTCGTCGTGCCGCCGATTCTGCGGGTCCTCAAGGAACGCGACGCTATGGTCGCCAAAACTCAGGCTGACAATCGGAAATCGGCCGAGCAGTTCGCCGCCGCTGATGCCGACTACGAGCAGGCATTGAAGGAAGCCCGAGTTGCGGCGGGCTCCTTCCGCGACAATGCGCGGACAGAGGGTCGCAAGGTCATCGACGACGCGCGTGCTCGCGCCGAGCAGCAGGTCGCAGAGATTCTGGCGCAAGCCAACGAGCAATTGAAGCGGGAGCGCGACGCCGTGGAGTTGGATCTGCGCGCCAACGTCGGTGCTATCTCTGCGACGTTGGCTTCGCGAGTGCTAGGCGTCGAAGTCGGCCCCGCAGCTGCGACCTCAGAAGCGACCTCAGAAGCGGCAAGGTAGCCACCACATGTCGACATTTATCGGACAGCTGATCGGGTTCGCGGCCATCGTGCTGCTGGTCTGGCGATATGTCGTGCCGCCGGTCCGCAGACTGATGACCGCCCGGCAGGAGACGGTGCGTCAACAGCTGAAAGACTCGGTGGAGGCAGCCAAGCGCCTTACCGAGTCGACGACGGCACACAGCAAGGCCGTGGAGACCGCGAAGGAAGAGGCCGAGCAACTCGTCGAGGAGGCCAAGGCCGATTCGGCACGCATCGAGGAACAAATGCGGGCCCAGGCCGAAAGTGAGGCAGAACGCATCACCGCGCAGGGCGGCCGGCAAACCGAACTGCTGCGGGCACAGCTGACCCGCCAGCTCCGGTTGGAGCTCGGGCACGAATCTGTGCGTCGGGCAACGGAGTTGGTACGCAGCTACGTCGCCAACCCGCAACGCCAGGCATCAACCGTCGATCGCTTCCTCGACGAGCTCGATGACATGGCACCGGAGGCGGTCGAGGTCACCTATCAGTTGCTCACCAAGATGCGCTCGGCGAGTCGCCTGGCGCTGGGGAACCTGGTGGACCGATTTGGCGCCATCGCCGAGAATCTCGATCGAGAGGGTCTGACCACCCTCGCCGACGAGTTGGCTTCGGTAGCCAGGATGCTCGACCAAGAAATCGTCGTCACCCGGTACCTCACCGTGTCGGCCGAGGATTCGGCACCCCGCGTCAAGTTGGTGGAACGACTGCTGGACGGCAAAGTCGGCGATTCCACCCTGGACCTACTGCGCACCGCGGTTTCCCAGCGCTGGTCGGCGAACGCTGACCTCATTGATGCAATCGAGCACGTATCGCGCCAGGCATTGCTCGAGGTAGCCGACCAGGACGGCAGCGTCGACGAAGTGGAAGACCAGTTGTTCCGGTTCTCGCGCATTCTCGACGCCCAGCCACACCTCGGCATCCTGCTGGGTGACTACACAGCCCCCGTCGAGGATCGGGTCGGGTTGCTGCGGAAGGTACTTGAGAGCACTGGCAGCAACGTGAACCCCGTTTCTCTTGCGCTGCTGTCCCAGACAGTCGAGTTGTTGCGGGGACGGCCGGCCGAGGAGGCCGTGCTGCTACTTGCCGAAGTGGCGGTGGCCCGCCGCGGCGAAGTCGTAGCGCAGGTCAGGGCGGCGGCGGAGCTCAGCGACGCCCAGCGCACTCGGCTCAGCGAGGTGTTGAGCCGAATCTACGGTCATCCGGTAGCGGTCCAGCTGCAAGTCGATTTCGACTTGCTCGGCGGTCTGCAGATCTCGGTGGGTGACGAGGTAATCGACGGCACGCTCAAGTCTCGCTTGGCCGCTGCGCAAGCCCAGCTACCCGACTGACCAAAGCCCGACGGAAACACGACCCAGTCAACACAACGAAGTAGGAAGACGAAAAGCCATGGCCGAGTTGACAATCTCCGCTGATGCCATCCAGAGCGCCATCGAAGAATACGTAGAGTCCTTCACCGCCGACACCTCACGTGAGGAAGTCGGCACCGTGGTGGATGCCGGAGACGGTATCGCTCACGTTGAGGGGTTGCCATCCGTCATGACCCAGGAGCTGCTGGAGTTCACGGGCGGAGTCCTGGGCGTCGCCCTGAACCTAGACGAGCACAGCGTCGGTGCGGTGATTCTCGGTGACTTCGAGAAGATCGAACAGGGCCAACAGGTCAAGCGCACCGGTGACGTGCTGTCGGTGCCCGTCGGTGACGCGTTCCTGGGCCGTGTGGTCAACCCGCTGGGCCAGCCGATCGACGGCGGCGGCGACATCGAGACCGACTCCCGCCGTGTGCTGGAGCTGCAGGCGCCCTCGGTGGTCGAGCGCCAGAGCGTGAAAGAGCCGCTGCAGACCGGGATCAAGGCCATCGACGCCATGACCCCGATCGGGCGTGGCCAGCGTCAGTTGATCATCGGCGACCGCAAGACCGGCAAGACCGCCGTCTGTGTCGACACGATTCTCAACCAACGGCAGAACTGGGAGACCGGCGACGAGAAGAAGCAGGTTCGCTGCGTTTACGTAGCCATTGGGCAGAAGGGCACCACCATCGCTTCGGTCCGGCGCGCGCTGGATGAAGGTGGCGCCATGGACTACACCACCATCGTTGCGGCACCCGCTTCCGACGCTGCCGGCTTCAAATGGCTTGCGCCCTATACGGGTTCGGCAATCGCCCAACACTGGATGTACGAGGGCAAGCACGTGCTCATCGTCTTCGACGACTTGACCAAGCAGGCCGAGGCATACCGTGCCATCTCGCTGCTGCTGCGCCGTCCGCCCGGTCGCGAGGCCTACCCGGGTGACGTGTTCTACCTGCACTCGCGGCTTCTCGAGCGGTGCGCCAAATTGTCCGACGAGCTCGGCGGCGGCTCCTTGACCGGCCTGCCAATCATCGAGACCAAGGCCAACGACATCTCGGCCTACATCCCCACTAACGTCATCTCGATCACCGACGGGCAGTGCTTCCTGGAGAGCGACCTGTTCAACCAGGGCGTCCGACCCGCCATCAACGTCGGTGTGTCGGTGTCCCGCGTCGGTGGCGCCGCTCAGATCAAGGCGATGAAAGAGGTGGCCGGTTCGCTGCGTCTGGATTTGTCGCAGTACCGCGAACTGGAATCCTTCGCCGCGTTCGCGTCCGACCTGGATGAGACGTCCAAGAAGCAGCTGGCGCGCGGCGAACGACTGGTCGAGTTGCTCAAGCAACCACAATTCTCGCCGTTGCCCGTTGAAGAGCAGGTGGTTTCGATCTTCCTGGGCACTGGCGGTCACCTCGACTCGGTGCCCGTGGAGGACGTGAAGCGGTTCGAGGCCGAACTGCTGGACCACATGCGGGCGTCGGAGGAGAAGTTCCTCGACGGCATCCGTACCAGCGGGAAGCTCGGTGAGGACGACCAGGAGAAGCTCACCGAGATCATCAACAAATTCAAGAAGGGATTCGCGGCCACCGGCGGCGAATCGGTGGTGCCCGACGAGCATGTCCAGCCCTTGGATGAAGACGAGCTTGCCAAAGAGTCGGTCCAAGTCAAGAAGGAAAAGCCGAAGAAGAAAGACGAAAAGAAGGACAAGAAGTAGCTAACAATGGCTGCCACACTTCGCGAATTACGCGGGCGGATCAAGTCGGCGGGGTCGATCAAGAAGATCACCAAGGCTCAGGAACTGATCGCCACATCGCGCATCGGGAAGGCACAGGCTCGGCTGCAGTCGGCCAGGCCCTATGCCTTTCAGATCACCTCGATGCTTACCACGCTGTCCGCCGAAGCCGCCCTGGACCATCCGCTGCTTGTCGAACGGGAGAATCCCACTCGGGCCGGCGTGCTCGTGGTGTCTTCTGACCGCGGTCTGTGTGGCGCATACAACTCGAGCATCTTTCGTCGGTCCGAGGAGCTCTTTTCTCTGCTACGAGAAGAAGGCAAGGATCCGGTGTTGTATACGGTGGGACGAAAAGCCCTCAACTACTTCTCATTTCGGCACTGGGACATCAAGGAATCCTGGACCGGCTTCTCCGAGCAGCCCCAGGTCGAGAACGCCACGGAAATCGCTGAGACTTTGGTCGACGCTTTCATGGCAGGCACCGGCGATGACGAGAATGACGAAGGACAGGGCGTCGACGAACTGCACATCGTCTTCTCCGAGTTCAAGTCGATGATGTCCCAGAGTGCCGTCGCTCACCGTATTGCTCCGTTGGTGGTGGAGTACGTCGAGGAGGACACCGGACCGCACACGCTGTACTCGTTCGAGCCGGATGCGACGACGCTGTTCGAGGCGCTGCTGCCGCGGTATCTGACCACCCGCGTGTACGCGGCGCTGCTCGAGTCGGCGGCCTCGGAGCTGGCTTCGCGCCAGCGCGCCATGAAATCGGCAACGGATAATGCCGACGACCTCATCAAGGATCTGACGCTGCAAGCGAACCGGGAGCGGCAGGCCCAGATCACCCAAGAGATCAGCGAAATCGTCGGTGGCGCAAATGCGCTCGCCGACGCCTCCAAGTAGGCCCGACGAGGAAGCGAAAAGATATGACGATCACTTCAGACGAAAAAACGGACAAGAAGTCGGCAGGTTCCGACACCAACGGCCGCGTGGTTCGGATCACCGGTCCCGTCGTCGACGTCGAGTTTCCGCGGGGTTCCATTCCGGAGTTGTTCAACGCTTTGCACGCCGAGATTGCGTTCGAGGCGCTGAAGAAGACACTGACGCTGGAGGTGGCGCAGCACCTCGGTGACAACCTGGTGCGCACCATTTCGATGCAGCCCACCGACGGACTGGTGCGCGGCACTGAGGTCACCGACACGGGCGCCTCGATCTCGGTACCGGTGGGCGAGAAGGTCAAAGGCCACGTCTTCAACGCGCTGGGATACTGCCTGGACGAGCCGGGCTACGGAGAAGACTTCGACCACTGGTCGATTCACCGCAAGCCGCCGGCCTTCGAAGACCTGGAGCCTCGCACCGAGATGCTCGAGACCGGTCTCAAGGTCGTCGACCTGCTGACTCCCTATGTGCGAGGCGGCAAGATCGCGCTGTTCGGTGGTGCCGGCGTGGGCAAGACGGTGCTGATCCAGGAGATGATCAACCGCATTGCCCGAAACTTCGGTGGGACTTCGGTGTTCGCCGGTGTGGGGGAGCGCACCCGCGAGGGCAACGACCTGTGGGTGGAGCTGAAGGAAGCCGACGTGCTTAAGGACACCGCCTTGGTGTTCGGCCAGATGGACGAGCCGCCCGGCACCCGTATGCGGGTGGCACTGTCTGCGCTAACGATGGCCGAGTGGTTCCGCGACGAGGCCGGCCAGGACGTTCTGCTGTTCATCGACAACATCTTCCGATTTACCCAGGCCGGCTCGGAGGTGTCGACGCTGCTCGGTCGGATGCCCTCGGCGGTGGGTTACCAGCCGACGCTGGCCGATGAGATGGGCGAGCTGCAGGAGCGCATCACCTCGACGAGGGGCAAATCGATTACGTCCATGCAAGCGGTCTACGTGCCTGCCGACGACTACACCGACCCGGCGCCGGCGACCACGTTTGCGCACCTGGACGCCACCACGGAGCTGTCCCGTAACGTGTTCTCCAAGGGCATCTTCCCCGCGGTGGACCCGCTGGCGTCGAGTTCGACCATCTTGGACCCCAGCGTCGTAGGGGACGAGCACTACCGAGTGGCGCAGGAAGTCATCCGAATCCTGCAGCGCTACAAGGATCTTCAGGACATCATCGCGATTCTCGGTATCGACGAGCTGTCCGAGGAGGACAAGCAGCTGGTCAACCGGGCGCGGCGGATCGAACGGTTCCTGTCCCAGAATATGATGGCGGCCGAGCAGTTCACCGGGCAGCCGGGTTCGACGGTTCCGGTGAAAGAAACGATCGAGGCGTTCGACAAGCTGACGAAGGGCGACTTCGACCACGTGCCCGAGCAGGCCTTCTTCCTCATCGGTGGACTGGACGACTTGGCCAAGAAGGCCGAGAGCTACGACGTCAAGCTCTAGACCTCCGGCTGACTCGAAAGGTGGTGTGGCATGGCTGAATTGAACGTTCAGATCGTTGCCGTCGACCGTGAGATCTGGTCGGGCGAAGCAATCTTCCTCTTCACCCGCACCACCGCTGGGGAGATCGGCATCCTGCCCCATCACATCCCCCTGGTCGCGCAGTTGGTCGACGACGCCATGGTGCGCGTCGAACTGGAAGGCAAAGACGACCTGCGCATCGCGGTCGACGGCGGCTTCCTCACGGTGACCGAAGAGGGTGTCACTGTTCTCGCCGAGTCTGCGGAGTTCGAGAAGGACATCGACGAGAGCGCTGCCCGGCAGGATTCCGAATCGGACGATCCCCAAGTGGCCGCCCGGGGGCGCGCTAGGTTGCGCGCCGTTGGGGCGCTCGACTGATTCCCACGATGAGCGCGTCCATGGTCGGCATGGTCGTGCTCGTCGTCCTGCTGGGAGCGGCGGTGCTGGCCTTGAGCTTTCGGCTGTGGAAGCTGCGCCGTGGCGGAACGGCTGCCATCATGCGCGATATCCCGGCGGTCGGCGGTCACGGTTGGCGTCACGGCGTGATCCGCTATCGCGGCGGCGAAGCAGCGTTCTACCGGCTGTCCAGCCTGCGACTGTGGCCGGATCGCCGGCTGAGCCGGCGTGGAGTGGAGGTCGTCGCCAGGCGGGCGCCACGTGGCGACGAATTCGACATCATGACCGCCGAAATCGTAGTGCTGGAACTGCGTGACAGTACCCAGGTGCGCCGGCTGGGATACGAAATTGCCTTGGACAGGGGCGCATTGACCGCGTTCCAATCGTGGCTGGAGTCGCGGCCGTCACCGCGCGCCCGCCGTCGCAGCGTGTGACGGCCCCCGTCAACAATCCGCGCCGCCACCCGGTCGCCACAGCACGTCACCGTCCGGGTTGGCCACCCGCGACAGGATGAACAGCAGATCTGAAAGTCGGTTGAGGTACTTCGCGGGCAACACGCTTACGTCGTCGGGATACGCGTCGACGGCCGCCCACGCCGCCCGCTCGGCCCGCCGGGCTACGGTGCGAGCCACGTGCAACAGCGCCGAGAGCGGCGAACCGCCAGGCAACACAAAGGAATTCAACGCAGGCAGGGTTTCATTGTAGGTATCACACCAACGTTCAAGCCGATCGATATAGGCCTGGGTGATGCGCAGGGGGGGATGCTCGGGGTTCTCCACCGGTTTTTTCACGGGAGTCGACAGGTCCGCGCCGGCGTCGAACAGGTCGTTCTGGATATGCCGCAGCACGTCAGCGATGTGGTCGGCTGGTGAGCCCAATGCGATGGCGGCGCCGATCGCCGCGTTCGCCTCATCGCAATCGGCGTAGGCCACCACTCGCGCGTCGGTCTTGGCTACTCGTGAGAAATCGCTCAATCCCGTCGTGCCGTCGTCGCCTGTCCGGGTATAGATGCGGGTCAGATGGACTGCCATGAGCAAAACGGTACCCGGACCCGATCATCTCGATGAGGGTCGGCTGACTGACAAGGCGATACTTCACTAGACTGACCCGGGTGGCGGAGCGATTCGTGGTGACCGGTGGCAACCGGTTGGCAGGCGAAGTCGCTGTTGGGGGTGCCAAGAACAGCGTACTGAAGCTGATGGCCGCAACTCTGCTGGCCGAAGGCACCAGCACAATCACGAACTGTCCCGATATCCTCGACGTGCCGTTGATGGCTGAGGTGCTGCGTGGGCTGGGTGCGACCGTGGAACTTGATGGGGATGTCGCCCGCATCACCTCACCGGATGAACCGAAGTACGACGCCGACTTCGCGGCGGTGCGGCAATTCCGGGCCTCGGTCTGTGTGCTCGGGCCGTTGGTCGGTCGATGCAAGAAGGCCAAGGTGGCGTTGCCGGGTGGTGATGCGATCGGATCGCGCCCGCTGGACATGCACCAAGCGGGCCTGCGGCAATTGGGCGCGCAGTGCAATATCGAACACGGGTGCGTGGTTGCCCAGGCAGATACCTTGCGTGGGGCCGAGATTCAGCTGGAATTTCCGTCCGTGGGGGCGACCGAGAATATTTTGATGGCTGCCGTCGTGGCCGAGGGCATCACCACCATCCATAATGCGGCGCGCGAACCCGATGTGGTCGACCTATGCACGATGTTGAACCAGATGGGCGCGCAGGTCGAAGGCGCCGGGTCGCCGACGATGACCATCACCGGCGTGCCACGACTGCACCCGACCGAGCACCGCGTCATCGGAGACCGCATCGTGGCCGCCACCTGGGGTATCGCCGCCGCGATGACCCGGGGTGACATCACGGTGACGGGAATAGATTCGTCGCATCTGCAGTTGGTGCTGCACAAGCTACATGACGCCGGTGCCACGGTCACCCAGACCGACGACAGCTTCCGGGTGGTCCAGTACGAGCGTCCGAAGGCCGTCAACGTCGCGACATTGCCGTTCCCCGGATTTCCGACCGACTTGCAGCCCATGGCGATTGCGCTGGCCTCGATCGCCGACGGCACCTCGATGATTACCGAGAACGTGTTCGAAGCGCGCTTTCGATTCGTCGAGGAAATGATCCGCCTCGGCGCGGACGCCCGCACCGACGGACACCATGCCGTGGTGCGCGGTCTGCCACAGCTATCCAGCGCGCCGGTGTGGTGCTCGGACATCCGGGCCGGCGCCGGCCTGGTCCTTGCGGGTCTCGTCGCCGACGGAGACACCGAGGTCCACGACGTTTTCCACATCGACCGCGGCTACCCGCTGTTCGTGGAGAACCTGGCGATTTTGGGAGCTGAGATCGAGCGGGTACAGTAGCCAAGTCACGCCCGATCGGCGCGATCACCTCCCCAAGAAGATGATCGAAACCAGGGCTTGACTCTCCTGCCGGATCTGTATTAAGCTGGCAGGGTTGCCCCGAAACGGGCGAAAGCAAGGCGAAAAGTGTTGTTTGAGAACTCAATAGTGTGTTTGGTGAATTATTTTGTTGTTGTTTTTTTTGACTACACCTAGCACTCCCCGTGTGTCGGTGTAGTCGCATTTTCTAGATGCCAGTTTTGGTGTCTTTTTGTTAGATCAGATTTTCTCTGATTGTGAATTCACCTCGTTAGCGAGGGGTTTTTGTTTGGAGAGTTTGATTCTGGCTCAGGACGAACGCTGGCGGCGTGCTTAACACATGCAAGTCGAACGGTAAGGCCCTTCGGGGTACACGAGTGGCGAACGGGTGAGTAACACGTGGGTAATCTGCCCTGCACATCGGGATAAGCCTGGGAAACTGGGTCTAATACCGAATAGGACCACAAGATGCATGTCCTGTGGTGGAAAGCTTTTGCGGTGTGGGATGGGCCCGCGGCCTATCAGCTAGTTGGTGGGGTGATGGCCCACCAAGGCGACGACGGGTAGCCGGCCTGAGAGGGTGTCCGGCCACACTGGGACTGAGATACGGCCCAGACTCCTACGGGAGGCAGCAGTGGGGAATATTGCACAATGGGCGAAAGCCTGATGCAGCGACGCCGCGTGGGGGATGACGGCCTTCGGGTTGTAAACCTCTTTCACCATCGACGAAGGTCCGGGTTTTCTCGGGCTGACGGTAGGTGGAGAAGAAGCACCGGCCAACTACGTGCCAGCAGCCGCGGTAATACGTAGGGTGCGAGCGTTGTCCGGAATTACTGGGCGTAAAGAGCTCGTAGGTGGTTTGTCGCGTTGTTCGTGAAATCTCACGGCTTAACTGTGAGCGTGCGGGCGATACGGGCAGACTTGAGTACTGCAGGGGAGACTGGAATTCCTGGTGTAGCGGTGGAATGCGCAGATATCAGGAGGAACACCGGTGGCGAAGGCGGGTCTCTGGGCAGTAACTGACGCTGAGGAGCGAAAGCGTGGGGAGCGAACAGGATTAGATACCCTGGTAGTCCACGCCGTAAACGGTGGGTACTAGGTGTGGGTTTCCTTCCTTGGGATCCGTGCCGTAGCTAACGCATTAAGTACCCCGCCTGGGGAGTACGGCCGCAAGGCTAAAACTCAAAGAAATTGACGGGGGCCCGCACAAGCGGCGGAGCATGTGGATTAATTCGATGCAACGCGAAGAACCTTACCTGGGTTTGACATGCACAGGACGCCGGCAGAGATGTCGGTTCCCTTGTGGCCTGTGTGCAGGTGGTGCATGGCTGTCGTCAGCTCGTGTCGTGAGATGTTGGGTTAAGTCCCGCAACGAGCGCAACCCTTGTCTCATGTTGCCAGCGGGTAATGCCGGGGACTCGTGAGAGACTGCCGGGGTCAACTCGGAGGAAGGTGGGGATGACGTCAAGTCATCATGCCCCTTATGTCCAGGGCTTCACACATGCTACAATGGCCGGTACAAAGGGCTGCGATGCCGCGAGGCTTAGCGAATCCTTTAAAGCCGGTCTCAGTTCGGATCGGGGTCTGCAACTCGACCCCGTGAAGTCGGAGTCGCTAGTAATCGCAGATCAGCAACGCTGCGGTGAATACGTTCCCGGGCCTTGTACACACCGCCCGTCACGTCATGAAAGTCGGTAACACCCGAAGCCAGTGGCCTAACCCTTTGGGAGGGAGCTGTCGAAGGTGGGATCGGCGATTGGGACGAAGTCGTAACAAGGTAGCCGTACCGGAAGGTGCGGCTGGATCACCTCCTTTCTAAGGAGCACCACGAAGAGCACTCCAATTGGTGGGGTGCCGGCCGTGAGGGGTTCTCGTCTGTAGTGGACGAAGACTGGGTGCATGACAACAAGCAAGCCAGACACACTATTGGGTCCTGAGGCAACACCTGTCTTGTCTAAGGGTGTTGTCCCCACCATCTTGGTGGTGGGGTGTGGTGTTTGAGAACTGGATAGTGGTTGCGAGCATCAAAATGTATGCGTTGTCGTTCGCGGCAGCGTGTTCTTTTTGTGCAATTTTATTCTTTGGTTTTTGTAGTGTTTGTAAGTGTCTAAGGGCGCATGGTGGATGCCTTGGCATCGAGAGCCGATGAAGGACGTGGGAGGCTGCGATATGCCTCGGGGAGCTGTCAACCGAGCGTTGATCCGAGGATTTCCGAATGGGGAAACCCAGCACGAGTTATGTCGTGTTACCCGTACCTGAATATATAGGGTGCGGGAGGTAACGCGGGGAAGTGAAACATCTCAGTACCCGTAGGAAGAGAAAACAATTGTGATTCCGCTAGTAGTGGCGAGCGAACGCGGAAAAGGCTAAACCGCATGCATGTGACACCGGGTAGGGGTTGTGTGTGCGGGGTTGTGGGAATGATCTTCTCAGCTCTACCTGGCTGGGAGGCAGTAAAAAAGTGTCGTAGTTAGCGGAAGTGGCCTGGGACGGTCCGCCGCAGACGGTGAGAGCCCGGTACGCGAAAACTCGACACCTGCCTTGATCAATCTCCCGAGTAGCAGCGAGCCCGTGGAATTTGCTGTGAATCTGCCGGGACCACCCGGTAAGCCTAAATACTTCTCGATGACCGATAGCGGATTAGTACCGTGAGGGAATGGTGAAAAGTACCCCGGGAGGGGAGTGAAAGAGTACCTGAAACCGTGCGCCTACAATCCGTCAGAGCCTCTCCGTTTATAGCGGGTGGGGTGATGGCGTGCCTTTTGAAGAATGAGCCTGCGAGTCAGGGACATGTCGCGAGGTTAACCCGTGTGGGGTAGCCGCAGCGAAAGCGAGTCTGAATAGGGCGTATCCCCGTAAGGGGTGTAGTGGCATGTTCTGGACCCGAAGCGGAGTGATCTACCCATGGCCAGGGTGAAGCGCGGGTAAGACCGCGTGGAGGCCCGAACCCACTTAGGTTGAAGACTGAGGGGATGAGCTGTGGGTAGGGGTGAAAGGCCAATCAAACTCCGTGATAGCTGGTTCTCCCCGAAATGCATTTAGGTGCAGCGTTGCGTGGTTCACCACGGAGGTAGAGCTACTGGATGGCCGATGGGCCCTACTAGGTTACTGACGTCAGCCAAACTCCGAATGCCGTGGTGTCAAGCGTGGCAGTGAGACGGCGGGGGATAAGCTCCGTACGTCGAAAGGGAAACAGCCCAGATCGCCGGCTAAGGCCCCCAAGCGTGTGCTAAGTGGAAAAGGATGTGCAGTCGCAGAGACAACCAGGAGGTTGGCTTAGAAGCAGCCACCCTTGAAAGAGTGCGTAATAGCTCACTGGTCAAGTGATTGTGCGCCGATAATGTAGCGGGGCTCAAGCACACCGCCGAAGCCGCGGCACATCTACTTTTGTAGGTGTGGGTAGGGGAGCGTCCCTCATTCAGCGAAGCCATCTGGTAATGGATGGTGGAGGATGGGGGAGTGAGAATGCAGGCATGAGTAGCGAATAGGCAAGTGAGAACCTTGCCCGCCGAAAGACCAAGGGTTCCTGGGCCAGGCCAGTCCGCCCAGGGTGAGTCGGGACCTAAGGCGAGGCCGACAGGCGTAGTCGATGGACAACGGGTTGATATTCCCGTACCCGTGTGTGCGCGCCCGTGATGAATCAATTGTGCTAACCACCCAAATGGTCGCTGATCAATCCCTTCGGGGTGCGACGGTGACCGGCTGCGTGGGACCCCGGTTGGTAGTAGTCAAGCGACGGGGTGACGCAGGAAGGTAGCCGTACCAGTCAGTGGTAATACTGGGGCAAGCCCGTAGGGAGAGCGATAGGCAAATCCGTCGCTCATTAATCCTGAGAGGTGATGCATAGCCGATTGAGGCGAATTCGGTGATCCTCTGCTGCCAAGAAAAGCCTCTAGCGAGTTCACACACGGCCCGTACCCCAAACCAACACAGGTGGTCAGGTAGAGAATACCAAGGCGTACGAGATAACTATGGTTAAGGAACTCGGCAAAATACCCCCGTAACTTCGGGAGAAGGGGGGCCGGCATGTCGTGAACACCTTTTCGGTGGGAGCGGAAGCCGGTCGCAGAAACCAGTGAGAAGCGACTGTTTACTAAAAACACAGGTCCGTGCGAAGTCGCAAGACGATGTATACGGACTGACGCCTGCCCGGTGCTGGAAGGTTAAGAGGACCCGTTAACTCGCAAGGGTGAAGCGGAGAATTTAAGCCCCAGTAAACGGCGGTGGTAACTATAACCATCCTAAGGTAGCGAAATTCCTTGTCGGGTAAGTTCCGACCTGCACGAATGGCGTAACGACTTCTCAACTGTCTCAACCATAGACTCGGCGAAATTGCACTACGAGTAAAGATGCTCGTTACGCGCGGCAGGACGAAAAGACCCCGGGACCTTCACTATAGCTTGGTATTGTTGTTCGGTACGGTTTGTGTAGGATAGGTGGGAGACTGTGAAGCCTCAACGCTAGTTGAGGTGGAGTCGTTGTTGAAATACCACTCTGATCGTATTGGACACCTAACGTCGAACCGTATATCCGGTTCACGGACAGTGCCTGGTGGGTAGTTTAACTGGGGCGGTTGCCTCCTAAAATGTAACGGAGGCGCCCAAAGGTTCCCTCAACCTGGACGGCAATCAGGTGTTGAGTGTAAATGCACAAGGGAGCTTGACTGCGAGACCTACAAGTCAAGCAGGGACGAAAGTCGGGATTAGTGATCCGGCACCTCTGAGTGGAAGGGGTGTCGCTCAACGGATAAAAGGTACCCCGGGGATAACAGGCTGATCTTCCCCAAGAGTCCATATCGACGGGATGGTTTGGCACCTCGATGTCGGCTCGTCGCATCCTGGGGCTGGAGCAGGTCCCAAGGGTTGGGCTGTTCGCCCATTAAAGCGGCACGCGAGCTGGGTTTAGAACGTCGTGAGACAGTTCGGTCTCTATCCGCCGCGCGCGTCAGAAACTTGAGGAAACCTGTCCCTAGTACGAGAGGACCGGGACGGACGAACCTCTAGTGCACCAGTTGTCCCACCAGGGGCACCGCTGGATAGCTACGTTCGGACAGGATAACCGCTGAAAGCATCTAAGCGGGAAACCTTCTCCAAGATCAGGTTTCTCACCCTCTAGGAGGGATAAGGCCCCCAGCAGAACACTGGATTGATAGGCCAGACCTGGAAGCTCAGTAATGGGTGCAGGGAACTGGCACTAACCGGCCGAAAACTTACCAACACAACCAAACGCAACCACTATCAGTCACGATGAATTCGTTTAACGAGTTCGTCGCGACACCACACCCCCCACCAACACAACTGAAATGGCTAAGGTACAGTAATAGAGTTACGGCGGCCACAGCGACAGGGAAACGCCCGGTCCCATCCCGAACCCGGAAGCTAAGCCTGTCAGCGCCGATGATACTGCCCTCTTCGGGTGGAAAAGTAGGACACCGCCGAACATACACAAAAACACCCTCATTAATTTGGGGGTGTTTTTGTATTCCGGGACGCGTTACGGCTTCCACGCGCCGCCTCAATCGAACAGCGTCAGGTCGGCCGGCGCACGCCGCCTCTCCAATGTGAGCAGCGTTTGTTTGCGATCGAGTCCACCGCCGTATCCGGTCAATTTGCCGGCCGCCCCAATTACCCGGTGGCACGGCACGATGATGGCCACGGGATTGTGGCCATTGGCCAGCCCGACGGCGCGCGCCGCGCCGGGTGCTCCGATCTGGTCGGCGATTTGTCCGTACGACCGCGTTTCCCCATACGGAATGGCTAGCAGTGCGTTCCATACACGCCGCTGAAATTCCGTGCCGCGCAGATCCAATTGCACGTCGAAATTGCACAGCGCGCCGGCGAAATAGGCATCAAGTTGATGCACGACGTCGGAAAACACGCTCTCGTCGAGAGTCCAGTCGGCGCGGCTCGGTTCATAAGTCTGGTCGACCATCCGCAGATTGGTCAGCATTCCGTTGCGCCCGGCCAAGGTGAGCGGACCGATCGGGCTGTCGATCGTGCGGTAGGCAATCATGCGACCTCCTGGGGTGGCCATTGGTTTACGGGATGCTCGAGGGTGGTCCAGAGATGCTGGGTGGCGTAAGAACGCCAGGGACGCCACCGGGCGCTGTGCTCCGACAGTGTCCGTTCGTGCGTGGGCAGTCCCAGTTGTTTGGCCGCGAGCTTGAGTCCGAGATCGCTGGCCGGAAAAGCGTCCGGATCGCCCAGCCCGCGCATGGCGATCACCTCCGCGGTCCACGGACCGATTCCCGGCAGTTCGAGCAGTTGCCGGCGCGCCCGTGTCCAGTCACAGCCCGCGTCCAGGGTGATGGCGCCGTCCGCGAGAGCGGTGATCAACGCACTCAATGTCCGCCGTCGCGACCTGGGTACGGCGAGGTGGGCCGGATCAATATCGGCAAGCTGTTCCACGGATGGGAAGGTGTGGGTCAGAGCGCCCGCGTCGTCATGCACCGGCTGCCCATATGCGGCGACCAGCCGGCCGGCGTGGGTACGCGCGGCTTTGGTCGACACCTGCTGGCCCAATACGGCTCGGACGGCCAGTTCGGCTTCGTCGACCGTCCGGGGAATCCGTTGACCCGGCGCCTTGGTGACGACGGGCCCCAGTTCCGGGTCGGCGCTTAGCGCCTCGACGACCGCTTCGGGATCCGCGTCGAGATCCAGCAGACGCCGACATCGGGCGGTCGCGGCTGCGAGGTCCCGGAAGTCGTCCAGTACCAGCAGGCACCGCACGTGGTCCGGCGCCGGGGTAAGCGACACCAGGCCGTTGCCGCAGGCGAGCCGCAATGTACGCCGATATGCGCCGTTGCGGACCTCTTCGCAACCCGGTACCGCGGTGGCAGCCAGATGGCCGAACACACCCTCGTAGGCGAACGGAGTGCGAACCGGTAACCGCAGCGAGAGCACGCCCGCGGACGTGGCCGAACCGAACCGCGCGGCCGCCCTCTTGCGCAACAGCGACGGGGTGCTGTCGCACACCAGCCGAACGGTGTCGTTGAACTGGCGGATGCTGGAAAACCCGGCGGCAAACGCCACATCGGCGAACGGCAGATCGGTGGTCTCGATCAGCACCCGGGCCGCCTGCGTCCGCTGCGCGCGGGCCAGCGCGAGCGGACCCGCACCGACCTCAGCTTGCAGATCGGAAGAGCACACG
>JALHRH010000045.1 GCA_022841565.1 Mycobacterium sp. | reverse complement strand
GGGGCCGGGGGCAAGGGCGGAGCCGGCGGGGCTGGCATCGGCGGCATGAATGGCGGGGCCGGCGGCGCCGGCGGTCTGGGTGGTGGCGGCGGCGACGGGGGTCGTGGCGCCGATGGCACCGGTACGGTGAGCGGCGGTTCTGGGGGTCACGGCGGGGACGGCGGAGTGGGCGGAGCCGGGGGGTCTGCAACAGACGGTGGCGCCGGCGGCGCTGGCGGCAGCGGTGGAGCTGGCGGCACGGCCGGGGAAGGCGGTGTAGCCGGATCTTCTGGCGGAGCCGGTGGCAACGCCGGTCAAGGCGGCGACGGCGGCACTGGGGGAGCGGGCGGCACCGCCACCGGCGGCGGCAACGGCGGAACCGGCGGGCGGGGCGGGATCGGCGGGCAGGGCAACTTAGGCGGCCAAGGCCGCAACGCCGGCGGCGCCGGGGGTAGCGGCGGGTTCGGCGGCGACGGTGGCACGGGCGGTACCGCGGTCGGCGGTGGCGACGGCGGCGACGGCGGCGACGGTGGTACGGGCGGGCGGGCCTTTCGTGGTGGAAGTGCGACATTCACCGGTGGTGTGGGGGGTAAAGGTGGCACCGGGGGCGGCGGCGGCAGTGGCGGGGGCGGCGGCACCGCGATCGGCGGCGGTAACGGCGGTAACGGTGGCGCCGGCGGTAGCGGCGACTTCGGCGGCTTGGGCGGTGTGGGTATTGGTCTCGGCAACGGCGGCAGTGGTGGTAACGGCGGTAACGGCGCAATCGGCGGCAACGGCGGCAACGCAATCGGCGGGGGCATCGGCGGCAACGGCGGAATCGGCGGCAATGGCGCAACCGGCGGCAACGGCCTGATCGGACTGAGCCTGGGCGGGAACGGCGGCTTCGGCGGCAACGGTGGCAACGGCGGCACGGCCGGTGGCATCGGCGGCGCCGGCGGCATCGGCGGCGCAGGCGGCACGCCCGGTGGCACCAAGGGTGGCAATGGCGGCCCCGGCAACAATGGATGACCCCGTTCTCGTGCGGGCGGATAAGGCCTCAGCGGCGATGGCGGCGGCGGCTCGGGTCCCTTGGCCTATTAGTCAAGAATCGTCGGCGAGCCCGTCAAAGGAAGTAGTAGATCCGCGACCTTGCGCACGTCGCAGTGAGGTAGCCGCACTAGACGGCTAGCGCCGTTGAAGCCAGTCCCGCAACGTTTTCGGCGGAACCGTCCCCGACACCAGCGAAGCGGCGTCAAACGTGCGCGGTCGATAAGCGATGGTGGCCAGCCGGTCGGACATCAGCGCCACGGGGTCGGCAACGGGACTCGAAAGGCCCGACAGGAACGCCCACTCATGTTCGTCGCTGCCGAAATACACGACCGTGCGGAACGTTTCGCGGTAGCGGCGCCACGCAGAAAGCAGTGTCTCGTTGCGCCACAACGTCGGACAACCCGCCTGGCCTACCACCACCCGGCCGATCCCGCGGCACCTTGCCAAGAAGTCGTTGTCGTAGAGACGGTTGTGCTGCGCAGGCTCCGCGCGCTCGTCGGGCAGGTCGACCACCACGATGTCGTATGGCGCGCGGGATTGGTCGACGAAGTCCCAACCGTCCCGGTAGTGCATGCTGACGGGACCGAGTCCTTTTTCAGCCCTGCGTAATTCGGCCGCCGAGTAGCCGTAGGGCAGGTGCTCGGCGCACAGCCGCACCGCCTCGCGATCGATGTCGACGTGATCGACATGAGTTGCTCCGGCGGCGACCGCCAGCTGACTGACCACGCCCTCCCCGGAGCCGATGATCAGCACCCGTTCGATGCGCTCGGCCAGCAACAGTGCCGGCACCAGCAGCGCTTCGTGATAGACCAGCTGGCTGAACTCGGTGCTTTGGCGTTCGCCGTCGCTGAACAGTGCCACACCTTGCTCGGAGCGACCGATCACCAGATCCTGGTACGGGGTCCTTACGTCACAGATCACCTCCGACAGTGTCCAACCGCGGGTGAGTCCCGGTGCCAGCGGTTCTACGATGGTCCGACCGGCCCCCGCGGCGGACGCGAAATATGTTGGCAGCGGTGGAAATCCATTGAACTGCACCGACGCGTAACTCGCCGTGTACGCGCCGGCGTCACAGATTTCCACCCTGTCGCCCGGGCGCAGCGTGACCGGCAGCGGATAGCGTTGGTACAGCACGTCATCGCCGTCACACGTCGGCCCCGCCAGCACGGCGTCGGCAACGGGATCACCGTCGCGTGGCGTGCGCAGCCGGTAGCGGATGTATTCGTTCTCGGTTTCCGCGAGACCGCTGTAGCGTCCGACATCGAGGTACACCCAGCGTCGGCCGTCGGTGCCGGTGCGTACCGCCACCACCTCGCACGCGATGGTGCCGGCGGTGCCGACGATCATCCGACCCGGCTCCAACGCCAATCGTGGTGGCTGCGAACCGAAGTAACGATCCAGCGCCGAGGCAATGCTATCGGCGATCACCCCGAGATCCGGTGCCCGGCCGGCGTACGGGAGCGGAAATCCGCCGCCGGCGTTGACCGTCGTGAGGCCGCCGACGGCGCCGAATATGGATGCGGCACTACCGATCCCGATATCCCACGCGGAAACGTCGAGTTGCTGTGAGCCGACGTGAAAGCTCACGCCCTCGGCTACCAGACCCAGGTCCCGGGCACGGTTGAGCAGTTCGGCGGCCTGCTCGGGCGCGCATCCGAACTTGTGCCCGAAGGGAGTCACCGACGACGGAAACACCGGAGCTATACGGCATTCCACCCGCGCTCCAGGGGCGTACTCGGCCAGTACGGCCAGGTCGTGCTCGGTGTCGAAGGCGAACAGGCGCACCCCGCATGCGTAGGCCGCCGCCACCGCCGCCGGTTTCTTGATGGTGTTCCCGAATGCCAGCCGATCACCGTCGATTTCCGCGGCGGTGCAGGCCTGCACCTCGCCGGCCGAGGCGACGTCGAAAGCGGATCCCTCGGCAGCCAGCAGCCGCAGGATCGGCAAGGCCGGATTAGCCTTGACCGCGTAGCGAATGCGCGCATCAGGCAGCGCGCAGCGCAGCGCGTGATAGTTGGCACGCACCCGGTCGAGGTCAAACGTCAGATACGGCGTGTCGGGCACAGGTCGCAGGGTAGCGCGGCCCCGACTGAGCATCGAAGCGCAGGGAACCCAGTACGGACATGGGTTAAATCTTTGGTTAAAGCCGGTTAAAGCACGGTATTGAGCGGCGACCTTCGTACAGGATTGTCAGATGTGCGCGTGCGATCGGCCGATCGCACGGCGGGGTAGGTGCGCTGGTAGGAGATCGCGTGTCGATGCTAGTTGTGAAGCCGGAGACGTTGTTGGCGGCGGCTGCCCAGTTGGAGGGCATGGCTCCGGCGCTGGGCGCGGCCAATGCAGCAGCGCTGGGCCGGATCACCGGACTGGTTGCAGCCGGTGAGGATGAGGTTTCGGTAGGCATCGCGTCGGTTTTTTCCGAGTGCGGTAAGGCCTATGAATTGCTGAGCGTCCAGTTGGCGAGGTTTCACGCCCAGTTCGTGCAGGCCACAAGGTCCGCCGCGGAACAATATCAAGCCGCTGAGAATGAGTTCGCCGCCTGGCTGGCGGCAAGGCAGGCATATCGCGCCTCCATGCAGAGCCTGGCGCCGATCCCGAACGACACCAGCCCCGCCGGCGGCGGCGGTTAATGCCGACATCGCGTGCAGCAGCATCGCGACCAGCGCATCGGCTCTAGAGCAGCTTTAGACCGGATGCGACGGCAAGGAGAAGTGTTCGGGCGGCACGTTGGGGCCGCTCGGGGGTTGGGTGGTCAGTGGCGTCGCGATCCCGTCGAGGACCTGGGTCATATTGCCGGTGAGGCGCTCGAAGTTCAGCGTGCCGTGCGCGAAGTTCTGCGTGATCCGCAGCGGCTCCTGGATTTCCGCGCTGGTCGGCAATCCCAGCGGGCCGCGCTCGTAGCTCTGCGCCGCCCACGCGTCGTAGATGGCGCCGGTCACCGGTTGCACGCCGGTGGCCGCGGACCAGTACATGGCGCCCTTGGCGAAGGTGACAAACCGTGATCCGTCCGCGCCGTCGGCCTCCGGTGACGTCGGAGCACCCAGCACGCTGTTCATCCCGCCCAGTGCCTGCCAGTGCTGGTAGATCGCGCCGCCTTCCAGCGCCTTGATCAACTCCTCCGGAGGATCGTTGAAATGCGCTGCGATGTCCCGGATCTCGTCCATCAACGCATAGGCGGCGTTGCCCGGGCAGTCGGTGTTGCCGACGTCGCGGTGGGTGAAGACGGTCGGCAACTTGGCAATCGCGCCGCCCGGGTACGTGGTGTAGGAGCTGCCGGCGGACTGCAGTTCCACCATGCCTTTGGGGTCGACCTCGGCCATCCCCAATCGCCAGCCCAGCAGCCGTCCCACGGTCCGGATCTGGAGGGGAGTGGGTGCCACGTCGTCGAAATTGCCGATCATCGCCACACCCCAGGTGTCGCGGTTGAATCCGCCTGTGTGAAACGCCTCGACCGGCTTGGTGAGCCCACCGGCACTGCCCTCGAACACCTGGCCGTACTTGTCGACCAGCGCGTTGTAGGCGATGTCGCACCAGCCCAGAGTCTTGCTGTGGTAGGTGTAGATGGCCTTGACGATCCCGGCCGATTCCAGCGGCGAGTAGTCGTTGCTCCCCGCGGTGTGGTGGACCACCGCCGCGCGTACGCCGCGGTCGTATTCCGGGCTGCCGCATCGCAGCGACTCGTCGGCGCCCCACTCCGCGCGGCTGATGATCTGCGGCGCCTGGCCCGGCATGGTGACACCGGTCGGCGGCGTCCAGTGGGTTTCCGCCGGCGCCTGCGGCGGCGAGATGAGAATCGCGTTGATGTTCTGTCCGAACGGCTGCTCTTTGGTGGCCGGTCGGTAGCCCAGCCCGCCGTGCTGCGTCGGCGTGGGCGGTGCCTGCGTCACCGGCGCGTCCACCGGCCGGGTGACGGCGATCTGCACGCTGGTGGTGGTGCCGACGAACACCGGATCGGTGCTGCGCGGCTCGTCGGCCAACTCGGTCGACCCGTGGGGGTCGGGCGCCGACGTCTGGTACTCGGTCTGATACCAGGGACCCCACGTGCCGTCGGCCTTCTTGGCGCGGACGCGGGCCGAGGTGCCGGCCAGATCACCGGTTAGAGCCACCAGGGAAAACGGCGTGTTCTGGGTCAGTTCGCGGACAGTCACGCCGCCACCGAGACCCACCAGGGGTTGCTCGGCGAGTTGGGTGTCGCGCGGGGGCGCCGGGTGGCTGTCGGCGGGAGGACGCATGAGCACCCACGACACGATGACTACCGTCGCCAGAGCGGTGGTGAGCAACATCGTGGGTGCGCGACTGCGGGACACTAGGCGATGTTACGTGTGTGCCTAATGTTTCTGTTGAGGCGACACGGCCGTACGGCGCGGAAATGTTTCCGGGCGAGCAGACGCGGAAACCGTGTGCGAGCGCGCACTCCGGCCGAGAATCTGTGTCTGCGCGCCGCAGGGGGGTGGGCGAGGTGTCCGTTCTCATTCATGTTGGGGCATTCTCGTTGAATCTGGGGCACGATGCATAGCCCTGAAGGGTGCTGAGGTCCGCGCAGTATCGGCTCAGCTGGTCGCCGCGCGCTTTCATGTTGCGGGTACTTGGGAATGGCGTGGAATTCGTTGCGGTGCCTGTTCTTTCGGTAGATCGCGCGCCGGGGGCCGGTCAGTAGTGATAACGGGCTTTGAGAACCTTGACTTCGGTGTCGTCTGCTCGGTATACGAGCCGATGTTCGTCGTCGATCCGCCGGGACCAGTACCCGGACAATTCCCCTTTGAGCGGCTCTGGTTTTCCGATCCCGGTGAATGGGTCGCGCTGGATTTCCCCGATGAGTCTGGTGATCCGCCGGGCCGTCTTGCGGTCGGAGGCTAACCAAAATAGAAAGTCCTCCCACGCGGCGGGATCGAAGTTGATGCTTCTCACTCCTGGCCGCCGGCCATCTCCCGGAGTTCCTCGACTGACTTGGTGTACTCGGCTCGTGCGGGACGGCCGGCCTTGTCTCGGGCGACGGCCTCCATGAGTCGGCGTGCGTTCTCGGGCGAACGCAATAGATAGACCGTTTCTTGCCATGAGTCGTAATCGTTGGCCGACATGAGCACCGCATCTCCGGCCTTGGATGTGATGCGCACGGGTTCGTGGTCGGTGTTGACTTGTTCGAGGAGCGGGAAGAGGCGCTGGCGGGCTTCACTTGCACTGATGGCCATGGGCTGGTCTCCCTATCTTCTGTACAGAGATGTTGTACTGCTATTGTACAACATCTCGGTACGATAGGCCGCTGCCCCAACTTCGATGAGTATGCACATGGGGGAGTAGCTGTCGACGACACCGCAGAGGATTTAGTGGCTGGGGCCGCCGACTCTGCGGTGCCGTCACGTGACAGGCTTCTTAAACGGGTGGGGCCTCCGGAACCACGGCCGCCGGCGCTGCGGCCGCGGGCACCGCCGCTGCGGGCACTGCCGGCACTGCGGGTACCCCGGGTGCGCCGGCGGTCGGCAGGACCGGTGTCAGACCTGCCGCGGCGGGCACGCCGGGCAGCGCGGGGGTGGCCCCCGCCGCCGCCGGAGCTCCGGCTGCGCCGCCCTGCACCTGTTGCATGATCGCCGGCATGATCAGGCCCTTGAGCAGGTCGATGGCCTGGCTCGCGCCCAGCTGATTGGCCGCCTGCATCAGGTCGCTCACCAGCCCGCCGCCACCGCTGCCGCCGCTGGCCGGGGTGACCGGTGACAGGCCGGCGCCACCGCCGAGTCCGGAGGTGTCACCGAGGATCGGGTAGGTGCCGTCGGCACCCGGGTCCAATCCGACCGGCGTGCTGATCGGCACCTCGCCAGTAGCGGTCGCCGGGCTCAGCGCCGACGGACTCGTCAGGCCCGGAGCCACCCCGGTGGGGCTGGTCAGCGCCGGGTTGGTCAGTGCCGGGTTGACACCCGCGCCGGTCGCGGCCGTCGGCGGCGTCAACGTGGTCCCGGGCAGAGCGCCGGGCGCGGCCGGTGTCAGGCCCGGGCTGGCCAGGCCGGGAGTGGTGCCCAGCCCGGTGGTTCCGAGTCCCGGGCTGGCCAGACCGGGAGTGGTGCCCAGCCCGGTGGTCCCGAGTCCCGGGCTGGCCAAGCCGGGGGTGGTTCCCAGGCCCGTGCTGGCTCCGCTGGTACCGCCGAGCGCAGGAACCGGCGGCAGGTTGACGCCGAACTGCGACAGCCCCTGGGACAGGGCGGAGATCAGCTCATTCGGCAGGTCAGCGATGCTGGCCGCCCGCTTGAATTCATGGTGTTGCACTGGCTTGGTGTCGGCGGTCGATTCGTAGACAAGAAAGTAAGCACACGGACTTGCGACGGCCAGGGCGGCGACCGCGCTCATAGTCTTCGAGAGCTTGCGTCGGCGTCGGTTCGGCACGGAAGTCTCCTCAATGTGGATTGTGTGGAGTTGGGCGTAAACCCACATCACCGATGGTACGAGTGAGATTGATGTGGCTAGTGTGGCGATACCGAATCGTGAGGTGAGCGGTTCACAGGTGTGACGTTCGCCAGACGGCAGGCCGCTCTGCAGGCTGGCACCTGGGAAAACCCTGGCCAGGCCGACCCGCCAAGTCGGGTTTTTGCCGCAAGGTCGGATACCCTAGGCAACCGATGATCTCGCGTTTCGACCTCCCCGCTGGTTTCGACCTGTTCGTCGTCGGCTCCGGATTTTTCGGCCTGACGATTGCCGAGCGCGTGGCCACCCAACTCGACAAGCGGGTACTCGTTGTCGAGCGGCGCCCGCATATCGGCGGTAACGCCTATTCCGAACCGGAGCCACAGACCGGGATCGAAGTCCACAAGTACGGTGCGCATCTGTTTCACACGTCCAATAAGAAGGTGTGGGACTACGTGCGGCAGTTCACCGAGTTCACCGGCTACCAGCACCGGGTGTTCGCCATGCACAACGGGCAGGCCTACCAGTTCCCGATGGGACTGGGCCTGGTGTCGCAGTTTTTCGGCAGGTATTTCAGCCCGGAGGAGGCCCGCCGGCTCATTGCCGAGCAGGCGGCCGAGATCGCTACCGCCGACGCGCAGAACCTGGAAGAAAAGGCCATCTCGCTGATCGGCCGGCCGCTCTACGAGGCGTTCGTCAAGGGCTACACCGCCAAGCAGTGGCAGACCGACCCCAAGGAGTTACCGGCGGCCAACATCACCCGCCTGCCGGTGCGCTACACCTTCGACAACCGCTACTTCAGCGATACCTACGAAGGCCTACCGGTGCACGGCTACACCGCGTGGCTACAGAACATGGCCGCCGACGACCGCATCGCGGTCCGGCTGGAGACCGACTGGTTCGACGTGCGCGACGAGTTACGCGCCGCCAGCCCCGACGCTCCGGTCGTTTACACCGGACCGCTGGACCGCTACTTCGACTACGCCGAAGGACGGCTCGGCTGGCGCACGCTGGACTTCGAGGTGGAGGTCCTGCCGATCGGCGACTTTCAGGGCACCCCGGTGATGAATTACAACGACCCCGACGTGCCGTACACGCGTATTCATGAGTTCCGGCATTTCCACACCGAGCGTGACTACCCGACCGACAAGACGGTGATCATGCGCGAGTACTCCCGGTTCGCCGAAGACAACGACGAGCCCTACTATCCGATCAACACCGAGGCCGACCGCGCCCTGTTGGCCGCCTACCGGGCCAGGGCGAAGTCCGAGACCGCGGCAGCAAAGGTGCTGTTCGGCGGGCGCTTGGGCACCTACCAGTATCTGGATATGCATATGGCCATTGCCAGCGCTTTGAGCATGTACGACAACGTCCTTGCGCCGCACCTGCGGGACGGGGCGGCGCTGGGTGAGGCGGGTGTCAAGTGAGCGCCGTCAGCCTCCTATCGCGCATCATCCTGCCGCGTCCCGGCGAGCCTCTGGACGTACGCAAGCTTTACCTTGAGGAATCGCCCACCAACTCCCGGCGGGCGCACGCGACCAGCCGCACGTCGCTGCAGGTCGGCGGCGAGTCCGAGGTGTCGTTCGCGACCTACTTCAACGCGTTCCCGGCCAGCTACTGGCGACGCTGGTCGATCTGCACCTCGGTGGTGTTGCGCGTCGAGCTCACCGGCACCGGGCGCGTCGACCTCTATCGGACCAAGGCCACCGGGGCCCGGATCTTCATCGAGGGCCGCGAATTCGCCGGCACCGACGAAGCGCCGGCGGTGCTGGAGGTCGAGGTTGGGCTGCAGCCGTTCGAGGACGGCGGCTGGATTTGGTTCGACATCACCACCGACACCAAGGTCACCCTGCTGGGCGGCGGCTGGTACGCCACCACGCCGGCACCGGGCACGGCCAACATCGCCGTTGGCATCCCGACCTTCAACCGGCCCGCGGACTGCGTGAACGCGCTGCGCGAACTCACCGCCGACCCGTTGGTGGACGAGGTGATCGGCGCGGTGATCGTGCCCGATCAGGGTGCCCGCAAGGTGCGCGACCACCCGGACTTCCCGTCGGCGGCGCAGCGACTGGCTGCCCGACTCGCTATCCATGACCAGCCCAACCTGGGCGGCTCCGGCGGCTACAGCCGGGTCATGTACGAAGCGCTGAAAAACACCGACTGCCAACAGATCCTGTTCATGGACGACGACATCCGCATCGAGCCGGACTCGATCCTGCGGGTGCTGGCGATGAGCCGGTTCGCCAAGACCCCGATGCTCGTGGGCGGCCAGATGCTCAATCTGCAGGAGCCGTCGCACCTGCACATCATGGGCGAGGTGGTGGACCGGTCGAACTTCATGTGGACCGCTGCCCCGCACGCCGAGTACGACCACGATTTCGCCGAGTACCCGCTCAGCGACAAAGAGGACAAGAGCAAGCTGCTGCACCGGCGCATCGACGTCGACTACAACGGCTGGTGGACCTGCATGATCCCGCGGCAGGTCGCCGAGGAGTTGGGTCAGCCGCTGCCGCTGTTTATCAAGTGGGACGACGCCGACTACGGGCTGCGGGCCGCCGAGCACGGCTATCCGACCGTCACGCTGCCCGGCGCCGCGATCTGGCACATGGCGTGGAGCGACAAGGACGACGCCATCGACTGGCAGGCCTACTTCCATCTGCGCAACCGGCTGGTGGTCGCCGCGATGCACTGGGACGGCGACATCTCCGGCCTGGTCCGCAGCCACCTCAAGGCGACGCTCAAACACCTTGCCTGCCTTGAGTATTCGACAGTGGAGATCCAGAACAGGGCCATCGACGACTTCCTGGCCGGCCCCGAGCACATCTTCTCCATCCTGGAATCGGCGTTGCCGGAAGTACGCCAAATGCGTACGGCCTACCCGGATGCGGTGGTGCTGCCGGCGGCCAGCGAGCTGCCGGAACCGCTGCACAAGAACAAGGTGATGAAGCCGCCGGTGAACCCGGTGGTGATCAGCTACCGACTGGCCCGGGGGATTCTGCACAACCTCAAGGCAGCCGACCCGGCTCACCACCAGCGACCCGAGTACAACGTGCCGACCCAGGACGCCCGCTGGTTCCGGCTGTGCACGGTCGACGGCGTCACCGTCACCACCGCCGACGGGTGCGGTGTGGTCTACCGGCAACGGGACCGGGCCAAGATGTTCTCGTTGCTGCTGCAGTCCTTGCGCCGGCAGCGCCGCCTGGCCCGCCGCTTCGACGAAATGCGCCGGGTGTACCGAGACGCGTTGCCCGTGCTGTCCAGCAAACAGAAGTGGGAGATGGTGCTGCCCGTGAGTGGCTCGGCGGACGGCGCCGGCGCGGCCCGCCATGGTTGAACCGGCCGAGCCGCCGCGCGGCGAGGTCGCAGCAATGGTGGCCGTCCAGTCGGCGTTGACGCAGCGCCCCGGGGTATTGCCGGTGACCCGCGCGATGTCGCACTTCGGTGAGCACAGCATCGGTTGGCTGGTGGTGGCCTTGCTCGGCGCTGCCCTGGATCCCCGCGGGCGTCGGGACTGGGTGGTAGCCGGCATCGGTACCGTTGCCGCGCATGCCGCCGCCGTGGTGGTCAAGCGGGTGGTACGGCGCAAACGGCCGCATCACCCGGCCGTGACGGTGAACGTGGGCACCCCCAGCCAACTCAGCTTCCCGTCGGCGCACGCCACGTCGACGACGGCCGCGGCGATGCTGCTGGGCCGGGCCGCCCGGCTGCCCCTGCCCGTGGTGCTGGTCCCGCCCATGGCGCTGTCGCGAATACTGCTGGGTGTGCACTATCCCAGCGACGTCGCCGCCGGGGTGGCTCTCGGTGCCGGGGTTGCCGCAGCAGCCCTTCGGGTGGACAGCGCGGCCCGACGAAGGTGGGCAGTATGAGTGACGATCTGACGGAAGTGACCGGGCCGCCGAAGAACCTGGTAACCGGGGTGATCAAGGCGATCCGTCCGCGCCAGTGGGTGAAGAACGTGCTGGTGCTGGCCGCCCCGCTGGCCGCGGCTGGCCGCGGGGTCCGCTACGACTGGGGCGACATGGCCGCCAAGGTCGGGGTGGCCTTCGTCGTGTTCAGCCTGGCGGCCTCGGCCATCTACCTGATCAACGACGTGCGTGACGTCGAGGCAGACCGGGAGCACCCGACCAAGCGGTTCCGGCCGATCGCGGCCGGTGTGGTGTCGCCATGGCTGGCCTACACCGTGGCGGTGGTACTGGGCGCGGCATCGCTGGGCCTGTCCTGGTGGCTGACCCCCAACCTTGCCGTGGTCATGGCGATCTACCTGGTCATGCAGCTGGGATACTGCTTCGGTCTCAAGCACCAAGCGGTGATCGACATCTGCATCGTGTCGTCGGCGTATCTGATCCGCGCCATCGCCGGGGGCGCGGCCACCGATATTCCGCTCTCGCAGTGGTTCCTGCTGACGGCGGCGTTCGGGTCGCTGTTCATGGTGGCCGGCAAGCGCTACGCCGAGCTGCAGCTCGCCGAACGCACCGGCGCCCAGATCCGCAAGTCGCTGGAGAGCTACACCAGTACCTACCTGCGGTTCGTGTGGACATTGTCGGCGGCCGCCGTCGTCGTGTGCTACGGGCTGTGGGCGTTCGAGCGCGACCGCTACTCGGGCTCCTGGTTCGCGGCATCGATGATTCCGTTCACCATCGCGATCCTGCGCTACGCGGTGGACGTCGACGGCGGATTGGCAGGAGAACCCGAGGACATCGCGCTGCGCGACCGCGTGCTGCAGCTGCTAGCCCTGGCGTGGATCGCAACAGTTGGTGCTGCTGTTGCTTTCGGCTAGCGAAAGATTCAAAGCGCTCCAGGCGGCGGCACTAGCGCGACGTCCGTCCATCCGCCGGGTCAAGTGGCCGGTATTTCCCTATCACCCCACGGTGCGGGTCAGCCTATGGGTGAGTGTGGCGCTGGTTGCCCTGCTGTTCGGCTGGGGCGCCTGGCAACGTCGCTGGATCGCCGACGACGGGCTGATCGTGCTGCGTACGGTGCGAAACCTGTTGGTCGGCAACGGCCCGGTGTTCAACGCCGGCGAGCGGGTCGAGGCCAACACTTCGACTGTCTGGACCTACCTGCTGTACGTCTGCAGCTGGTTGGGCGGTCCGCTGCGGTTGGAGTACGTGGCTCTGGCCGTGGCGCTGACGCTGTCGGTGGCCGGCGCGGTGCTGTTGATGCTGGGGACGGGCCGGTTGTACGCGCCCAGCCTGCGTGGCCGCCGAGCGATCATGCTGCCAGCCGGGGCACTCGTCTACATCGCGGTGCCACCGGCGCGTGACTTCGCGACATCGGGCCTAGAGAGCGGGCTGGTAATGGCGTATCTGGGCCTGCTGTGGTGGATGATGGTTTGCTGGGCGCAGCCGCTGCGGGGGCGTCCGGAACCCCGGTGGTTCATCGGTGCGCTGGCCTTCGTCGCGGGCTGCAGCGTCCTGGTGCGGCCCGAATTAGCGCTGATCGGTGGCGCCGCGCTGATCATGATGATGATCGCGGCCCGCAGTTGGCGGCGCCGCGGGCTGATCGTGCTCGCCGGCGGGCTGTTGCCGGTCGCCTACCAGATCTTCCGGATGGGGTATTACGGCCTGCTGGTTCCGGGCACCGCCTTGGCCAAGGACGCGGCCGGGGACAAGTGGTCACAAGGCCTGATCTATCTTGCGAACTTCAATGCGCCGTACTCCCTGTGGGTTCCCGTCGTTCTGCTGGTACCGCTGGGGATCGTGGTGACGGCGGCGCGACGTCGGCCCGCGTTCATGCGCCCGACGCTGGCGCCCGGCTACGGCCGGCTGGCCCGCGCAGTGCAGAGCCCGGCTGCCGTGGTGACGTGGATGGTGATCAGCGGGCTGCTGCAGGCCCTGTACTGGATCCGCCAAGGCGGCGATTTCATGCACGGCCGGGTGTTGCTGACGCCGCTGTTTTGTTTGCTGGCACCGGTGGCCGTCATCCCGGTGGTGATTCCCGACGGCAAAGACTTCTCGAAGGAGACCGGCTACTGGGTGGCCGGTGCGGTGAGCGCGCTGTGGCTGGCGGTGGCCGGCTGGTCGCTGTGGGCGGCGAACTCACCGGGCATGGGGGACGACGCCACCCACGTCAGCTACTCCGGCATCGTCGACGAACGCCGCTTTTATGCTCAGGCCACCGGACGAGCGCACCCACTGACCGCCGCCGACTATCTCGACTACCCACGGATGGCGGCCGTGCTGGTGGCGCTCAACAACACCCCGGAAGGTGCGCTGCTGTTGCCGTCGGGCAACTACACGCAGTGGGACCTGGTGCCGATGATCCCGCCGGGCAGCGCCCCCGGCATCCCCGCGAACCAGAAGCCGCAGCACACGGTGTTCTTCACCAACCTGGGCATGCTGGGTATGAACGTCGGGCTCGACGTCCGGGTGATCGACCAGATCGGGCTGGCGAACCCGCTGGCCGCGCACACCGACCGGCTCAAGCACGGCCGCATCGGCCATGACAAGAACCTGTTCCCGGACTGGGTGGTGGCCGACGGTCCGTGGGTGAAATGGCCGCCGGGCATCCCGGCCTACCTAGACCAGCAGTGGATTGCCGACGCGGAGGCGGCGCTGAAGTGTCCCGCGACCCAGGCGGTGCTGAACTCGGTGCGTGCCCCGATGAACCTGCGCCGATTCGTTTCCAACGTGCTGCACGCCTACGAGTTCACCCAGTACCGCATCGACCGGGTGCCGCGCTACGCACTAATCAAGTGTGGGCTCGAGGTACCTAAGGTGCCGCCAACGCCGCCGCGTGAGTGACGGTGCTTTGTTACCCAAACTTCAAGGAGTATCGGCAGCCGCGGCACCCGGGCGCTCAAGAATTTTCCTGAGAATCACGGGTGACGCCCCGGCACGGCAGATCTGGCGGCCCTCGCAGATTGACAGCAACATCACATGTGAGCCGTCACCTGCGTGCACCCACCGACGGGCACATGCGGAAACGTCGCTGTGGGACGCTGATTCGCGACGCGAAATGACGCCGGATCGCCGCGGAATGATGCCGCAAGTACCGTCCCGGACGAGAGCCGGAGCCCCCAGGTGTGGTTGACTACGGGTGCACTGCAGCGCCGCGTGCGTGCAGTCTGACCCAGTTCGGGACGCGCCCCCAAGCACAGCGATGCGTAAGGATGCGCCCACAAGGATGAGGATGAGGAAGCAAGGATGAAGCTTGTTGACAGGTTTCGTGGCGCCGTGACGGGTATGCCGCGCCGCCTGATGGTGGGCGCCGTTGGTGCGGCGCTGCTCTCGGGTCTGGTCGGCTTCGTCGGCGGCTCCGCGACCGCGAGTGCGTTCTCGCGTCCGGGGCTCCCGGTGGAATACCTGCAGGTGCCCTCGGCGGCGATGGGCCGCAACATCAAGGTCCAGTTCCAGAGTGGTGGAGCCAACTCGCCGGCGTTGTACCTGCTCGACGGCATGCGCGCCCAGGACGACTACAACGGTTGGGACATCAACACCCCGGCGTTCGAGTGGTACAACCAGTCGGGCATTTCCGTGGTCATGCCGGTCGGCGGACAGTCCAGCTTCTACAGCGACTGGTACAACCCGGCCTGCGGCAAGGCGGGCTGCACCACCTACAAGTGGGAGACCTTCCTGACCAGCGAATTGCCCGCCTACCTGGCCAGCAGCAAGCAGGTCAAGCCGACTGGAAGCGCTGCGGTGGGCCTGTCGATGGCCGGTTCATCGGCGCTGATCCTGGCGGCCTACCACCCGGCCCAGTTCATCTACGCGGGCTCGCTGTCGGCGCTGCTGGACCCGTCGCAGGCGATGGGCCCCTCGCTGATCGGCCTGTCGATGGGTGACGCCGGTGGCTACAAGGCGTCGGACATGTGGGGCCCCAAGGAGGACCCGGCGTGGCAGCGCAACGACCCGTCGCTGCAGGTCGGGAAGCTCGTCGCCAACAACACCCGCATCTGGGTGTACTGCGGTGACGGCAAGCCGTCGGAACTCGGTGGCAACAACCTGCCCGCCAAGTTCCTGGAAGGCTTCGTCCGGACCAGCAACCTGAAGTTCCAGGAGGCCTACAACGGCGCCGGTGGGCACAACGCGGTGTTCAACTTCGACGCCAACGGCACGCACGACTGGCCGTACTGGGGCGCGCAGCTCAACGCCATGAAGGGTGACCTGCAGAGCACGCTGGGTGCGACCCCCGGCGCCGGTCCTGCCACCGCGGCTGCGGTGGGCGTCAACCAGGGCGCCGGAAACTAGCTCACGGCGCGCGAGACAACCGTCTGACGGCGGCGATCCCGAAGGGGTCGCCGCCGTCAGCGTCAGCTCCCCTTTATCCGGCCGCGCCGGGTGTGGTTAGCTACCTGCGGGCTAGGTCGTGCCGTGCACCGCGCTACACCATGGAGGGTGGATATGAGGGGTCTGTCGGTAGTGCTACGGCTGTTCTGCGTTGCCGTGCTGTCTGTCGCGTTGGGGGGCGTGACGACGTCGTTGGGGACGGCGGGCACCGCCAAGGCGGCTCCCTACGAGACCCTGATGGTGCCCTCGGGCGCGATGGGCCGCGACATCCCGGTGGCGTTCCTGGCGGGCGGCCCGCATGCGGTGTACCTGCTGGACGCCGCCGACGCCAACCCGGACGTCAGCAACTGGGTCACCGCGGGCAATGCGATGAACACCCTTGCCGGGAAGGGCATCTCGGTGGTGGCACCGGCAGGTGGCGCGTTCAGCATGTACACCAACTGGGAGCAGGACGGCAGCAAGCAATGGGATACCTTCCTGTCCAGCGAGCTGCCTGACTGGCTGGCCGCCAACAAGGGCCTGGCACCCGGCGGGCATGGTGCGGTCGGCGCCTCACAGGGCGGCTACGCCGCGCTGGCGCTGGCTGCCTTCCACCCCGACCGGTTCGGCTTCGCCGGTTCGATGTCCGGCTTCCTGTATCCGTCGAACACCTTCACCAACGGCGCGATCCTGGCCGGTCTGCAGCAGTTCGGCGGCGTAGACGGCAACGGAATGTGGGGCGCCCCGCAGTTGGGCCGCTGGAAGTGGCACGACCCGTACGTGCACGCCGCGTTGCTGGCCCAGAACAACACGCGGGTCTGGGTATGGGCTCCCACCAACCCGGGCGCCAGCAACCCCGCCGCCATGCTTGGCGCCGCCGCCGAGGCGATGGGCAACAGCAAGGCCTTCTACCAGCAGTACCGCGACGTGGGCGGACACAACGGCCACTTCGACTTCCCGGGCGGCGGCGACAACGGCTGGGGCTCTTGGGCCGGGCAGCTGGGCGCCATGTCGGGCGACATCGTCGGCGCCATTCGGTAAACCGGGCCGGTAGCGTGTAGGGAGTGCAGCGAAGGCCGGTACATCCGCGTCACCGCGCTGCGCGGGTGAGCAGGGCGCGACGGTGCGTTACCTGGTAAGGCACTTGCCCAACCCATTCGCCGGGACCCGATGAGGGTCCTACCGGACTCTTAAGCGGGAGAAGATGGCCAAGAACAGCGCGCGGCGCAAACGCCATCGACGGCTTGCCTGGTTGGCGGCCGGCTCGATGGCTTTGGTGGTGGCCCTCGTCATCGTCGGCGGGGTGATGCTGCTGCGTCACAACGACGTCCCGCCCAGCGCGGTGCCACCGGGTGTGCTGCCCACGGGGCCGACGACCTCGCACCCGAAAAAGCCGCGGCCCGCCTCCCAGGACGCCTCCTGCCCCGACGTGCAACTGATCTCGGTTCCCGGGACTTGGGAGTCGTGGCCGACGGACGACCCGCTGAACCCGACCCAGTTTCCGAAGGCACTGCTGCTCAATGTCACCGGGCCGGTCAGCCAACAGTTCGCACCGGGCCGGGTGCAGACGTACACCGTCCCTTACACGGCACAGTTCCGTAATCCGCTGTCGGCCGACGGCCAGATGAGCTACAACGACAGCCGCGCGGAAGGCACCCGGGCGATGGTCAAGGCGCTGACCGACATGAATAGCCGCTGCCCGTTGACCAGCTACGTGATTGTCGGGTTCTCGCAGGGCGCGGTGATCGCCGGCGACGTCGCCAGCGATATCGGCGGCGGCCTCGGTCCCGTCGACGAAGATCTGGTCCTGGGGGTGACGTTGATCGCCGACGGTCGCCGCCAGGAGGGCGTGGGCAACAACATTCCGCCGACCCCGCCGGGTGTGGGCGCCGAGATCACCCTGCACGAGGTGCCGGTACTGTCCGGACTCGGCTTGACGATGACCGGGGCGCGGCCGGGAGGCTTCGGCGACTTGGACGGTCGCACCAACGAGATCTGCGCCGAGGGCGACCTGATCTGCGCCGCGCCCAAGGAGGCGTTCAGTCCCGCCAATCTGCCAACCACGCTGAACACGCTGGCCGGCGGTGCCGGGCAGCCCATCCATGCGTTTTATGCCACCACCGACTTCTGGAATTCCAACGGCCTGTCCGCTACCCAGTGGACCTTGAACTGGGCCCTAGGCGTGCTGGAAAAGGCGCCGCATCCCAAGCACAGCTGATCTATCCGACACCGATCCGATAGCTGAGCTATCAGACACGGCCACAGCGTGGGCGTAGCGGCCGCGATCAGGCGTACCTTGTGATTTGGTCTCCCGCCCTCGGGCCCTTAACATTAAGAGAAAATTAAGAGCATGTGGTTGACCCGGGTGGGTCTAAACCGGTCACGACACGCGCCCGCGGGGGCGGGCGGCGGTCCCGGCCGGGCTGCGCGGAGAACCTTTCAGTCGACCAAACCGAGCTTCGGCCCAAGTCGACACCCAGAGAACTACCCGAAGGTCGAGCCGACAAACCAGTGAGTTTGTAACAGGAGAGGGCGTCATGGCGTACCACAACCCGTTCATCGTGAACGGAAAGATCAGGTTCCCGGCTAACACGAACCTGGTTCGTCATGTCGAAAAGTGGGCGAAGGTGCGCGGCGACAAGCTGGCTTACCGCTTCCTGGACTACTCCACCGAGCGCGACGGTATCGAACGCGACATCTTGTGGTCGGAGTTCAGCGCCCGTAACCGGGCCGTGGGCGCCCGGCTGCAGCAGGTCACCCAACCCGGTGACCGCATCGCCATCCTCTGCCCGCAAAACCTGGACTACATGGTGTCCTTCTTCGGCGCCCTGTACTCGGGCCGGATCGCGGTTCCGCTGTTCGATCCGTCCGAGCCGGGCCACGTCGGCCGCCTGCATGCGGTCCTCGACGACTGCGCGCCGTCGACCATCCTGACCACCACCGAATCCGCCGAGGGTGTCCGCAAGTTCATCCGCGCGCGTTCGGCCAAGGAACGCCCTCGCGTCATCGCCGTCGACGCAGTGCCCACCGAGGTAGCCTCCACCTGGCAAGAGCCCGACGCCGACGAGGCCACCACCGCCTACCTGCAGTACACTTCCGGCTCCACCCGCACTCCGACCGGCGTGCAGATCACCCACCTGAATCTCCCCACCAACGTGGTGCAGGTGCTCAATGCCCTGGAGGGCCAGGAAGGCGACCGCGGTGTCAGCTGGCTGCCGTTCTTCCATGACATGGGACTGATCACGGTGCTGCTGACGTCCGTGCTGGGCCAGAGCTTCACCTTCATGACGCCGGCCGCGTTCGTGCGCCGCCCCGGCCGCTGGATCCGCGAACTGGCGCGCAAGCCCGGCGAAACCGGCGGAACGTTCTCCGCCGCACCGAACTTCGCCTTCGAGCACGCCGCGGTGCGCGGTCTGCCGCGAGACGACGAGCCGCCCCTGGACCTGAGCAACGTCAAGGGAATCCTCAACGGCAGCGAGCCCGTGTCGCCGGCCTCGCTGCGCAAGTTCTTCAATGCCTTTGAGCCCTATGGCCTGAAGCCGACGGCGGTCAAGCCGTCTTACGGTCTCGCGGAGGCGACGCTGTTCGTTTCCACCACCCCGATGGATGAGTCGCCCACCGTCATCCACGTCGACCGCGACGAGCTGAACAATCATCGCTTCGTCGAGGTCGCAGCGGACTCGCCGAAAGCCGTCGCGCAGGTGTCCGCGGGCAAGATCGGGGTCGACGAGTGGGCGGCAATCGTGGACGCCGAGACGGCCACCGAGTTGCCGGACGGGCAGGTCGGCGAGATCTGGCTGCACGGCAACAACATGGGCGTCGGCTATTGGGGCAAGGAAGAAGACACCGCCGACATCTTCAAGAACATCCTCAAGTCGCGGATCAGCGAGTCGCACGCCGAGGGCGCCACCGACGACGCGCTGTGGGTGCGCACCGGTGACTACGGCACCTACCACAACGGGCACCTTTACATTGCCGGCCGGATCAAGGACCTGGTCATCATCGACGGGCGTAACCACTATCCGCAGGACCTCGAGTTCACGGCGCAGGAGTCCAGCAAGGCGTTGCGGGTGGGGTATGTTGCCGCGTTCTCGGTGCCGGCGAACGAGTTGCCGCAGAAGGTGTTCGACGACCCGCACGCCGGCCTGAAGTTCGACGCCGAAGACACCTCCGAGCAGTTGGTGATCGTCGGTGAGCGGGCCGCCGGAACTCACAAACTGGAGTACCAGCCGATCGCCGACGACATCCGGGCGGCGATCGCCGTCGGGCACGGGGTAACCGTGCGCGACGTGCTGCTGGTCCAGGCCGGCTCGATTCCGCGAACGTCCAGCGGCAAGATCGGTCGCCGTGCCTGCCGCACGGCCTACATCGACGGCAGCCTGCGCAGCGGCGTCAACGCCGCGACGACCTTCGCCACCTCTGACTGACGACTGGACAAGGTAGCCAATGTCTGAAATAAGCCAGGAGAATTCGCCCGGGAACATGACGGTCCCCGAGATGCGCAAATGGCTGCGCGAGTGGGTAGGCAAGGCCGTCGGGAAGTCGCCGGACTCCATCGACGAGTCGGTGCCCATGGTGGAGCTGGGTCTGGCGTCGCGTGACGCTGTCGCGATGGCCGCCGACATCGAGGACCTGACCGGCGTCACGCTGTCGGTGGCGGTGGCGTTCCAGCACCCGACCATCGAGTCGCTGGCGACGCGGATCATCGAGGGCGAACCCGAACGGCCCGACGACGACGCCGATGCTGCCGATTGGACCCGCAACGGTCCGGCCGAGCGGGTCGACATCGCGATCGTGGGCCTGTCCACCCGGCTGCCCGGCGACATGAACACCCCGGATGAGACGTGGGCGGCGCTGATGGAAGGCCGCGACGCGATCACCGATCTGCCCGAGGGCCGTTGGTCGGAATTCCTGGAAGAGCCACGGCTGGCCGAGCGCGTCGCCAAGGCCCGCACTCGCGGCGGCTACCTCACCGACATCAAGGGCTTCGACTCCGAGTTCTTCGCGGTCGCCAAGACCGAGGCCGACAACATCGACCCGCAGCAGCGGATGGCGCTGGAGCTGACCTGGGAGGCGCTCGAACACGCCCGCATCCCGGCCTCCAGCCTGCGCGGCAACGCGGTCGGCGTATACGTCGGTAGCTCCACCAACGACTACAGCTTCCTGGCCGTCTCCGACCCGACCGTCGCTCACCCCTACGCGATCACCGGCACCGCCAGCTCGATCATCGCCAACCGGGTGTCGTACTTCTTCGACTTCCGCGGACCGTCGGTCACCATCGACACCGCGTGCTCGAGTTCGCTCGTGGCGATCCACCAGGGTGTGCAGGCGCTGCGCAATGGCGAGGCCGACGTCGCGATCGCCGGTGGGGTGAACGCGTTGATCACCCCGATGGTGACCCTCGGTTTCGACGAGATCGGCGCGGTACTGGCGCCGGACGGCCGAATCAAGTCGTTCTCCGCCGACGCCGACGGCTACACCCGTTCCGAGGGTGGCGGCATGCTGGTGCTCAAACGGGTCGAGGATGCCCGCCGCGACGGCGACCAGATCCTGGCCGTCATCGCCGGCAGCGCGATCAACCACGATGGCCGCTCCAACGGCCTGATCGCCCCCAACCAGGACGCGCAGGCCGACGTGTTGCGGCGGGCGTACAAGGACGCCGGCATCGACCCGCGCAACGTCGACTACATCGAGGCCCACGGCACCGGCACCATCCTGGGTGACCCGATCGAGGCCGAGGCGCTGGGCCGCGTCGTCGGCAGGGGACGCCCCGCCGACCGGCCAGCGCTGCTGGGCGCAGTCAAGACCAACGTGGGCCACCTGGAATCGGCGGCCGGTGCGGCCAGCATGGCCAAGGTGGTGCTGGCTTTGCAGCACGACAAATTGCCACCGTCGATCAACTTCGCGGGCCCCAGTCCCTACATCGACTTCGACGCGATGCGCCTGAAGGTGGTCGAGCAGGCCACCGACTGGCCGCGCTACGGCGGTTACGCGCTGGCGGGGGTGTCGAGCTTCGGATTCGGCGGCGCCAATGCGCACCTGGTGGTGCGCGAGGTGCTGCCCCGCGACGTGATCGAACGCGAGCCCGAGCAGGAACCGAAGACCGCGGCCGAGGCGGCCCCCGACACCGCTGAGCTGCCCACTATGGAAGGCCACGCGCTGCGGTTCGACGACTTCGGCAACATCATCACCGACGACGCACCGGCCACCGCCGAGGACGAGTACGAACTGCCAGGCGTCACCGAAGAGGCGCTGGCGCTCAAGGCCGCGGCGTTGGAAGAGCTTGCCACTCAAGAACTTCCGGCTCCTACCATTCCCTTGGTCATTTCGGCGTTCCTGACCTCGCGGAAGAAGGCCGCGGCCGCCGAACTCGCGGACTGGATGGAAAGCCCCGAGGGACAGGCGTCGTCGCTGGAGTCGATCGGCCGCTCGCTGTCGCGGCGCAACCACGGCCGCTCCCGCGCCGTGGTGCTGGCCCACGACCACGACGAAGCCGTTAAAGGTCTGCGCGCGATCGCCGAGGGCAAGCAGCGGCCGAACGTGTTCAGCGTCGACGGCCCGGTGACCAACGGCCCGGTCTGGGTGCTCGCGGGTTTCGGCGCCCAGCACCGCAAGATGGGCAAGAGCCTGTATCTGCGCAACCCCGTGTTCGCCGAGTGGATCGACAAGGTCGACGCGCTGGTCCAGGACGAACTGGGCTACTCGGTGCTGGAGCTGATCCTGGACGACTCGCAGGACTACGGCATCGAGACCACCCAGGTCACCATCTTCGCGATCCAGATCGCCCTCGGTGAGCTGCTCAAGCACCACGGCGCCAAGCCCGGCGCGGTCGTCGGCCAGTCGCTGGGTGAGGCGGCGTCGGCGTACTTCGCCGGCGGGCTGTCGCTGCGTGACGCCACCCGCACCATCTGCTCGCGCTCGCACCTGATGGGTGAAGGCGAGGCGATGCTGTTCGGCGAGTACATCCGATTGATGGCGCTGGTGGAATATTCCGCCGACGAGATCAGAGAAGTGTTCTCTGACTTCCCGGATCTGGAGGTGTGTGTCTACGCCGCACCGACCCAGACCGTCATCGGCGGTCCGCCCGAGCAGGTGGACGCGATCATCGCCCGTGCGGAGTCCGAGGGCAAGTTCGCCCGCAAGTTCCAGACCAAGGGCGCCAGCCATACCCAGCAGATGGATCCGCTGCTCGGCGAGCTGGCCGCCGAGTTGCAGGGCATCAAGGCGATGCGCCCGACCTGCGGCATCTATTCCACGGTGCACGAGGGCCGCTACATCAAGCCCGGCAGCGAGCCGATCCACGACGTCGACTACTGGAAGAAGGGGCTGCGCCACAGCGTCTACTTCACCCACGGCATCCGCAACGCCGTCGACAGCGGGCACACCACCTTCCTGGAGCTCGCACCCAACCCGGTGGCGTTGATGCAGGTGGGTCTCACCACCGCTTCCGCTGGGTTGCATGACGCCCAGCTGATTCCGACGTTGGCCCGCAAGCAGGACGAGGTCGAGTCGATGATCTCGACCATGGCGCAGCTGTTTGTGCACGGCCACGACCTGGACGTGCGGACGTTGTTTTCGCGCGCTGGCGGGCCCGAAGATTTCGCGAACATCCCGCCGACCCGGTTCAAGCGCAAGGAGCACTGGCTGGACGCGCACTTCGCCGGTGACAGCTCGGTGCTGATGCCCGGCAACCACGTGGCCCTGCCCGATGGCCGGCACGTGTGGGAGTACGCGCCGCGGGAGAAGACCGATCTGGCCGCGCTGGTGCGGTCGGCCGCAACGTCGGTGTTGCCGGACGCCGCGCTGACGGCCGCCGAGCAGCGCGCAATGCCCGGTGAGGGCGCCCGGTTGGTGACGACGCTGACGCGTCATCCCGGCGGCGCGTCGGTGCAGGTGCACGCCCGTATCGACGAGTCCTTCACGCTGGTGTATGACGCGCTGGTCGCTCGCGGCGGTACCGAGTCGGTATTGCCGGCCGCCGTCGGGGCCGGCACGGCGGTCGCGGCTGCTGAGTCCGTCATCCCCGAGGCTCCTGCCGACGAGGACGATGCCGAGACGCTGACGGACAGCCTGACCAACCGCTACCTGCCATCGGATGTCGGTCGGTGGTCTGCGGATTCCGGCGAGAGCATCGCCGAGCGCCTGGGCGCCATCGTGGCGGCGGCCATGGGTTATGAGCCCGAGGACCTGCCCTGGGAGGTGCCGCTGATCGAGCTGGGCCTGGACTCGCTGATGGCGGTGCGGATCAAGAACCGTGTCGAGTACGACTTCGATCTGCCGCCGATCCAGCTGACGGCGGTGCGCGACGCCAATCTGTACGCCGTCGAGAAGCTGATCGAGTACGCGATCGAGCACCGCGATGAGGTCGAGCAGCTGCACGAGTACCAGAAGACGCAGACCGCGGAGGACATCGCGCGGGCGCAGGCCGAGCTGCTCAGCGGCGCATCTCCGGCCAGCCTGGTGGCGCCGGCGCCCGACCCGCAGGGGGCACCTCCCGCTTGCGGGGGAGCCGAGCCCCAGACACACCCCGCCCCGCCGTCGGACGTGCCGCTGCCGCCGCCGCCGACCGATCCGGCCGGCCCGGTGGGCTCCAATGGCG
>JALHRH010000044.1 GCA_022841565.1 Mycobacterium sp. | reverse complement strand
CCCGCATGCCCGCTATGGGTCAGAAGCTAAATTCACGGGAGACGCGACCGCATTGCTAATGAAAGTACGCCGAGCGGTACAACATGGCGTTGGCCCACCCATTCTAAGTGCTTTGTTTCTATCCACGAAATTCCGTTAGCTCACCCGCACGGCATCAAACAAGGCGGCCTCGGTCAGAGGCAGCGCTTGTAGACGACCTTGCGCGGAACGCTGGCGGGACGACCGCAGTACGACAACATGACGACTGCAAGCTATACACTTGCAATCCTGTCGTCGCCGAATGTGTTGCAGCGATCGGTTGAACTCGCTGCCAAAAACGAACGTTGATGATCTCCGGCCGCCCACCTTGCTCGCTCCGGCCAAACGAAACCATCGAATCGCGCCCTCCGGACTTTCAGAACATTTCAGATCAGTCCCAAGGACCGACCATGCGGACGTTCGGCCGGTGCCAACATTAAGATGATTTTCGTGAGGTCCCGCTTTTTGGGGCGGAATGCAGGTGAGGGAAAGTACGCTGAGCGGTACAACAGGGGTTCACACACACCCGCTGGATGGCATGATAATAGTGATATTCCCACTTCGCCTGCTCTATCCATCATGGATGCGATACTGATGCGTCTTTGGTGCATATCCGATCTTACCGGAGCGGCCTTCGGGGTGAAGACTCGCCGACGCGTATACTAAGTCGCGGCGATAAGCCATTGCTCAAATGTTGCTGATATTTTTCGCCGAGGCGGCCATCGCAGCAGCCGTCTGCGGCCGGACAACTTCGCTCACCAGCTTTTAAGAGCCGCATTTGCCTTACTAAGGAGGCGCGATGTGCACACTGCCGCTCATTCCAGCGATCAGTTCGGGTGCGGGCTGTGTGATCTCTCCGAGCACCTTGATCGATTGGCTGATCGGATCGACACGTCCGCCAATTCGGGTGATCCGGGCAGCATAAGTCTTGCCCGTCTCGTCGACGTGCAGATTGAAGTCGACGCCGATTTTCAGCCAGCCAAGCCAGCGTGACGGCGCGATCAGCTCGACCTCAAGCTTGGTGTCGTCAAGGATGTCCAACAGCGCCTGGCCAGGATTGGCGTACTGGAATTCACGCGCCTTCTGCTCGACCGTCACGCCGGTGAACGGCGCGACAATCGTGCATTTCGATATCATTGCGTCGGCAATTGCGAAGTCCGCTTTTGCCTTGTCGACTTCCGATTTGGAGACGTCGAGTTCGAGCTGTCCGATCGATTTGAGCTGCACCAGGCGCTGATTGATCGCATAGGTCTTCTCAGTCTGGGTCACGATGGCCTGAGCGCGCGCCAGTTGTGCGCGTTGAATGGCGCAGTCGAACGCAACCAGCACATCGCCGCGCTTAAATCGGGAGCCAGCCTTGGTCTCGATCCGATCGATGCGAGCCGCCAGCTCGCTCGAAAGCGTCGTATATTCACGCGGAGTCAATTGCGCCCGGATTTCGGGCGCGCTGCTGGCGGCCGGGGGGCGGTAAGACAGCGATCCAGAACCTTGCGCCTGTGCCGCGCAGCCGGCAGCAAGCACGAGAGCAATCGTGCATACTATTCGACGCAAGCCTAGCCGCATGGTCACGCCGACTCCCTGACTGCCGCTCTGGCCCCCATAGCTCAATCGACCGATGCCCGGGCGAGTGCTTCCGATGGGCCCACTGGCCCACTGCTCTCTGAAGGTTGTTTATCGTTGCCTACGTGTTTCGAGTCCGGGAAGGCATCGAGGGCCGCGGCTTGTTGCTCAGTCATGGCGTGCCGGATCTGCTTTTCCAAAGTCCCGAGATCGAGCGTATTCATGCTGCTCGGCAGAGGGTCGAGACCGATGGTGGCATAGAGCCGGCCCAGCGCCGCCTGCGCGTCCGCGAAGCTGTAAAATCTTCGTACCTCGGCCGTCACTGCGCCCACCCGTGCGGTCACGCGTTCAAGATCGCCTTGAGCATCCGATGCAACCCGGTTGGAGACTTGCTGATACAGCCGCCGATCGACCTGAGCCAGCCGATCCGACCACTCGAAATCCTTGGCCGCCGCCAGATACTGACGGTAGGCGATGTGAGTCTTCGCCAGTACGGCGACGCTGACGGCCTGCCGTCTGAACTCCGCAAGCTTGTTCAGGTTTTCGCCGCGCTGCATCTGCTGCGGAATCATGGCGATATTTATCAAGCTCTCCGTCAACCGAACGGCGCCGCCGTACCAATTCGGATTCACCAGGAAACTGTTGCTGTCGTAAAATCGGCCATAGTTCACGCCGATGCCGGGCAGCAACCGCACCATGGCCTTGCGCGCCTCATCGGCGGAAATGCGGACTTGATAGCTCTGCTCACGAATGTCCGGATTGCGAAGCAGCGCCACCTCCTCCATCCGGACAAGAGGCACCCGCAAAATTTCCGCTCGCATGGTTCGTGGTACTGCCAGCGTGAAGTGCTGCCGTGTCGGCAGATTGATCAAGGCAGCCAATTCAATCTTGGATATTTCAAGCTGGCGTTGCAAGAGTTCCAGTTGCCGCAAGAATTCCAGCAACACCCGTTGGTAGCGCAGCGCTTCGATCGGCGAACGAAGAGCCTCGCTCTCGACCGCCTGCGACGAGGTCAGAGCCGCATTCGCGGCACGTATGGTGTCATCAACCTCACGTGCAAGTATCTGCGCGCTCGCCGCACGCCAATAGGCTCGGCGGACGTCCTGAAAGATATTGTGGACAACACGCCGCCGCTGCTCCTCAGCGATCAGCCGGCGATCACCCTGCTGACGCGCACTGAAGTAACTGACCCCAAAATCGAGAATATTCCAGGACACGCCAAGATCGGCGACCCACCGGTTGCGATCGCTCGACGTCGATGGCTCGAGAGATTGTCTGCCTGAAAGGATCGACTGGCTCGAACTGGCCTCCTGGTTCGAACGTGTCACATAACCGGCATTGGCGACGAGTTTGGGAAGCAGGTCGTACTTGCTCAGATCGAGATCGTTCTGGGCGACCGCTTCCTCCAACAACTTGACGCGTTGGTCGAGATTGTAGGCAAGGGCGCGGGCAAAAGCCTGCTCAAGCGTGAGTCGGCCGTTCAGAGGCTCCTGCTCGTCGAATGCCGCCGCCACGTCATAGAGAGCTTCGGCCTTGCGCTCGGCGTCGCTCAGCCGATTTGGAGACAGCGCGCAAGCCCCCAGAATCAATGCCGACGCGATCGCCGCAACTCCGACGCCCGCGGGTTTCAACCACGGGCTACGGAAGCCTACAAACCGTAAGCAACGTATCGACTGCATCGACTCATGGAACGAACACACCGCCTTCGAAGCACCCATGTGCCGCCCCAACCTCCCCCGCGCGCCTGTGTGGACGTGAACTATCTCAACTTTACCGGGTGCAGGCAACGTCCACGCCCCCGCCACTCACATGACAAATGGCTGCAGGTGAAGTGAAGCCCGGGTCCGATCCAGCACCATATTACAGACCGCAATTGTGATTATATGCCGCTTTCCCGAATGATAATGGCAAGCATGGCGCGCCAGCCTCGCATCACGAGGCTGGCAGCCTCGCCCTGGATTGACACTTGCCCTCGCAGCACGTGATCGAATGCGGCCGGGGTCCCGACAGGCGTCAAGGTCACACGATAAATGGTGCGATCCGGAACCAGTTCGTTCTGTTTCAGCACCCGGACCGGGATCGGACCGCCGTTCACCGAGGCCAAATAGGGATCGGTGAGCACGCGCGTGCTGGTGCGCGCTACCTCAGCGACCCGGAACGGCATTGCGATTCGGGAATCTGCGTCGGCCATGAAAAATGCGCTGTCGCCGCGACGAACGCGTCGAAGATCGGACTCGTCGATATAGGCCTCGACCGTCATCTGCGACGGATCGATGATCGACAACAGCCGCGCCTTGGCAGGCAGCCAAGTTCCGGTATCAAGTGCCTCGGCCAAGTCAACCGCCGTGCCACTTATGGGCGCCACGATGTTCAGACGCGTCTGCTGTTCCAGTAAGCCGCGGTATGCCGCCAGCGCTGCTTCATATTCCTGCTCGGTGACCCGGCTGCGGGCCAGCAAATCCCGGTCGATCCCTCGCGCGCCGACCTGCCATTGAAGGACGTCGATATCGCTGCGCGCGCGCTGAAGCCGGTAATCCAGATCAGGCGAGGTCAGACGGATCAGCGTCGCGCCCTTGTCCACCGGTTGGCCGCTGCGCACGGCGACCTCCGCCACCCGGGCCCCGAAATCGGGAACGAAAACCTCGGTATAGACCCGGCTCTTCGCCAACGCGGGCGCCTCGATTGTGGAGCGCCAAGGCACAATCAGGAGAATGAGGAGAGCCAGAGCAGCCGTCGCGGTGAAGACCGTATTCGCGTTGAGACGCAGATCCGCGCGCCGGCTCATCCACACTTTCGCCTCCCGCCCGATCGGCCACAGAATGAAATAGCCGATTTCGACGGCCATCATGATGACGCCGAGAATCTTGATGGTGAAATGGTAGATGACAAGAGCGATCGCGAGAAACAGCGCAAAGCGATAGGCCCAGGTGAGAAACCCGAACACAATCATGAAACGGCGGCGCCGATCAGGCAGATGTTCCGGCGGATCATCGCCGAAACCGAAAAGGAATTCGCGCAGCCGCCAGCGAGCCAGTTCGAACGAGCGCGCATGGAGGTTCGGGGTTTCAAGCCAGTCCGAAAGAACGAAATAGCCATCATAGCGCATGAACGGACTGAGATTAATCATGACCGTCGTCACCCAGGTGGAGGTCGCCACCAGGAACGCGGCGCTGCGTGCCGGCCCGTTCGGCAGGAGACCCCAGGCGCATGCCGCGACCGCGGCAAAGCACAGCTCCGTGGTGACCCCGGCGAGTCCGATCGCCAGGCGCTGACGCCGCGCCGTCAGCTTCCACGCCTCGTTCACGTCAGTGTACAGCACCGGAATGAGCACCATGAGAGCAACCCCCATGCTGGGCACCCGGCAACCGAAGCGTTTGGCGGTGTAGGCATGACCCAACTCGTGCACCACCTTGAGGCAGATCAAAGTCACGCCAAACCAAACAGCGCCTCGTATCGTGAAGAGATCGACGAGTGTGCTGAGAAAGACGTCCCACTGGCGCGCGACCAGATAGAGGCCAAGCAGCGCAACGGCGAGAACCGCGTATGCGACGGCCCGGCTATAGAGCCAGTTCACGAATGGATAGGTTGCGGTCAGAAACCGATCCGGCCGGAACAGTGGGATCCGAATGAAGAGATAGTTATGCAGAAGCCATCGCCACCAGGTCTGACGCTGCCGCTCGGCCTTTGCCAACAAATCCGCCGTCGCTTGCGGACTCGTCGCCTGCAGGAGATTGAAGCCATTCAGAAAGCGGGCAAACTGCTCGACGTCCTGGCCATCGATCCGCAGCGTCGTCTCCGATTGAATTCTCTGCACCAGCCGATCGAGTGAACCGCTATTCCAGCGAGACAGGATTTCAAATTCCGGCCAGCCTAGCCGATAGAAAAGATTGCGGGTCGGATCGTGCAGCGTCCAGGTCGGTGACCCGTCAAGGGCTACCGGGCCGGGAAAGACCGCGACCTCCTCCCGCAACGGCAGGAGGACATTTGCAACGGACGTCGCGGCGGCTGATGCGCTCATAGTCCAAAGAACTGCCGAGCCGCCGCGAGGGGGCGTCGCATCAGATAGTAGAACAGAGTGACTTGGTCGCCGTAAATCTTGGCGGTGCCGCGCAATCCAATCCGAGGCAGATTCGAACGGTCGGTCAACTCCGCCTTGAGACGATAGCCGAACACTCCGGTCGGCGACATAGCCGCCGCGTAGCTGGTTTGCCGCAGCTTGGCCCGCAGTGGCGCACCAGGCGCAGTGTTGAGGAAGAACTCCACATCCGTGCCCGGCTTGAGCGCGATCGCGTCGGCAACGGGCAACCATATTTCCAGTTCCGGGCGCTCTGGATCGGCGATTTCAAGAAGCCGCTCGCCGATGGTCACCGGCCGCCCGATCCAGTCGTTCGCATCCAGAAACAGCGCAATCCCATCGCTCACCGCCGTGACCTGGACGCGGTCAAGCAGTGACCGTGTGTACGCGGCGTCGGCCTGCCGCTGATCCATTCGCCCTTTCAGCAAAGCAAGTTGCGCGCGGACCTTTTCATCGAAAACGGCCTGCTGCGCCGCCTGGCGATACTCGGCTTCGGCGACGGCGAGCGCCTGGTTTGCAACTTCCAGCTTGTTTTCGATCGCGCGCCGATCAAGTTCCAGCAACAATTGGCCAGCCTTGACCTGCTCGTTGGGCTGAACCGCAAATCGATCCACCACGCCATCCAGGGGTGCGCGTACGATCGTCGGCTGGAACGGAACCACTTCCGCGGGCGCAAGCGCAGAAAGGGTAACCGGCAAAAGCATCGCAGCCACCAAGAGCGCAGCTACCGCGAGCCTAATTAAGGATCGCCGTTGCCGGAGAGCCGACACGATGGAGCGCGTTCGGCCCCGTTGCAGAGCGTGCCAGGCATGAGCGTAGCTATCGGCCAGTTCCTGGAGCAAGTATTGCTCGCCTTCCGTCCACGGTTGCTCCCGCGCGAGAAAGAGCGCTCCGAGCCTCTCACCATGCTCGGTTCGTAACGGAATCCGAAGTCCATGGGCCGGTAACCACTCCGACCACTCGTCGCGAAGCGAGCCATCGAGTGAGGTCGCGTCAACCGTCCGAACGCCGGCCGCAGCGTCCTCCGCGTCGAGCATCGCAAAAGCACGCTTCAGCCACAGCGTGAACGGTGCATTTCGTTCAATCACGGGCGTGCCGGAAATCGCTTCTACGCGGCCGACACCCTCGCTCTCGTGCCGCCAAAGGACGGCCTGTCGATAGGGAACCAGGGAATGCGTTTCATTGACAATGACAAAGGCGAGTTCCTGTACCGTCGCTGCATGGCGCGCTCGTTTTCCGAGTTGGATCAGCGTGCTCAGGCTGAGAAGTTGCGCTTCAAGATTAGGCGACACGACATGCTTCATTGGATCGCCGTTATCCGCTTCACGGGGTGCCGCATTTTCAACATTAGTACGGCCGCGAATCCGACCCAGGGGGCAAGCTCTTGAGCAAAGCCAACCGGTCTTGTTGCATCGCTCGCCAACCGAACCCGCCAAGCTGCTGCGTCAGGCCGGAGCGTCCCATAGGCGCCTCGCGCAACGATATGCCGTCCGAATCTCCCCTGACCGGGGCGTCCTGATGGATCGCCGCGCCATCGCTGAAGGCGTGGAGGCCCAGCCTGGTCAGCATATAGCGAGCATCGAAGGAAACGTCGCGCGGCTCGATCGTTGCATCCAGCTTTGGCCCGAGATGCCAGCCTTGCCGTCCCGGCGCGTCGATCAGCTGGGCTGGATCTTTGGACAGCTTGATAAGAATGCGCATGACGGCGGTGTTGCCCGCTGCGTCACGCACCTGCACCTCAACGACGATCTCCTGCGCATTGTCAGGTTTCTGAGTCGGATCGCCCGCGCCGGGATCGGGGGGAATGCTGCCGGTGACAATGCTGTCGTCAGCGGCCTGGAAGCTGGCGACGGTGCCAGGAGGCAACTGCACCGTGAACGTTCCGGTCGCAGGATCGAACCGGATCCAGTTGGGTAGAGGTTCGCCGTTGGCCAGCAGCGCGGCCACTTCGACAGCCGGGCCCGCAAGCGATGACTCGAGCGCTGCCAGCGACACCTGGAACGACGAGTTCGGCCCCCCTCCTTGGAAGTTGAAGCCGACAATTTGGAATACACCGGGCGTATCGCCTGGCGCACCAAGCGAGATGAACCGATTGAACGTTGGCACGTTGAACGACTGCTCATTCTGACTGCCGGTACCTGACGGATCGTTCGCCCCCAGCTTGGGCAGTTCAATAGGCCCTGAGACATTGAGCGTTGTCGTCGCGACCGCGCTCTGATGTCCCTGGGCACCGCCGTCGTACACAACCCACGTCACCGTTCGCGAATTGCTGTCCGGCGCAACGGTGCTGAACGCCACCGACGCCAGGGCCGCCTGATAGGCCGCGACCGATGCCGTTCCGCTCAAGGTCAGAATGCCGGTCGCCGGATCGTAACGGCCGGTAATCCCGTTCTGATCGGTGAAATGCAGTTGATCGCCGCTGGCGAACGCGGTTGAAATCGACACGGTTGCGCCGGACAAGATCGGGCTGTCGACGTCGGTGATGGTGATCGCCGGCGCAAGGATGACCGTGTCGCGGCTCTCGGTGTCGTAGTCGGCAGTGTTGACCGCCGTCACGACGGGAGCATCGTTGGCGCCGTTGATGGTCACGGTGACGAGTTGAGCGGTGCCGTCGTTGGACAGGACCGTAAAGGTATCTGTCAGCGTGTCACCCGCCTGGAGCGCTTGGACAGCGGCGTTGCTGTTGTCGAGCGTGAAGATCCATGTGCCGCCCGCCATCAGCGTGAAGGTGCCGTAGCCATTGTCGCTGGCAGCTGCGCCGGTCACCGGCTGGAAGGTGTTGGTGTTGTCGGGATCGGCGGCGACGAGAGTGCCGGTTGCGATGTGATTGTTCACGTTGGCGTTGGCGATGCCGCCCGCCTCGGTCACGCTCCCGGCCGAAGCGCCTGAAATCACAGCCGGATCGTTGACGGCGACGATGTCGACGAAACTTGTCACGGCCGTACTGGTGGCGGCGCCGTCGGTTACGGTCCAACTGATGGTCCGGGTCGGGTCGAGGCTCGAATTGGTGGGATTGTCGTTGGTCAGGTTCTCAAACCGGACCGAGCGCAAGGCGGCTTCGTATTCGGCCACGGTAGCCACGCCGGTCAGAACGAGCGCGTTGCCCGAGAAAACCCCGGTAATTCCCGACTGATCCTGGAAAAGCAGCGTGTCGCCCGGCTGGGCTCCACCCGAGATCGTCGCGGTGGCGCCGGTCAGGCTGGTGCTGTCCACGTCGCTCAAGAATATATCCAGACCGATGGCGGAAGTTGCCACCTGTTCGGTGTAAGTCGCCCGGACGTCGCTGACGACGACCATCGGCGCGTCGTTGACCGAATTGACGGTGACGTTGACGGTCACGGTCTCGGTGACGCCGCCCGACGTTACCGTGTAGGTGAAGCTGTCGGCGCCGAAGAAGTCCGCATTCGGGCTGTAGGTGATGCTGCCGCCGGCGGCGAAGGTCACGGTGCCGTTGGCGCCCTGAGTCACCGCCGTCAGCACGCGGCCGGCGTCCTCGAAATTATCCGCGCTCGCCCCGTCGGTGCCGGTGATGACGTTGGCCATGACCGGCGTGTCTTCGTCGGTGGTCAGATTGTCCGCCACGATGTCAGCGACCGCGTTGACGGTGACATTGACCGTGCCGGTCTCGGTCGCGCCGTCCACGGTCGTCACCGTATAAGTGAAGCTGTCAGAGCCGTTGAAGTCAGGGTCCGGCGTATAGGTAACGGTGCCAGTGCCGGCGAAGGTCACCGTACCGTTGGCACCCTGGGTCACCGCCGTCAGTGTACGGCCGGTGTCCTCGAAATTGTCGGCGCTCGCCCCGTTGGTGCCGGTGATGACATTGACGGCGACCGGCGTGTCCTCGTTGGTGGTCAGGTTGTCGGTGACGGCGTCGGCCACGGCATTGATGGTGATGGCGACCGTGTCGGCGTCGGTCAGGGCACCACCGCCGGTGTGGCCGTTGTCCGTGGTCGCGAGCGTCAGCGTGTCGGCGCCGTGGTAGTCGTCCGCCGGCTGATAGCTGAGCGTCGCCAGCGCGGTATTGATGGCCGCGACGGAGCCCGAGAGCGAAATCGACGGCTGGCCGTTGCTGAACGAGGTTAGCCCCGCCGACGAACCGCCGAACGTCAGGCTGCCGTGCAGGACCGACAGCGCTACCGTAACGCCCTGGCTGCCGCTGTCCATGTCGGCAATGCCGATCGCGGTCGGGCCGGCGAACACCAGGCTGGTGTCCTCGCCGGTGGTCTGCGCGCCGGGCACGGTGTTGACCGGCGCATCGTTGACCGCGGTGACGTTGACCGTGGTGGTCGCCGCCGTGCTGGCCACATCGAAGATGTCGAACGCCGTCCAGCTTACGGTACGGCTGGTGCTGGCGCCCGCCGCGGTCGGATCGTCGCTTGACGAACTGAACGTGACGGACCGCAACGCGGCCTGGTAGTCCGCCAGCGACGCGCCGCCGGTCAGCGTCAGCGTGAACGTGCCGCCGTCGTAGGAAGCCGCACTGCCGCCGGGCAGCGTGCCCACCGCCAGGGTGTCGCCCACGATGCCGCCGGCGGTGATCTGCACCGTGGCGCTGTTGATCTGGGTGCCAGAACCCGGCGCGTCGGAATCGGTGAGCATGATCGCAGGCGCGAGCACCACCGCGGCCGGCGCGATCTGCTGCTCGGTGTAGCCGACGGTATTGCCGGCGCCCGCCAGCACCGGCGGAATATCGATGACAATCGCGATCGTGTCGCTGCCGGTCTGCGGGCCCGGAGTGCCGGTGTTGCCCAGGTCGTCGAGGTCCACCTGGATGGACGTGCTGGCCGCCGACGCGAAGGTCAGGCCGTTGCCGGCGATGAAATCGTTGAGGTCGGCGATGGTGCCGGTCAGGGTCAGCGTGCCGGTGCCCGAGCCGGACACTGTCACAGTGGCGGTGGTCGTGGCCGTCAATATCCCGGCGCCGGCGGTGAAGGTCGCGGTTGCGCCGCCGGCATCCGCGTCGGCAAACGTGATGCCGGTGATTGCAAACGCAACGTTGGGAAGCCCGAGCAGCGATGCCGGCGCATCCACGGTCGGCGCGTCGTTGACCGCCGTGATGTTGATGGTGGCGGTATCCTGACCGGTCTGCGCCCCGGGCGTGCCGGTGTTGCCGTTGTCGTTGACTGCCAGCGTCAGCGTCGTGCTGGTGGACGGGGTATCGGAGCTGTTGATGTAGGTCAGCGTGCTGGTGCTGCCGGCGCCGAGCAAAGCGTTGAGCTGCGCCAGCGTGCCGGACATCTGCACCGAGCTGCTGTTGTTGCCGCTGTCGATGGTCGCGCCGCTGTCGCCGGCGGTCGCGCTCAGCGTGCCCTCGCCTACCGACAGCGTGATGGTCACGATACCGCCGAGCGCGTCGGCGTCGCTCACCGACAGGCCGGTACCCTTGAGCGTGAGGCTCGTCTGCTCGGTCGCGCTGTAGCTTGCCGGCGTGATCGTCGCGACCGGCGCGTCATTGACCGCCGTCACATTGATGGTGATTGCGTTGGGGCTCTGATCCAGGTCGACCCCCGGCGCGGTGCCGCCATTGTCGCGGACCTGGAACGTGAAGCTGGCGTAGCCCGCGCCGTTCGCATTGGCCGCCGCAAGAAACGTGAGCAGGCCGGCCGTAATATCGGCGGCGGATACCTCAAGTCCCGCCGTGACCTGAGCCTGAGTGATCGCGACCCCGTTGAACCGCAGATTCCCCTCCGCCGGCAGTGAGCCGATCCTCACGGCGGCCAGACTGTTGGCCGGCGTATCATCGGGATCGGTGAAGCCGAAGTCCGTCGCGGTGAACGTGTAGGCGACATCCTCGTTCGTCGTGACCGTATTGTCGGCGCCGGACGGCGCTTCGTTCACGTTCGCTACGCTGAGCGTAACGGCACGGGTGCTGAACGCGTTGGACGAGTCGCTGGCCCGGATTGTAAAGCTGTACGAATTCTTGATCTCGAAGTCAGGCGAGTTGTTGATGGTCACGACACCCGTCGAGGAGTCGATGGTGAACGCCGCCGCGTCGGTACCGGTGAGCGCGTAGGTCACGGTCCCGCCCGCGGGGTCGGCCGCAACCGCGGTATAGACGGTGGCGCCCGCCGCGACGTTCTCGTTCACCGAAGCCGTGGCCGCTGACGTAATCACCGGCGCAAGGTTGTTCACACTGAGCGTAACGGCCTGGGTGCTGAAAGCGTTGGATGGGTCGCTGGCGCGGACGGTGAAATTGTACGAGCTCTTGCTCTCGAAGTCGGGCGCGTTGTTGATGGTCACGACCCCCGTCGAGGAGTCGATGGTGAACGCAGCGGCGTCGCCGCCGGCGACAAGCGCGTACGTGACGGTGCCGCCCGCCGGGTCGGCTGCAACTGCTGTATAGACCGTGCTACCCGCCGCCACGCCTTCGTTGACGCTCGCGGACGTGCCGGAGCTGATCACCGGTGCAAGGTCGTTCACGCCGAGGGTAACGGTCTGGGTGCTGAAAGCGCCGGACGGATCGCTGGCGAGAACGGTGAAACTGTACGAGCTCTTGGTCTCGAAGTCCGGCGAATTATTGATGGTCACGGCGCCGGTTGAGGAATTGATGCTAAACGCAGCCGAGTCGCCCCCGGCGACGAGCGAGTACGCGACAGTGCCGCCCGCCGGGTCGGCCGCAACCGCTGCGTAGACCGTGCTGCCCGCCGCCACGCCTTCGTTGACGGACGCCGATGTGCCGGAGCTGATCACCGGTGCAAGATTGGTCACCGTGATGGCAACTGCACGGGTAACGGTCACTGATCCGTCCGATGCCTGGACAGTGATGTTGTAGACGTTGTCGGCGCCCGCATCGGTCGGCACTTCGAAGTTTGGCGTCGCAATAAAGGTGACGGCACCGGTGGACGAATTGATATTGAACCGGTTCGCGTCGGCACCAGCGAGCGAGTAGATCAAGCTTCCGCCCGCGGGGTCGGTCGCCGTCGCCGTGTAGACCGCGGTCGAGGTCGACGTGCCCTCCGCCGCCGAAACCGTGGTTCCCGACGTAAACGTCGGGGCAACATTGGTCACCGTGATGGCAACGTCCTGGGTGCTGGTCGCCGTCCCACCCACGGTCGAGGCCGTGATGGTGATGTCGTAGACATTGTTGGCGCCGACATCGGTCGGCGCTTCGAAGTTCGGTGCGGCATTGAAGGTGACGGCGCCGCTCGCCGAGTTGATGCTGAACCTACTGGCGTCGGCGCCGCCGGTGATCGAGAAGGTCACCGCCCCGGCGGTGTCCGGATCGGTGGCCGCCGCCGTGTACACCGTGGTCGAGGTCGATGTGCCCTCCGCCGCCGTAGCCGTGGTGCCTGACGTGAACGCCGGCGGATCGTCGACCGCTTCAATGGCGACAGTGGTGGTCTTCTGGTTCAGGGCCGCGCTGAACGGATCGCCGAGTGCACCGTCATTGACCTGCCAGGTCAAGGTGCGCGTGGTGTTGGCGCCGTTGTTGGTCGGATTGTCGCCGGTGGACGTGAAGGTCACGGCACCCAGCACCGTCTGGTAGTTCGCAATCGTGTCGTAGCCGCTGAGCGTCAGGGTGCGGGTTGCGGAGACATAATTCGCGGTGATCGAGGTTCCCGCGACATTGGCGGCGAGCACGTCACCGTCGCCGCTGAACGTGCCGCCGGTGATCTGCACCGTGGCGCCCCTCAGATAACCGCCGTCGTCCGCGAGCGTGAGCGCGGCCGTGAGATCCACCGCCGCACCCTGCTCCACCACTTGCGTCGCGGTGCCGGTTAGCGTCAGCAGTGGCACTTCGTTGAGCGACAGCCCTTCCGGATAGGTCGCGAAGCCCGGGGCGTTGGCGAGATTGAGGTTGAAGCTGACAGGGTCGCTCAGTGTCACGCCGGACGTGCTGCCCGGCGTCAGGCCGTTGACGTTGTAACGGACCAGCGCGCCCGCCGTACTGCTGTGGCTGTAGGAAACATAGAGCTGGTTGGCACTATCATCGAACTCGAGATGCATCGGCGCCATGCCGTCAAAAGCAAGCGCCTCGTTCAGCGCCACCAGACCGGTGCCGCTGGCCGTGACGAGATAAATCGTATTGGCCGATCCCGGCGAAAACACGCCATGACCAGTGCTGAAGAACACCAGGTTGTCGGTCGGGTTGGCCGCGACACCGGCAATCGTGCCCTGGGTATAGAGCTCCGGATAATCGGTTCCGGCGTGGAGCGGATCACTGTCCGGTGCCGACGGGAATGTGGCCACCGTCGTCAGCGTGTTGGTATTGAGATTGAATGCCATTACACGGTTGGTTTCGGTGGCGCCCACGTTGTAGGCGCCGCCGAGCGAATCGTCGGTGTAGTAGAGAATGCGATTGACGGGATCGAACGACAGATCGCTGAGCAGCGGGTCGATGTTCGCATCGGTCGCCAGACTGCCGGGCTGGCCCCGGGTGACGAGATAGGTCGGCCCGCCGACGATTGCCCCCGTCGCCGGATTGTAGGTCAGCGCGATAATGCCCGTCCGATTATCGAGGGCGGTCACGCCTGCATTGTAAACCACCTGCGAGAGATAGATGGTGTGCGTAGACGGATCGATGGCGATCGCGTCTATCCGGCCGAAGGTGTTGGGCACTGTGTATTCTGCAGTCCCGAGCGCTGCGTTCGGCGTGGCAAGGTTGCCGATCTGGAGCTGGCCGCTGGGACCATTGGCACTCTGTGGATCGATGACAAAGAACAAGCCGGCCGCGGTATCGACGGCGATGTCGAACGGCGAAATCAGCGAGGTGTTGGTGCCGCTCGGTCCGCCGGTCGCCAGATTGGTGGCGATGGTGCCGTCGGAGTTCACATATTTGATGGCGTTGTCGACGCCGCTGCCCTGGGTGATGAAGAACAGCTGCGCGCTGGTCGGCGCCAGCGTGCCCTGGTAGGCGGCGAGCGCGGCGGCACCGAACGGCAGGCCCGCCTCGATCGGCCCGGTCGCGGTATCGAGCACCCAGGTCCGGCCCTGCGCGCTGCCGACGTCATGAGTTGCCGCAGCGACATCCGCCCCCGTGAGCTGCGACAGGTGTGCGAGGAACTGCTGCCCGGCGGCGTCGCGGCCGACGTCGCAGCCATATAGCAGGATGTCGCCGCTGTCCGACAGCGCGGCGCCGATCGCCGCAAGCGCCTGGGCGTAGTCCGCAGCTGTGGCGTCGGTCAGCCGCGTCGTGCCGAGTTGGATCTCGCCGGTGCTGCCGTGCGCCACGATCTGGATCGCCGAAAGATCGTGCAGGTTGTTGGCCGCGACGATATCGGCAATTTGCTGAACGCCATCGCGGTTGGGATCGAGCACGAACACCTGCGTGCCGGGCTTCACGCCGTCGATGAGCGTCTGCAAATCCGGCACGTGGGAATCGAAGATGACGATCTCGCGGATCGCGCTGTCGGCATTCGTCGCGGTTGCGTCCTGCGGCACCGGAAGCGCGGACGCGTCGTCAGAGTCCGCCGCAGTGGGAGTGGATGCGGCATTGGCCGGTGGAGCGGCCGGCTCACTCGGCGGCGGCGTTTGCACAGCGTCCGAAGCGCCGCCCGGCTGCCCCGATGAAGCCGGATCGCTCGCGGCGACGTCCGCAGCCGCGGTCGCAACGGCCGCGGCGTCGAACATGATGCGCGGTTCGAGCGGAAAGAAGCCGAAAGTCCGGCGCCGTTGCTTGCGCGGTGAAACAGACAAAGGTTCGGTGTTGCGCCGAGTCCAACGCCAATCGAACGCTGTCATCGAGATGCCCGTTCCGGGAACGGATCCGGCCTCAGCCGTAACGCTCCCCCACCCGCTATGAGTTCATTGCGTTGCGAGCTGCCGCTCGCCGGCCGTATGCACCATGAGAATACAATGAAACTATCACGTGCATCGGCCACCACCAAGCGGATGATAAGAAATGGTTAACCATCAATCGTGCGGCGGCTTTAGTTCTAACTATCGGATATTAAAGAATATTCTTCTTCTAATTGGAGGTTGATGAACGCGTTCATCGGGGGGCGCGCAACTTATGGGTTACGGGACCTTTGGCGAGACTGCAACGGCGACTTTGCCGTGATCACCAAGTGTAATCCCGCCGGTTGCGATTGCAACAAAGCAACGGCCGGTCGCGCCACAACCTGCCCTTAGCCGCTGTCGGAATTAATGAATTATCGACGCGCGAGGAGCAGCGGCGGCAAATTCAAGTGAGGCCACGTGCGTACTCCGCGTCGACCGATGTGCCGACGAACCACAGATTTCGAAGGAGCACCAAACTCACGGCGAAAAAAGACTTGCAGCCGGAGTTCCAATGCGATGAAATTTGATCCGCCATTGATGGGGGGAACGCGATGGCGGATGCGTATGTCGGTCAGATCATTTGCGTGGGTTTCAACTTCGTGCCGGTCGGCTGGCTGGCCTGCGATGGCAAGACCCATCCGATCAGTGAGTACCAGCCGTTGTTCAACGTCATCGGCAAGCAATACGGCGGTGACGGCACGAGCAACTTCGCGGTGCCGAACCTGCAGAACAACATCACGGTCGGCACCGGGACTGGCTATGCACTCGGGCAGACGGGCGGTGTCGCCTTCGTCACGCTGAACCAGAGCCAGATGGCGCACAGCCATCCCGTGATGGCGGCGTCGGCACCGGCCAATATCAAGGATCCCAGCAGAGATGTGATCATGGCCAACCTGGCTGGCGGCGACGCGAGCAAGGTGAATGTCTACGCGCCGTACAATGCGAGCACGCAGACAGCGCTGCATCCTCACGCCGTCGGTCCGCTCCCAGGAAACCCGACGCACGAGAACAGGCAGCCGGTCTTGGGCGTGGGTTTCATCATTTGCTACCAGGGACCCCCGCCTTGACAGACCGCCGGACAAGCGTGCGCGCGAAGAGCCCATCGTATTCGCTTCCCGTCACAGGAGTAACGGCATGGCCAATCCTTTCATCGGCCAGATCGCATTGTTTCCCTACAGCTTCGCGCCGAAAGGCTGGGCGCTTTGCCAGGGGCAGGTTCTTGCGATCGCGTCGAACAGCTCTCTTGCCTCGCTGCTCGGCACCAACTTCGGCGGCGATGGCCGGACGACCTTCGGACTGCCCGATCTTCGCGGCCGCGCCGCCATCGGTGCCGTGCCGTGGGGCCAGGGCGCGATGAATCTGGGAACCATGGTGGGCACCGAGCAGGTGCAAATCACCGATGAGGCCTTCGGCCACGGCCATTCGTTCAACTGCAGCAGCGGCGCCGGCACCACCAACACCGTGACCGGAAATCAATTCGCCGTCGGCCGCGGCGGCGACCCGCAGAAGCCCGAAAAGGCCAACATCTACAACCCGGATGAGTCCGGCACGCCCCCCGTACCGAATGCAGATGCCCAGCTCGGCTCCGACAGCGGCACGGTCCCGACAACGGGCGGCGACCGGTCGCACAACAACATGCAGCCGTATCTCACGATGAACTATTGCATCGCATTGCAGGGCATCATGCCGCCGCGCCACTAACGCGGGACAATCATCAGGAGCCGCGACCGATGTCAGATCCGTTCATTGGTGAAATTCAAATCTTCGCCGGCAGGATTCCGGCAGGTTGGCTGCCATGCGACGGCCGAATGATGAGCGTCAGCCAGGACCACGCTCTCTTCAGCGTCCTCGGCACGGCCTATGGCGGTGACGGCAAAACGACGTTTGCCCTGCCCGATCTGCGCGGCCGCGTACCGATCAGCTTCGGACAGGGCCCCGGCGTCTATAACAATTACAACATCGGTCAGAAGGGCGGCGAAGAGCAACACACTCTGTCGGTCGCCGAAATGCCGTCGCACAGTCATTACCTGCAGGCTATTCCAAATGCGGGATTGAAAGGCGGGACTTCCTCCAACCAGCCCGGCCCGACCATGATGCTCGGCACAAGCCAGGGCACAAGCTCTACCGGCGGCAGCCTCGACCTATCCCTGTACGTCGCTCTGTCCATGTCGATCGTGCAGCCGATGGACTCCCACACGATCAACGACGGGCCGACGGCGCCGCACGAGAACCGTATGCCCTACGTGGCGGTCAATTACTGCATCGCGACTCAGGGCAGTACGCCGCCGACCTAACAGCCCGCATTCGCGGCGCGGCAACGCGAGGCTGACGCTGATCAATGCCGGGCTGCCCGCTAGCTGAACGATACCTGATAGTCCTGCCGGTCGGGATGCGGCGTGTGGATCGGCATGACATAAAGCATTGTCACCGCCCCGCCCTCGATCTCGCACGCGTATTCGCCTTCCGGCAGCACGTCGCGTTCCCGGGGGCCACGCAGGATCAACAGGAACGGCTTGCGTGCGATCCCTCCGGGGAGCGGCCGATCATTGCAGACGATTTCCGCGAGCTTGAAAGCATGACGGGTGCCCTTGATGCGGAAGATCTTGCCGACATGCGGCTGGAAGTCCTCGATCTGCGTCAACGCCTGCATGGCCCCCTCGCCCGCCGCCTGGAAAGGGGCGACTGTAATTTGCCGCCGGCGCCGCGACAACAGGCGCGCAGGGTCCGGCCATGATGAGCGATACACTGAGCATCGATACAGCGGCCGGCGTGTTGATCCTGCGTGACGAACGGCCGGACGATGCCGGCTTTCTGTTTCGCCTGTTCGCCGACACCAACGCGGTGATGCAAGCGGAGTTGCCGCCGCCCGTGCGCGACGCCCTGCTCGCCATGCAGCACCGGTCGCAAACAGCGACCTACCGCGCCGAATGTCCTGCCGCCCGCCGGTCGGTCGTCGAACTGGCGGGCGCGCCGGTCGGACGCATCGTCGCCGATCACCGGCCCGACGTCATTCACATCGTCGATGTTGCCGTATCGCCGTCGCATCAGGCCAGGGGAATCGGCACGGCCCTCGTTCGCGCCGTCATGGATGAGGCGGCGGCGCACGGCCACGGCGTCAGCGCGCTGGTCGCCGCGACCAACGGCCGCTCGCTGGCGCTGTTTCGCAAGCTCGGCTTCGCCGAGACTTCGGCGGATGAGGTTCACGTCGAGTTGCGCTGGCACCCAACGCGGTCTGATTGATCCGCCTATCAATAGCGGCGATGCGTCAGGGGCGGCAGCACCAACACCTCCGATGTAAAGCTTAAGGCTCTCACCAAACTTCAATCCAAGCCGATTGCGCGAGCGCGCACACATATTCCTGGACTACGAACCTAATCTGAAAAGCCCGGCACTCACCTGCCGGGCTTTTCATGTATTGTTTTTGTCTGCCGCTATCTTATAGGCGAACGCGAGAATTTCTTCGCTCTTCGAGCGAGAAATCGCTGGCTTTCGTGGACGCCTGAGTAGGCATTCACACAAGATGGATGGCGAAGAGCACTGGACCAAGCGCAACTCGGCAATTCTCTTGTGCGGTTACTTAACGAAGAAAAGGTCGTGTCACCGTGGGCGGCAAAACCTGGTCGCCGTTGCTCACATTGCCTGTGCAGCGCAGCTTGAGGCTGGCGGCTTCATGGCGTGGCGTACCCAGCGGGAACAGGACGCGAGTCTGAATGGCGGCACAGTATCTATGTCAAATAATTTGAATAGCACGACCATTCAAGAGACGGTAACGAACACATAGAGCATAGAAAGCCGCCGCCGCCGCATGCAAAAACGTCTTTGCTGCTGCTGCACTCTCCAGTGCCGATCAGGTTCAACAAGTGAAGTCGAGTCGAATATCGCGACCCGACTCACTTGCTTGCGGTCAAGTCCGGCTAAAAGCGTCAATAACCGATCGCTGCTCCGTCGCTTCTTGGATCGGAGCCTCCGACCAGACCGCTATTGTCCCTATCAATGACAATTCCGTGCGCGTGACCAGCGAACTCGCTCCAATTACCCCATCTGTTCAAGACGTGCCCGCGGCGCTCAAGCTCTTTCAGCGTTCCCTCATCAAAGCGTGCTTCCATGTGAAGCGTATCCCGCGCCTCGCCCAACGCAAACCTTCCGGAGAGGAAGCGCGGCATTTCAAGCGCTTCCTGGATATTCAGGCCGTAATCAACCATTCCAACATAGGCCTGAAGCTGAATCTGAGGTTGCCCATCCGCACCCATGCAGCCCAGCACGCTCCAAAGATTGTCGTTTTTCTTAGCCATCGAAGCAATGAGGGTGTGCAGAGGGATCTTGCGCGGCTCAAGGCGGTTCGGATGGTTCTCGTTCAGAGAAAAGTACGCCCCTCGGTTTTGCAACATGATGCCCGTGTTACCGGCCATAACACACGAGCCGAAAACACCGTATAGACTTTGGATCAGTGAGACTGCGTTACCATCTTTGTCGACGACGGCAACATAGACGGTATCTCCCTTCAAACTGCCGAAAGACGGTATTTTGTCCCACGGCACAGCTGACCGTAAGTCCATAATTCCGGACCGAGAGCGTGCATATTCTTTCGATAGCAAGTCCGCGATCGGCACATCCGCGAAGTCAGGGTCGCCCAGAACATTATCTCTATCGTTGTAGGCGATCTGCTTGGCCTGAACCAATAGATGCACATAGTCGGGACCGAGATGCGGCACCTTAGCCATATCATGTGGCTCGATGAGGTTGAGCATCTCAATAACCGTGAAGCCCTGCGTAGGCGGCGGGGTATTGAAGATGGTCACGTCTCGATACTGGCCGACAATGGGTTCGCCCCACTTTGCATTTTGCTCGGCGAAATCCTTCTCGGTAAAAAAGCCGCCTCTTTCCGCCGCAAAACGTGCCATTTCCTTGGCAATCGGACCTTCGTAGAACGCCGCGCGCCCACTTTCACCAATCAGCTCCAATGAGCGCGACAGATTTACATTTCGAACGCGTTGGCCTTCTTTGATCGGCGATCCCTCAGGCAGAAAAATTGCCGATGCTTCGGCGCTTCCACGTAATTCGCTTTGAGTCGCTGCCGCAAAACCGGCCAAGCGACCGGTCGCAGGAAATCCGTCTCGCGCATAGCCGATCGCACTTTCCAGACTCCGCTCAAGTGGCAGTTTGCCGTAGGCCTTGTGCGCCTCGACCCAGCTTGCGATCGCGCCCGGCACCGTCAAGGTCGCGGGCGCCATCCCACGGAAGGGAATTTCCTCGAAATTCCTGGACTTGAACCAATCGATGGTGGCGCTGGCGGCGGCGCGGCCGCCCCCATTCAGATAACGAATGGCCCCAGACTTACCTTCGTGAATGAGCCAGAAGGCGTCGCCGCCGATACTCGTCATGTGTGGATAGACCACGGCGAGCACGGCGCTCGTCGCTATCGCAGCGTCGACGGCGGAGCCTCCAGCTCTGAGAACCGCAACGCCCGCTTCCGATGCGAGCGAATGTGGCGAGGAAACCATGCCCGAAGGCGCTCGCGTCACGGGACGCCCTGTTCTGATTTCAGTCATATAGATCTCCTTACGCTTCGTTTATAGTTGAATTTCAATGGACTGCGCCGGCAAGGCCTCCCTCGCCCCACATGTGTTGCATCCGTTTCGGTGGAAGGATTTTAACGCCCTCCCCCAGATTCGTAGTCTGGGGTGCCTTGAAATCATTGAGGTTCGTTACCGTAAGGACAGGAACGTAGTCGAATGCCTGTGCTTTTTCGAGGCGTCAACCGCCCGATCGTTACCGAATGCGCAACACCATAAGGTTGCGAAAACTGACCGAATTTACGAATGATCGCACCCCGCCCAGCCCAGTCGAGACCCAATAAAAGCCCGGGAATGAAGCACCTTGCTCGCAAATAAGAGATAATTAGTCGACGTTAGCGCTGAGGTCCGCTTTATAGCGGATGTGGACCTTAGGAAAAGACGGTGCCTGGAGTCGCCGTCCACCCGCTCGCTCCGGCCAACGAAACTATCGAATCGCGTCCTTCGCGTTTCAGAACATTTCAGGTCTGTCCCAAGGACCATTCGTCCGGACCGGGTCAAGCTTCTCTTGATGGCAGCAAAACGCTGCCCAGCGAAGGGAGAAGACCATGAACCAGATATCTAAGCCCAAAGCGACACGGACCAACGCCTGGAAGGCGGCCTTTCTGGTCGGCACGTTCACCGGGACGCTGATGGCCTCCCCGGTTGCGCAGGCCAACATGATCTCGGAATGGAACGAGCAGGCGGACCGGATCGCACTGCAAAATCGCGACAGCCAGGCGACCTATCCCACTCGCCTCGCGGCCGTCCACCTTGCCATGTTCGAGGCGGTCAATGCCATCGAACGCCGATATGCCTCCTACAAGTTCAACCTGAGCGCCGACCGCGACGCGTCGAAGGAAGCGGCTGCCGCTGCTGCGGCGCACGCTGTGTTAATCACGCTCTACCCCGACCAGAAGGACAGACTAGATGCCTTCCTCGAGGAATCGCTGGGGGGCGGCCGCGAGCATCGCTGGAACCCGATTCCGGATGGCGAGGCCAAGACCAAGGGTTTGGAGCTCGGCCGTCGTGCGGCATCCCAGGTGGTCGCATTGCGTGCCAATGATGGCCTGAACGCGCGGGAGAGCTATCGCCCGACCACCCAGCCCGGCGTCTATGTTCCGACCACCATTCCGGTGAATTCCATGTTGGGTGCTGTGACGCCATGGTCAATGACCAGCGCCGCCCAGTTCCGCCCGGCCGCACCGCCAGCGCTCGACTCCGCAACCTGGGCAAAGGACGTGAACGAAGTCCGCGAATACGGCGGGCGCAACAGCAAAACGCGCACTGCCGAACAGACCGAAATCGGGCGGTTCTGGTTCTTCACCGGCCCCCCGACGTACAATCCGATTGTGCGGCAGATCGTGAGCGCCAAGAAGCTCGACCTGGTCGACAGTGCCCGCCTATTCGCGCTGGTGACCATGGGCGGCAGCGACGCGATCACCGCGGTGTTCGACGCCAAGTACCACTATAATTTCTGGCGTCCGATCACCGCGATCCGCAACGCCGACCAGGCCGGCAACAAGGATACGCCGCGCGACGCGACCTGGATTGCGCTCGGCGAAACTCCGATGCACCCGGAATATCCCTGCGCGCACTGCATCGTGTCCGCGACGGTGAGCACTGTGCTGCAGGCCGCCGTGGGCGACGACGTGTCGTTCACGCTGACCAGTCCGACCGCGCCTGGCGTCGTCCGCAAGTGGAACCGGCTGTCCGATTACGCAGACGAGGTTTCGATGGCGCGGATTTACGGCGGATTTCACTACCGCTTCTCCAATGAGGTTGCCAAGGAAATGGGCCGCAAGATCGGCCAGCAGTTGGTCGCCACGCAGCTACAAGGGGCGGCAGCTTCGGCCAGCCGCTGAACGACACTGAGGCCCGTGCGGCGCGATGCGCCGTACGGGCCCACTTTCCCCGGTAGTATTGCTCCGAATTGCGTTACCATCGAAATCATAATTGGCGGAATAGCAATGAACAGACGCACATTCCTCGGTGCCGTGGCGGGTTCCGCAATCGTGTGGCCGCTCGCCGCATCGGCCCAATCCTCCCGACCGGTGATCGGCCTCCTCAGTGGCACCGACCGCGAAGAGAGCCAGATCGCGGCAATCGAGCAGGGACTGAAAGAAGCCGGGTTCGTGCCTGGCCGCGACTTGACCATGGAGTACCGCTGGGCCGACGGACAATTCGACCGCCTGCCGGCGATGGCAGCGGAGTTGGTCGATCGTCAGGTCGCACTGATCCTCGCGATGCAAAGTCCACGCGCACCACTGTCCGCCAAGGCCGCGACATCCACCATCCCAATCGTGTTTTCCATCGGAGGCGATCCGGTGCGGCTTGGGCTCGTGCAGAGCCTGGCGCGTCCCGGCGGCAACGTCACCGGCGCAACCTTCCTGGTGAACTCGCTCGGGCCCAAGCGTCTGGAGTTCGTGCGGGAACTTGTGCCCGCGGGGGCAACGATCGGCCTCATGGTCAATCCGAAAAACCCATCCGCCCAGGCGGAAACCATGGACATGCAGAATGCGGCTCGAGCACTGGGCGCCGTCATCCATCTCGAACATGCCAGCAGCGACGGCGAAATCGACAAGGCCTGGGGCACGTTCGCCGAGCGCCGCGTCGGCGCTGTCGCGGTCGCAGCCGATGCGTTGTTTAATAGCCGGCGCACCAAGATCACAGCGCTGGCGGCCGAGCACAAATTGCCAGCGATTTACTTCTTGCGCGAATTTGCCCAGGCCGGCGGACTGATGAGCTACGGCGGCAGCCCCGACGATGCCTATCGCCTCGCTGGCATCTACGCTGGGCGCATCCTCAAGGGCGAGAAGCCGGCCGATCTGCCGGTGCAGCAGTCGACCAAGGTTGAACTGCTGATCAATCTCAAAACGGCCAAGGCACAAGGGTTCGAAATTCCGCTAACGCTGCTTGCCCGTGCCGACGAGGTGATCGAATGAGGAGCTACCTCCCAATGTCGAGAAGCAGCTACGCTCTCGCAGTCACCGCAGCCATGCCGCCCGCCATCCTGGCGCTCACCGACGCCTAAGTGCGCTGGCGTCGGCCCATTTGCTCGCTGGCGATATAGCCAAAGCAAGGCAACGCCACGAAGAAACACTTTCGATTTCCCGGCAGATCGACGCTTAAGGCGGCCGCTCGCCAAAAGAAGCTGCCTGGGCCTCCATCAGTTCACGCCGCTTCTCGACGCGCGGCACTTGGAGATTTGCGTTAGCTCCACTGATCGCCGGCATCCTTGGAGGCCCTGAGGTCCGCGTTGGGTCGATTTTGTTGAAAAAGTCTGGCTGTAAATCGAAGTAGATCGCGCCGCGAGATTGGTGGCACCCGCCTTTGCTACCGGATCTGTTGTCAGGCTGGTTTCAGGTCCGGCACCGG